>JAYRND010000169.1:0-8050 GCA_041904885.1 Burkholderiales bacterium
CCGGGCGATCCCGTCGCCGCGGCCGCCGGAGTCGCGGCCAAGTGCCTGACGCCCGTCGCGGGAACGCCGATGGTGCTGCGCGTGGTCCGCGCGCTCCAGCAGAGCGGCCGCGTGGACGTCATCCTGCTTTGCGGCCCGGCGCCCGAGGTGCTGCGCGACTCGCCGGAATTGCGCGGGCTGATCGACGGAGCGCGCATTCGCTGGATCGGCCCGAAGGACTCGCCTTCGGCGAGCGCGGCGGCGGCGCTGGCCAGCCTGCCCGAGGACCGGCCGGTGCTGCTGACGACCTGCGATCACGCACTGCTGCGGCCGGAAATGGTGCGCCATTTCCTCGACGGAGCGGCGGCGGGCGGCTACGACGTCGCCGTCGGCCTTGCACCCCATGCGCTCGTGGCGAAGGCGCATCCCGGAACGCGGCGCACGGTGCTGAGGTTCAGCGATGGCGGCTATTGCGGGTGCAATCTGTTCGCCTTCCTCACGCCGCGCGGACGCGCCATGGCGGGCCAGTGGGGGAGGGTCGAAAACCAGCGCAAAAAACCGATCCGGGTGGTCGGCATGGTCGGCTGGACCGCGATGCTGCTTTACGCGCTCGGCTGGCTGAGCCTCGCGGACGCGGTGCGCCGGATTTCCGCGCAGACCGGAATTGCCGCAGGGGCGGTGATCCTGCCTTTCGCGGAGGCGGCGATCGACGTGGACAGCGCAGCCGACCTCGAATTGGCGCGCGAAATCGCCGCGCGAACCGGCTGAGCCTCCGCTACGCGGGCACGGAGGGCCGCCTGGCTGTCGCCAGCCACGGCGAGCCGGCGGTCGCCGCGCGTTCCAGGTCGGCAACGCTGTCGACCTCGGCCCATCCCTGCGCTGATATCTCCTGCGTGTAGACCGCGCCGGTTGCCGCCAGAGTGTCGATCAGCGACAGGTACCACTGCTTCAGCGCTTCCGGCGTGCGCATCGCGCGGTCGATTGCCTCGCGGAACAGCCTCGGGCCCTCGCCACGAAAGGTCATCAAGCCGATCGACTCCGCGTTGACGCTGTCGAGCGGCAGCTTCTTGCCAACGCGCAGCAGTCGATCGCCCTCGCGGACGACCTTCATGTCGTCCTCGTCGTAGCGATCCTTGCAGCTGACCGCGAGCGTGATCGGATGCTCGGGCGCCGAGAGCAGGCGCTCGAGCGCGGGCACCTCGAACAGCGTATCGCCGTTCAGGATCAGGAATTCGCCCTGCATCTCCGGGCGCGCCACCCAGCAACTCACCAGATTGTCGGTCATGGCAAAAAACGGGTTGTAGACCGCGCGTATCTGCTGCGGACGGCCGAATCCGGCAAGCCCCGCCTCGACCGCGTCCGCTCCGTAGCCCACGACGACGGCAATTTCCCCGATACCGCATCGCAGCAGCGCGTCGAGCTGCCAGGCGATCAGCGGACGGCCCTGCACCGGGAGCATGCATTTCGGAACCCGCTCGGTGAGGGGCAGCAGCCTGCGCCCCTGGCCGGCGCTCAAGATGATCGCTTTCATGCTTTTTTCCTGACTCGTTGCCGACCGGGGCGGTTGCTCGCTGGCCCGGGCGGGAGATGAATAGCGCCGCAGTTTCGCCTACTGCGGGTGGTCTCCGCAAGCCTCGGTCTCTCCAATATAATGCGTCGCCGCTCATCGCTGGAGAGCGGTGCCTAGAAGGGCCACGAGGACGCCATGACCGACCCCGCAGGTTCGAACGCCGATTCCGCCGCTGCGCGGTCCGGCCGCCTTGCGTCCGGGCGTCGCCAACGCGGGCGCGGCAGGATCATCGCGGCAATTGCGGCGATCGCCGTGGTGGGCGGCGTGATCTGGTACGCGAGCTCCGGGCCGTCGGACTCCGGGGGCAAGGCTGGCCGGAGCGCCGACAGGGGCGGGCGCGCCGGCGGCTCGTCCCGCCCGATTCCCGTCGGTGTCGCCGCTGTGAAGCAGGGCAGCTTCGACGTCCAGCTGTTTGCGCTGGGCACGGTGACCCCGCTCAATACCGTGCTCGTGCGCAGCCGCGTCGACGGCCAGATCATGCGCGTCGCGTTCGAGGAGGGCCAGATGGTCAACGCCGGCGACCTGCTGGCGGAGATCGATCCCAGGCCGTTCGAAGTCCAGCTCACGCTGGCAAGCGGGAACCTCGCGCGCAATCAGGCGCTGCTGGAGAACGCGCGCGTCGACCTGCAGCGCTATCGCACGCTTCTCGCCCAGGATTCCATCTCCCGCCAGCAGGTGGACACCCAGGAATCGCTGCTGAAGCAGTACGAAGCGGCGGTGCAGGCCGACCAGGGCGGAATCGCCAATGCCAAGCTGCAGTTGACCCACGCCAAGATCGTGGCGCCGATCACCGGGCGGGTGGGACTGCGCCAGGTCGACCCGGGCAACATCGTGCGTTCGTCGGACGCCAACGGCATCGTGGTCATTACGCAGCTGCAGCCGATCGGCGTGGTGTTCCCGATCCCGGAAGACGTGCTGCCGCGGGTGATGAAGCGGCTGCGCTCCGGCGACCGCATCTCTGTCGATGCGTACGACCGCGCGCAAAAGGAGAAGCTGGGCAGCGGCAGGTTGCTGACGGCGGACAACCAGATCGACACCGCGACGGGCACCGTCAAGCTCAAGGCCGAGTTCCCCAATTCCGACGGCACCCTGTTCGCCAACCAGTTCGTCAACGTGCGCCTGCCTCTCGAGACGCGGCCGAACGCGATCCTCCTGCCGACGGCGGCGGTGCAGCGCGGCGCTGCCGGGACCTTCGTCTATGTCGTGAAGGACGACATGACGGTGGCGGTCACGCCCGTGAAGCTTGGCCCGGTGCAGGGAGAAGTCACCTCCGTGGAGAGCGGCGTTGCCGCCGGGGCGAAGGTCGTGATCGACGGCGCGGACAGGTTGCGCGATGGGGCGAAGGTCGAGCCCGTCGCGCGCGCCGGAGGGGGCGCCTGAGCGCTTGGGGCGGCGCGGCCCGGCCATGAATCCCTCGCGCCTTTTCATCCTGCGGCCGGTGGCGACCTCGCTGCTGATGTTCGCCATCCTGCTTGCGGGCGTGGTGGCGTATCGGGCGCTGCCGCTTTCGACGTTGCCCAAGTTCGATTACCCGACCATCCAGGTAGTCACGCTGTATCCGGGCGCGAGCCCCGACCTCGTCACCTCCGCCATCACGTCGCCCCTGGAGCGGCAGTTCGGCCAGATGCCCGGCCTGAACCAGATGTCCTCGACCAGTTCGGCCGGGGCCTCGGTCATCACCCTGCAGTTCAACCTCGAACTCGCGCTGGATGCGGCCGAGCAGGAGGTGCAGGCGGCGATCAATGCCGCGGCCACCTACCTGCCCAACGACCTGCCCCAGGCGCCCATCTACAACAAGGTCAACCCCGCCGATACGCCGATCCTCACGCTCGCGCTGACCTCGAAGACCCTGCCGTTGCCGAACATCCAGTACCTGGCCGATACGCGCCTTGCGGCCAAGCTCTCGCAGATTTCCGGGGTCGGCCTGGTCAGCATCAGCGGCGGCCAGCGGCCGTCGGTGCGCATCCAGGCCAATCCGACGGCGCTCGCCGCCTACGGCCTGTCGCTCGAGGACCTGCGCGCCGCGATTGGCAACGCCAACTCCAACCAGTCCAAGGGCAGCTTCGACGGGCCGACGCGCGCCTCCACCATCGAGGCCAACGGCCAGTTGATGTCGGCGGAGGAATTCCGCTCCATGATCGTCGCCTACCGGAACGGAGCGGCGGTGCGGCTGGCCGACGTGGCGGAGGCCGTGGACGGAGCGGAGAACGCGCGCCTGGCGGCATGGGCGAACCAGTCACCGGCGGTCATCGTCAATGTCCAGCGGCAGCCGGGCGCCAACGTCATCGAGGTCGTCAACCGCATCAAGCGAGTGCTGCCGCAGCTGCAGGCCTCGCTGCCCGCCGCGGTCGACGTCACGGTGCTCACCGATCGCACCATCACGATCCGCGCTTCGGTGCGCGACGTCCAGTTCGAGCTGCTGCTCGCCGTCGCGCTGGTGGTGATGGTGATCTTCCTGTTCCTGCGCAACCTGTCGGCGACCGTGATCCCGAGCGTGGCCGTGCCGCTGTCGCTGATCGGCGCCTTCGCGGCGATGTACCTCGCCGGCTTCTCGATCAACAACCTGACGCTGATGGCGCTCACCATTGCCACCGGCTTCGTGGTCGACGACGCGATCGTGATGATCGAGAACATCTCGCGCCACATCGAGGCCGGCGACACGCCGCTGCAGGCGGCGTTGAAGGGCTCGAGGCAGATCGGCTTCACCATCATCTCGCTGACGCTGTCGCTGATCGCGGTGCTGATCCCGCTGCTCTTCATGGGCGACCTGGTCGGGCGCCTGTTCCGCGAGTTCGCGATCACGCTCGCGGTCGCGATCCTGATCTCCGGCGTGGTCTCGCTCACGCTGACGCCGATGATGTGCGCGCGGTTCCTGCGCCGCGTGCCCGAGCGCGAGCAGGGGCGCTTTTACCGCAGTACCGGCGAATGGTTCGACCGGGTCATCTCGCATTACGCGCGCGCGCTGGACTGGGTCCTCGACCGGCAGGGGCCGACGCTGCTCGTCGCAATCGGCCTGCTGGTGCTGACCATCCTGCTGTTCGTGGTCATCCCCAAGGGCTTCTTCCCGGTGCACGACACGGGCGCGATCCAGGGCATCTCGCAGGCCTCGCCGACGATCTCCTTTGCCGCGATGGCCGAGCGCCAGCAGGCGCTGGCGAAGGCGATCCTGGAGGACCCGGCGGTCGAGAGCCTGTCGTCGTTCATCGGCGTCGACGGCGGCAACCCGACGCTCAACACCGGGCGCTTCCTCATCAACCTCAAGCCACTTTCCAAGCGCAAGGGCAGGGCTCCGGAGGTCATCCGGCGACTGCAGGAGCGGGTCGCTGGCATCGAAGGCATCGTCCTTTACATGCAGCCGGTGCAGGACCTTACGATCGAGGACCGGGTGAGCCGCAGCCAGTACCAGTTCACTGTCGAGGATGCGAACCCTGAAGTGCTGCGCCAGTGGGTGCCGAAGCTCGTCGAGCGCCTGCAGGAGGATCCCCGGGTTTCGGAAGTCGTCACCGACCAGCAGGAGGGCGGCCTGCAGGCGTACGTGGAGATCGACCGTGCCGCCGCGGCCCGGTACGGCATCACGCCTTCCATGGTCAGCAACGCGCTCTACAACGCATTCGGCCAGCGCCCGGTGTCCACGATCTACACCCAGACCAACCAGTTCCGGGTCGTGCTGGAGGTGCAGTCCGATTTCCGCAATGGCCTGAACGCGCTTGCGAACGTCTACCTGCCGGGGACCCTGCGCGGCCCGGGCGGCGTCCCGGGCAAGACGCAGCAGGTGCCGCTGTCGGCGCTGGCCAAGGTGACCGAGCGCTCCGCGCCGCTCGTCATCAGCCGCGTCGGCCAGTTTTCCGCCGCCACCGTTTCGTTCAACCTGGCGCGCGGCGCTTCCCTGGGGGACGCGGTGAAGGCTGTCGAGGCCGCACAGCTCGACCTCGGCCTTCCCGCGAGCGCGCAGCTCAGGTTCCAGGGAACGGCGCTCGCCTTCCAGGGATCGGCGGTGAGCCACCTGTGGCTCATCCTCGCCGCCATCGTTACGGTCTACATCGTGCTGGGCGTGCTCTACGAGAGCTACATCCATCCGGTTACGATCCTCTCCACGCTGCCCTCGGCAGGCGTCGGCGCGCTGCTCGCGCTGATGGTTTCCCGGCACGACCTCAGTGTGATCGCGATCATCGGCATCGTCCTGCTGATCGGCATCGTCAAGAAGAACGCCATCCTGATGATCGATTTCGCGCTGGATGCGCAGCGCGAGCAGCGGCTCGCGCCGCGCGAGGCGATCTTCCAGGCCTGCCTGCTGCGTTTTCGCCCGATCATGATGACCACGATGGCGGCGCTGCTCGGCGCGCTGCCGCTGATGATCGGCTGGGGCGTGGGCGCCGAGTTGCGCCACCCCCTGGGCATCACCATGGTGGGCGGCCTTCTCGTCAGCCAGGTGCTGACCCTGTTCACCACGCCCGTCGTCTACCTGGCGTTCGACCGGCTGGCGACCAGGGAACACGAGGAGCGGGAGCGCATGCGGGCCGCCGCCTCCGGCGGCGGGACGCCGTGACCCGGACGGCATGAACGTATCGGCGCCCTTCATCGGCCGCCCGGTCGCGACGACGCTGCTCACGATCGGCGTCACGCTGGCCGGCGCCGCGGCCTTCGAGCTTCTGCCGGTCGCGCCGCTGCCGCAGGTCGACCTGCCGACGATTTCCGTGTCCGCGTCGCTGCCCGGGGCGAGCCCGGAAATCATGGCCGCATCGGTGGCGATGCCCCTGGAGCGGTCGCTGGGCCGCATCGCCGGCATCAGCGAGATGACCTCGGCGAGCGGTCTGGGCAGCACCCGCATCGTCCTGCAGTTCGACCTGGACCGCGATATCGACGGCGCCGCGCGCGACGTGCAGGCGGCGCTGAACGCCGCGCGCGGCTCGCTGCCCGCGGGCGTCGGCAACAATCCCACCTACCGCAAGGTCAACCCGGCGGTCGCGCCGATCATGATTCTCGGCCTCACGTCGAGCACGATGACGCAGGGGCAGATGTACGACGCGGCCGCGACCGTCATCGCGCCCAAACTCTCGCAGGTCGAAGGGGTCGGCCAGGTGCAGGTCGGCGGCAGCTCGCTGCCCGCGGTGCGCGTCGAGATCAACCCGCGTGCGCTGTTCAAGTACGGCATCGGCTTCGAGGAGGTGCGGGCCGCGCTCTCGGCGGAAAACGCCAACCGCCCGAAAGGCGCCGTAGAGGAGGGCGGGCGCTACTGGCAGGTCGAGGCCAACGACCAGGCGAGGAGCGCGGCGGACTTCATCCCGCTGGTCATCGCCTATCGCAACGGCGCGCCGGTCGGCCTGACCGACGTGGCGGAAGTCGTCGATTCCGTGCAGGACCTGCGCAACGCCGGATCGTCCAACGGCAGGCCTTCGGTGCTGGTGACGATCAGCCGCCAGCCGAATGCCAACGTCATCGAGACGGCGGACCGCATCAACGCGCTTCTGCCCGTGCTGCGCGCCTCCATCCCGAGCGCGATCGACCTGGCGGTGACGATGGACCGGACGGTCACGATCCGCGCCTCGATGCGCGACGCCGGCAGGACGCTGGTGCTGTCGGTGGCGCTGGTCGTGCTGGTGGTGTTCCTGTTCCTGCGCAACATCCGCGCGGCGCTCATTCCCAGCGTCGCGGTGCCGGTATCGCTCATCGCGACATTCGGTATCATGCAATTGTGCGGCTACAGCCTCAACAACGTGACGCTGATGGCACTGGCGATCGCGGCCGGCTTCGTGGTTGACGACGCGATCGTGGTCCTGGAAAACACGGTCCGGCACATCGAGAACGGCATGGCGCCGCGCGAGGCGGCGCGGGTCGGCGCCGGAGAGGTGGGCTTCACGGTGGTGGCGATGACGCTTTCCTTGGTCGCCGTTTTCATCCCGCTGCTGCTGATGGGCGGCTACGTCGGCATGTTCTTCCGCGAATTCGCCGTGACGCTGTCGGGCGCGGTGCTGGTCTCGCTGCTGGTGTCGCTGACCGCCACGCCCATGCTGTGCGCCCGGCTGCTCGAGCCGCAGGCCGAGCGCAGGGAGGGCCGGCTGCATCGGTGGAGCGCTCGCGCGTTCGCCGCCCTGCTGCGGGGCTATGAGCGCAGCCTGGTGTGGGCGCTGAATCGGGCGCCGCTGATCGCGCTGATCCTGGTCGGCACGGTGGGGCTCAACGTCGTTCTCTACGTGGTCGTGCCGAAAGGCTTCTTCCCGCAGCAGGACACCGGCCAGCTGACGGGGCGCATCCAGGCGGACCAGAGCATCTCGTTCGCTGCGATGCGGCAGAAGCTGGACGATTTCGTCAACATCGTGCGCGCCGACCCGGCGGTTGAGAACGTGGTCGGTTTCACGGGCGGGGGCAACACGGGTTCCCTGTTCGTGAAGCTCAAGCCGCTCGCCGAGCGGGCCGACAGCGCCGACAGGGTAGTGGCGCGGCTGCGCACGCGGCTGGCGACCGAACCGGGCGCGAGCCTGATCCTCAATCCGGTCCAGGACA
>JAYRND010000170.1:0-3399 GCA_041904885.1 Burkholderiales bacterium
ACGGCGGCCTCGCCATGGTGCAGGGCGAGCTGCGCCTCGCGGCGAGCCTCGGGCTCGGCATCCTGGTGGTGGTGTTTTGCGACGGCAGCCTTAACCGCATCGAGATCAAGCAGTCGAACCGCAGCTACCCGAGCTGGGGCACGCTCATCGACCCGACCGATTTGGCGCGGCTCGCGCCGGCGATGGGCTGCGAGGGAATCATGGTGGAAGACGCGGCCTCGCTACAGAAGATTCTGGCCGGTGCGCGCCCGGCCGACCGGCCGCTGGTCGTCGGCGCGCGCATCGACCCGGCGCAATACACGGCGCAGTTCTGATCGGAAAAGGAGAATCGTGGTGGAGGCCTGGGATGTGATCGTCGTAGGCGCCGGCAACGCAGCGTTGTGCGCTGCTCTTTCTGCCGCCGAACACAACAAGAAGGTGCTGGTCCTGGAACGGGCGCCGGAAGACCTCTCGGGCGGCAATTCGCGCTTCACCGCGGGGCTGATGCGCTGCGCGTACAACGGCGTGGAGGACCTCAAGCGCGTGATCCCGGACCTGAGCGCCGAGGAGATCGCGCGCACCGACTTCGGCACGTACCCCGAGGACCAGTTCCTCGACGACATGGCGCGCGTGACGGAATACAGGTGCGATCCCGATTTGACTGAGCTTTTGGTTCGAAATTCTCTTTCAACAATTGAATGGATGCGCAAGAAGGGCATGCGCTTCACCGCCGCCTGGGGCCGGCAGGCGTTCAACGTCGGCGGCAGGTTCAAGTTCTGGGGCGGCCTCACCGTGGAAGCGGTGGGCGGCGGGCCCGGGCTGGTCGAGTCGCTCACGAGCCTCGCGCGAAAGAACGGAGTCGAGGTCTGGTACAACGCCAGGGCCCTTGGCCTGCTTAGCGATGATTCCGGAATCACGGGGATTCGCGTCCGGAAAGATCGCAAAACCCTCGAACTGAAAACCAAGGCGGTAATCCTGGCTGCCGGCGGCTTCCAGTCCGACCCGGAGTGGCGCACCCGCTACCTGGGGCCCGGCTGGGAGCTGGCCAAGGTGCGCGGCACGATGTTCAACACGGGCGACGGAATCCGCATGGGCCTCGAAGCGGGCGCGGCCGCCGCGGGCAACTGGTCGGGCTGCCACGCGGTCGCCTGGGAGCGCAACGCGCCGGAGTTCGGCGACCTCGCCATCGGCGACCAGTTCCAGAAGCATTCCTTTCCCTGGGGCGTGTACATCAACGCCGAGGGCCGTCGCTTCGTCGACGAAGGCGCGGACTTCCGCAACTACACCTACGCCAAGTACGGCCGCGTCATCCTCGCGCAGCCGGGCCAGTTCGCCTGGCAGATCTTCGACGCCAAGGTGAAGGCGCAGCTGCGCGACGAGTACAAGATCAAGCAGGTCACCAAGCGCGTCGGCAACACCCTGGAAGAACTGGTTTCGAAGCTTGAAGATACCGACCAAAAGAATGCGCTGGAAGAACTCCGTGCGTATAACGCGGCGGTGCAGACGGACATTCCGTTCAATCCCAATGTCAAAGACGGAAGATGTACAAAAAATTTAAAGATTAATAAATCCAACTGGGCGAACACGCTGGACACCCCGCCCTTCGAGGCCTACGCGGTGACCTGCGGCATCACCTTCAGCTTCGGCGGCCTCAAGATCAACCCCGACGCGCAGGTGATCTCGTCGGATGGCGCGCCGATCCCCGGCCTGTTTGCCGCGGGCGAACTGGTCGGCGGCATCTTCTGGTTCAACTACCCCGGCGGGACGGGGCTCACGAACGGCTCGGTATTCGGGCGCATCGCCGGCGCGAACGCCGCGCGCGCATAGCCCCCCGCAGTCATCCGGACAGGATCGGCAGCGCGCGCACCCGCTTGCCGGTGGCGCGCGACACCGCGTTGGCAAGCGCGGGCATGGAGGGCGGCACGCCGATTTCGCCTGCGCCGCCCATGGGCGAGCCCTGCGAGACGAGCGCCACCTCGATGGGCGGCGCATCGGCAAGCGAAAGCACGCGGTAGTCGTGGAAGTTGGACTGCTGGACGCGGCCCTTCTCGATGCCGATCCCGCCCCACAGCGCCGCCGACAGTCCATAGATAACGCCAGAGCGCAGCTGCGCCATCACGTTGCGTGGATCGAGCGCGAGCCCACAGTCGGCCGCGACCCAGGCGCGCTCGATGCGCAGGTCCTTGGCCGGGCTGCCCGAGACTTCCACCACTTCGGCGACGATCGAGCCGAAGGAGGCGACCAGCGCGATACCCTTGTGCCGGCCGGGCGCGTCCCGGCCCCAGCCGCTCATCTGCGCCACCTTCTCCAGCACCGCGCGATGGCGCGGCGCGTTCGCGAGCAGCGCGCGGCGGAACTCGAACGGGTCCTTGCCCGCGACGCCCGCCAGCTCGTCGACGAAGCACTCCACGAAGAATCCATTCTGGGAATTGTTAACCGAGCGCCAGAAGCCGACCGGCACCGGCGCGTCCACGCGCGCGTACTCGACCTGGCGCTCGCCGAGCGCGTAGGGCAGCCCCGCAGCGGCCTCGACCGCGGTGTGGTCCGGCTGGTCGTTCGCCATGTAGGGGATGTTGCGCAGGGCGAAGTCGCGCCCCGGCGACGAGTGCGCCGAGCGCGCGTGCCAGAACGCTACGCTGCCGTCTGCGTTCAGCCCGGCCTCGTAGCGCGCGAGCGCCGAGGGGCGGTAGACGTCCTGCGACATGTCCTCCTCGCGCGGCCAGATCAGCTGCACCGGCTTGCCGGGGAAGGCCGCCGCGATCCGGGCGGCCTGGATGGCGTAGTCGAAGTCGGCGCGCCGGCCGAAGCCGCCACCGAGCAGCGTCGTATGCACTTCCACCCGGTCGGCGGCCAGGCCGCAGGCCTTCGCGCACAGGTCGCGCACCAGGTTCGGCGCCTGGTTGCCGCACCAGATCTCGAGCTTGCCGTCGGCAAGGCGCGCGGTCGCGTTCAGCGGTTCCATGCAGGCGTGCGCAAGGTAGGGCACGCGATACTCGGCGGCGTGCTTCTTCGCCGCCGCCGTCTTGGCATCGGCAAGCCGTGTCGACTTCTCGAACGCGTGCGCGCGCCCCGGCTCGTCCAGCGCCTTGCCGTACGCCGCGTAGATCTGCGCGTCGTTCGCTTCGCTGCCGCCGGCGAAGCGGATGTCGAGCTGCTCGAGCGACTGCTTGGCCGACCACCAGGAGTCGGCGACCGCGGCCACCGCGTTGCCCAGGTTGACCTGGCCCTCCACGCCCTTCGCGCGGAAGCCGGCCTTCTCCGTCACCGATTGCACGCGCGCGCCGAACTGCGGCGCGTGGCGGATCGCCGCGTAGCGCAGCCCCGGCAGCCGCACGTCGATGCCGAAGCGCGCCGAGCCATCCACCTTGCCGGGTACGTCGAGGCGCGCCGGCGACTTGCCGAGGTAGCGCCAGGTCTTCG
>JAYRND010000171.1:0-5020 GCA_041904885.1 Burkholderiales bacterium
GCTGCGCGCGCAGGGCATGGACATCCTCGAGCTCGCGCAGGGCGAGCCCGACTTCAACACGCCGGACCACGTCATCGAGGCGGCGCACCGCGCCATGAAGGCAGGGCAGACGCACTACACGCCGGTGGACGGCACGCCCGAGCTGAAAGCGGCGATCGTCGCAAAATTCCGGCGCGAGAACGGCCTGGAGTTCAAGCCGGAGAACATTTCCGCTGGTGCGGGCGGCAAGCAGGTGCTGCACAACGCGCTCATGGCCACGCTCGATGCGGGCGACCAGGTGGTGATTCCGGCGCCCTCGTGGGTGGCCTACGCAGACATCACGCACTACGCGGGCGGCGTGCCCGTCTGGGTGCCCACGAGCGCCGAGCACGGCTTCAAGCTCCGGCCGGCGGAGCTGGAGGCGGCGATCACGCCGCGCACCAAGTGGCTGATGCTGAATTCGCCCTCCAATCCGAGCGGAGCCGTGTATTCGGCAGAGGAGCTGATCGCGCTCGCCAGGGTATTGGAGCGCCACCCGCAGGTCTGGACGATCGCCGACGACATGTACGAGCACGTCCTGTTCGACGGCCGCAGCTTCGCCACGCTGGCCGCGGTCGCGCCGCAGCTCGCGTCGCGCACGCTCACGGTCAACGGCGTATCCAAGACCTACGCCATGACCGGCTGGCGGCTGGGCTATGGCGCCGGCCCCGCGGAACTGATCCGCGGCATGGCGCGCCTGCAGGCGCAGAGCTCGCTGAATCCTTCCTCCGTCAGCCAGGCGGCGGCGGTGGCGGCGCTCAACGGGCCGCAGGACATCGTGCGCGAGCGCTGCGCGATCTTCGAGGCGCGTCGCGACGCCATCGTGCCGCGCATCAACGCCGTGCCCGGGCTCGCCTGCACGCCACCCGCGGGCGCGTTCTACGTCTACGTTTCCTGCGCCGGGTGGCTGGGCAAGCGCACGCCGCAGGGCGGGGTGCTGGAGACCGACGCCGACGTCACCGCCTACCTGCTCGAATCGGGCGTGGCGCTGCCCAACGGCGCGGGCTACGGGCTGTCGCCGTATTTCCGCGTCTCCTTCGCCGCCGCCCTCGACTATCTCGAGCGCGCCTGCGACCGCATCGCCGCGGCCGCGCTCCGGCTGACGTGACCCGGGCCGTAGAACAGCTGGCCGCCTGGGCCGAGGCCTCGCGCGCCGCTCCGCTCTCGCCGGAAGTGCTGCACCACGCGAAGCGCGCGGTCATCGACTGGACCGCGGCCCTGTTGCCGGGGGCCGTGGTCGCGCCTGCGACGATGCTGGAATCGGCCCTGGAGGAAGAGCTCGATCGGGGAAAGGCGAGCCTTGCTTTGGGTCGCAAGGCCACGGTCCGCGCGGCCGCCCTGATCAACGGCGCGGCCGCGCACACGGTGGAGGTGGACGACATCTTCCGCGACGGCATCTACCATCCGGGCGCGCCGACGATTGCAGCGGCGCTCGCGCTCGCGCAGGCGCGCGGCGCGAGCGGCGCGCAGTTCCTGCGCGCGGTGACCGTCGGCTACGAGATCTCGACGCGCATCGGCGCCGCGATGGGCAAGGCGCACTACCGGTACTGGCACAACACCGGCACCATCGGCGTGTTCGGCGCCTGCGCGGCGGCCGCGGAGCTGCTGCAGCTGGAGGCGAAGCGCTTCGCGCACGCGCTTGCCACGGCGACCACGTTTTCGGCCGGCCTGCAGCAGGCGTTCCGCATGGACTCGATGTCCAAGCCCCTGCACGCGGGCCATGCCGCGGAGGCGGGTCTCACTGCGGCGCTCGCCGCGAGCGAGGGCGTGACCGGGTCGCTGGACGTCATCGACGGCGAGGCGGGCTTCGGCGCCGCCATGTCGGACGGCCCGGACTGGCAGAAAAGTTTTTCCACTCTGGGGAAAACATTCAACATTTGCCAGATGACGTTCAAGAACCACACCTGCTGCGGCCACACTTTCGCCGCCATCGACGGCGCGCTCGCCCTGCAGGAGCGCATGAAGGTCGCCGCGCGCGACATCGAGCGCGTGCGGGTGGGCAGCTACCGCGCGGCCAAGGAAGTGTCGGGATACGAGTCGCCCGCGACGCCGGCCGAGGCGCGCTTCTCGCTCAAGTACGTGGTCGCGAGCGCGCTCGTGCATGGAAGCGTGCGGCTGGCCGCCTTCGAGCCGCCCCGGCTGGGCGACCCGCAGACGCGCTCGCTGATGGAGCGGATCTCGGTCGCCATCGACCCGGAGCTCGACGCCGCCTTCCCTCGCCAGCGCGCGGCGCGCGTGGCGATCCGCGCGAGCGACGGTCGCGAGGAGGAGTTCCTCCAGCCTACGCGGATTGGAGACCCGGAGGCGCCGCTCTCGGACGCGCAGCTGGAGGCGAAATACCTGGAGCTCGCGGTTCCGGTCATTGGTGAAGGCAAGGCCCGGGCGCAGCTGCAGAAGCTCTGGAAACTCGAAGCCGAGAAATCCCTGGCGCCATGACCTTGGCGCAGGCCCTGTTCTCGCCGCGCTCGGTCGCCCTCGTGGGCGCTTCCGGGGACGAGGCAAAGAACACGGCCCGCCCGCAGCGTTATCTGAATAGGCATGGGTTTGCCGGAGAGGTTTTTCCAGTGAATCCTTCCAGGAAGGAAATTCTCAATGTAAAGGCATACAAGACAGTCGCCGAAATCCCGGCCCCGGTCGACCACGCTTTCATCATGGTCGAGGACGTCGAGTCGGCGCTCGAGGATTGCAGCCGCAAGGGCGTGCCGGTGGCTACGATCTTCACCGACGGCTTCGCCGACGCGGGCGGCGCGGGCATGGAGCGCCAGCAGCGGCTCGCCGCGCGCGCGCGGGAGCTGGGCGTGCGCCTTCTCGGGCCGAACAGCATGGGAATGATCAACCTGGCCGGCCGCTGCCCGCTCACGGTCAACGCCGTGCTCGACATGGACATCCCGCCCGCGGGCTCTACGAGCATCGTCTCGCAGAGCGGCACCATGCTGGGAACCGTGCTCTCGCGCGGCACGGCGCGCGGCCTGGGTTTCGCGAAGCTGGTCTCGGTCGGCAACGAGGCCGACATCGGCGTGGGCGAAATCGTCGAGATGCTGGCGGCGGACGCCGAGACGCGGACCCTCCTGTTGTTTCTGGAAACAATCCGCGACGCGGATTCGCTTGCTCGCGGGGTGCGGGCCGCGCACGCGGCGGGCAAGCCGGTGGTCGCCTACAAGCTCGGCCGCTCGAAGCTCGGCGAGCGGCTCGCGCGCTCGCACACCGGCGCCCTGGCCGGCGAGGACGCGGCGCTGGATGCGTACTTCCGGGCCTGCGGCATCCTGCGCGTGGACCTGCTGGAGACGCTGATCGAGATCGGCCCGATGCTCGCGGGGCGCAGGCCGCCGACGAAGGAAAACGCAGTGCGGCCGTTCAAGGTCGGGGTGGTGACGACCACCGGCGGCGGCGCGGCCACGGTGGTCGACCGGCTCGGCATCCACGGCATCGAGACCGCGTCGCCCGACCCGCGCTCGCCGATCATCGATCTGACGATGGGCAAGCGGGCGGCGGGCTATGGGGCGGTGGTGGAGGAGCTCCTCGCGTTGCCGGAGTGCGACGCGGTGCTCGCGGTAGTGGGCTCCTCGGCGCAATTCCACCCGCAGCACGCCGTCGAGCCGATCATCAAGGCGCATGCCGCGGCCGGCAAGGGCAAGCCGCTCGCCGTATTCATGACCCCGCAGGCGGACCGATCGCTCGCGCTGCTCGCCGAGGCCGGCATCGCGGCCTTCCGCACGCCCGAGGCCTGCGCCGACGCTTTGCACGCCTATTTCTCATGGAGGTCTCCCCGGCAATTCCGCGGAGGGGCAGCCATCCCGTGGCCCGAGGAATTGCCGTTCAAGGGCAATCTGGATGAAGAGCAGGGTCTAAAGCTCTTCAAAACCCTTGGGATCCCGGTCGTCGAATCGGCGATCGCCCGCGCCCCGGACTATTCGCACGCCCTGCCGTATCCCGTGGCGGTGAAGATCCTCGACGCGGGCGTGGCGCACAAGTCGGACATCGGCGGGGTCGCGCTCGGCATCGCAAACGCCGACGAATTCGCGAAAGCGGCAGCTATTGTCTCGAGGAAAGGCGGGAAACTTCTGGTCCAGAGGATGGAATCAGGCCTGGGCGAGGCGATCGTCGGCTACCGCGACGACCCGGTCGTCGGGCCGCTGGTGCTGGTGGGCGCGGGCGGAATCCTGACGGAACTCTACAATGACGCCGTGGTGCGCCTTGCGCCGGTGGGCGAGGCCGAGGCGCTGGAGATGATCGGCCGCGTCAGGGGACTCGCCGTGCTGCGCGGCTACCGCGGGCGCCCCGCGGGGGACGTGGCGGCGCTGGCGAGGGCGGTGGCGGCGATGTCAAGGCTGGCGCTGATCGCGGGTCGGCCGGTGCGCGAGGCCGAGGCCAACCCGGTGATCGTGCGGGGACGGGGCGTGGTGGCGGTGGACGCGTTGGCGGTGCTGAAGGAAAAAGCGCAGAGCGAAGAGCGGGAGGGATGATGCTGGGATTCATCGGCCTGGGGACCATGGGCGCGCCGATCTGCCGCAACCTCGCGGCCAAGTCGGGCCAGGAGGTGCGCGCCTTCGACGGCGACCTGGAAATACTCGCGCAGATGGACGAGCCGGGCGTCGCGCCCGCCGAGTCCGTGCGCGACGTCGCGGAGCACGCGGACATCGTGTTCCTGTCGCTGCCGGGCGGGCCGGAGGTGACCGCGGTATGCCTGGGCGCGGGCAGCCTGCTCACCCACCTGAAGCCCGGCGGCCTGGTCGTCGACCTCTCGACCACGCCGCTCAGCGTGGCGCGCGACCTGAGCGCGCGGTTCTCGGCGCGCGGCATCCAGTTCGCCGACGCGCCGGTGGCGCGCACGCGCCAGGCGGCGGCGGACGGCACTCTGTCGGTGATGGTGGGCGCCAACGACAAGGTGTTCGCGCGCATCAAGCCGCTGCTCGAGTGCTTCGCCACCGACATCACCCTGTGCGGCGGCCCGGGCGCCGGCCAGACCATGAAGATCATCAACAACATGGTGCTGTTCCAGAAC
>JAYRND010000172.1:0-11641 GCA_041904885.1 Burkholderiales bacterium
AGGGGCCGACGAACGGGTCTCGCGAGCACAGGCCGCCCACCGTCCGGTCGCCGATGGCGATGAGGAAGGTCTTGTCCGCCACTGCCGGGTGCCGCAGCACGCGATACGCCGCTTCCTTCAATTCGATGCCGTCAAGCGAGAGCGGCTCCAGCCTCAGCGCGGCGCGCTTGACGTCGCGCAGCATTTTCGGAGGCTTGCCCAGCACGATGGATAGATCGATATCCACGGGGTTGTCGTTGAAATTCCTGTCGGCGACCAGAAGCCTGCCGTCGGCGGTCGCGCACCCCAATACCGCGAAAGGGCAACGCTCGCGCTCGCAGATCGCCTGGAACGCCGGCAGGCTGCCTGGCGCGATCGCGAGCACGTAGCGCTCCTGCGCCTCGTTGCACCAGATCTCGCGCGGCGACATGCCGCTGTCCTCCGAAGGCGCGGCGCGAAGCTCGAGGCGGGCGCCGCAGCCGGCGGCGTGCACCATCTCGGGAAAGGCGTTGGACAGGCCGCCCGCACCTACGTCGTGCACCGACAGGATCGGGTTGGCCGCGCCCAGCTGCGAGCAGCGGTCGATGACCTCCTGCGCGCGCCGCTGGATCTCGGCATTGCCGCGCTGCACGGAGTCGAAGTCGAGGTCCTCCGTGTTCGCGCCGGCGCGCATGGACGAGGCGGCGCCGCCGCCCATGCCAATCAGCATCCCGGGCCCGCCCAGCTGAATCAGGAGCGTCTCCTCTTCGAAGGTTTTCTTGGCGGCGTTCTCCGCGGAGATGTTGCCGACCCCGCCCGCCAGCATGATCGGCTTGTGGTAGCCGCGCTGCGCGCCGCCCACTTCCTGCTCGAAGCTGCGGAAGTAGCCCGCCAGGTTCGGCCGGCCGAACTCGTTGTTGAACGAGGCCGCGCCGCTCGGGCCGTCCACCATGATCTGCAGCGCCGGGACGATCCGCCCCGGACGCCCGTAGTCCCTCTCCTCCCAGGGCTGGCGCCATCCCGGAATGCGCAGGTTCGACACCGAGTAGCCGACGAGCCCGGCCTTCGGCTTTGCGCCGCGCCCTGTCGCGCCTTCGTCGCGGATCTCGCCGCCCGCCCCGGTCGCCGCGCCCGGAAACGGCGAGATCGCGGTGGGATGGTTGTGCGTTTCGCACTTGGCGACGTAATGGGTCAGTTCGTCGTGCGAGCGATAGGTTCCGTCCGGCCCCGAATAAAATCTTTTCGAATCAAAACCTTCCAGAATCGCGGCATTGTCCGCATACGCGAGCACGGTGCCCTGCGGGCTGGTCGCGTGCGTGTGGCGGATCATCGCGAACAGCGAGCGGTCCATCTTCTCGCCGTCGACGATCCAGTCGGCGTTGAAGATCTTGTGCCGGCAGTGCTCGGAGTTCGCCTGGGCGAACATGGTGAGCTCGGCGTCGGTGGGATCGCGGCCGACGCGACGGAAAGCGTCGCGCAGGTAGGCGATTTCCTCGTCGTTCAGCGCCAGTCCCAGGCTTGCGTTCGCCTCCTCCAGCCTGGCGAGCGGCACCCGTCCGAGCGGGCGCGGCGCGACATGCGCGAACAAGCCGTCCGCCTCCTCGAGGGAAGCGAGGACGGTTTCGGTCATTCGATCGTGAAGCAGCGGGGAAATGCCGTTTCTGTCGATCTTGCTCTTCGCATCGACAAAAAACAGGATTCCGCGCTCGATTCGCCGGACGCTCGCGAGCCCGCAGTTACGCGCGATGTCGGTGGCCTTCGACGACCAGGGAGAGACCGTGCCGAGCCGCGGCACCACGAGGAAGCGCTCGCCTTCGGGCGCGCCGGCCGCCGGAGCGCCGTAGCGCAGCAGCCGCTCGAGCAGCCGAACCTCCGCCTCGCCCGGGGCTCCGTCGGCCTCCACGAAATGCCAGAACTCCGCGGTCACCCCGCGCACGGCGGGCTGCGCGTTCCCCAGATCCCGGATCAGCTTTGCAAGACGGAAATCCGACAGCGCGCGGCCGCCGCGCAGGCGCAAAACGGTGGGCGTGATCACTTCCTGATGACGGGACTCTGCACCTTGCCCGAGAGGTTGAGTACCGCGCGCAGGGTCTGCGTCGGCGTCTTGACGTCGGCCGCCACCCGCCCTGAAAGGCCGCCCTCGGCGTCGATGTCGATGCTCGCCCCCGCATTCATGGAACCGGCGGTCATGCTGATGTCGCGCAGCTGAACCACGCCCTTGTCGTAGACGCCCTTGCCGGTCATTTCATTGAACACGGTCCGGCCGGTGCTCTGCGCGCCGCCTGTCTGCAGCGCGCGCGTCAGGTCGAAGCTGCCAAGCACGCCCTTGTCGATCTTGAACTCGCCTTGCATCCGCGCGCCGGCGTACAGCTGCGCCGGATCGCTGCCGCTCATGGTGTAGGCCGCCTTTCCTTCCACCTTGCCCTCGGATACGAGCGCCGGCGCAAACACCGCGACCCTCACCCCCCGCGCGCGCACTTCGCCTTCCGCGGTCCAGTTCCCGCCCCAGCGGATCCGCGCGTTGCCACTGATGACGCCGTCGTAGGCGCGCCCGTCGAACTCGGAGCTGGTGACCCCGGTGCGGTTGGCGGTTCCCTTCATGCCGAAGTCCGACAGGCTGAGCGCCGGCACGAAGGGCAAAGCAAGCGAGCCCGCGCCGATCTCGAACGCGATGTCGCTGCCCTTGGGCGAGAGCTGCACCTGGAGCCTGTCGCCGCCCGAGGCCTTCACCGACTGCAGGCTCCCGTCTCCCGAGACCAGGGCCTCGACGTCCAGCGGCGGCAGCTTCAGCGGGCCTTCCATGCTCAGCTGCTTGATCACCACTTTCTCGACCTTGAAGTTCGCCCCGGCCGCCTTGCCGAGGAGCGCGTCGCCCAGCTGCGACTGCGACATCGAGAGGCCCTCGAGCTCGATCTTGCTGAACGCTTTGCTCGACCCGAACAGCGAGCCGATCGCCGGAGAGCCGCGCACCAGCCGGATCTTCGCGTCACCGACCGACACGTTCTCGAATTTCATCTCGATGCCGGTCAGCACGGACAAGCGTGCCGAACCGATCTTCACCGGCGCGCCCAGAGCCTCGGACGCGCCCTTTTCGTAGTCCGACGTGGATACCGGCACCACGTTCAGGGCGCCGACGCCGGCCAGCAGCAGCACGAAGGCCGCGATCGACACCATCTTGCCCCAGCGTTTCGGCCGTCCCGTTCCCGCCACCACCGACGAAGGCGCCACTTCCGCGGTGCGCTTCGCCATCACCTTCTGGTCGCGCTTGATGTCGTCGTGGTCGAGGTCTTCGTCCCCCACATCGACGCCCTCTGCCGCCGGCGCGCGCGCCGCCTGCTGCGCGGCCTGCTTGGCGGCCTGCGCCTCCTTCGCCTTGCGCTTGCGCTCGGCCTCTTCTTCCTTGAGGCGCTCTTCCTCCTCGCGCGCCTTGCGCTCTTCTTCCTCCCTCGCGCGGCGCTCTTCGTCTTCCTTGCGGCGACGGTCCTCTTCTTCGCGCCGCTTGCGCTCGGCCTCTTCCTTGGCCTTGCGCTCGGCCTCCTCCTTCGCCCTGCGGGCCGCTGCCTCCTTGGCTTTGCGCTCTTCCTCTTCCTTCGCCTTGCGCTCTTCTTCCTCGCGCTTGCCGAAGTTGTCCAGGTCGCCCAACAGGTCGCCCAGGTCGCCGCCCGCGGGCGCGGCTGCGGGTGGCGGGGCCGGCACGGCCTCGACCTTCGGCAGGGACGCTGCCAGGTCCGCGGCAGCACGCGCCTTCGCGTCCGCCTCCTCTTTCGCCTTGCGCTCGGATTCCTCTTTCGCCTTGCGCTCGGCCTCTTCCTTGGACCTGCGCTCGGATTCCTGCTTGGCCTTGCGTTCCGATTCTTCCTTCGCCTTGCGTTCCGAATCGTCGCGGGCGCGCCGCTCCGCATCCTCCTTGGCGCGCCGCTCGTCCTCCTCTTTCCGGCGGCGGTCTTCCTCTTCGCGCCGCTTACGGTCCGCTTCTTCGCGCTGCTTGCGCTCGGCCTCCTCCTTGGCGCGCCGAGCCTCCTCTTCCTTGCGCCGGGCTTCTTCCTCCTTGCGCCGCGCTTCCTCTTCCTTGCGCCGGCGCTCTTCCTCCTCGCGCCGCTTGCGCTCTTCCTCCTCGCGCTTCTTGCGCTCCGCCTCTTCGCGCGCCCTCCGCTCGGCCTCTTCCTTCGCCCGCCGCTCGTCTTCCTCCTTGCGGCGGCGGTCCTCTTCCTCACGCCGCTTGCGGTCTTCGGCCTCGCGCGCCTTCCTTTCCTCCTCCAGCTTGGCCTTCATCTCGGCTTCGAGCCGCTGGCGCAGTTCCTCGGCGTCGCGCTTCGCCTTCTCCTCGAGTTCCTTGCGCGCCTGCTCGGCCGCCTCGGCCGCGCGCTTCTCGGCCTCCTCGCGCGCCTTGCGCTCGGCATCCAGCTTGGCGTTCAGCTCGGCTTCCAGCTTCGCCTTCTCGCGCTCCGCCGCATCGGCCTTGGCTTTCGCCTCCGCCTCCGCCTTCGCCTTGGCCTCGGTGGCCATGCGCACGGCAGCCTCGCGTGCGGCCTTCACCTTGGCTTCAGCCTCGGCGCGGGTCTTCGCTTCCAGTTCCGCCCGCGCCTTCGCCTCGGCCTCCGCACGGGCCTTCGCTTCCGCGCGCGCCTTCTGCTCGGCTTCCGCTTTCGCCTTCGCTTCGGCTTCCTGGCGCGCCCGGTAGTCGACGGCTTCCGTCTCCTTCGCCTTGCGCTCGGCATCGGCGCGCGCCGCGGCGGCAAGGTCCATCTGCTGGGGCTTGGGCGGCGGCGCAGACTTGGGCGGGAGCTTCAGCGCCTGGGTGAAATCCAGGCCGTCGCTGTCGTCGCCCGACGGGGCAGCCGGCTTCGGCGGCGCCTTGGCGGGCGGCACCGAGGGGCGCGGGGCGGGCGCCGCGGACTGCGAGCCCGAGGATACCTCTCGGATGTAGCCGTCCTTGTCGAACTGCTGGATCAGCGCCTCGAACTTCGGTCCGGCGATCTTCTCGAACTTGCTCTGCACTTCCGCGAGCGGGGTCTTGCCGTCGATCGCGGCCAGCACCGCCCGGTCGGCGCGCGAAAGATTGCTGGTCTTGCCGGACGCTTCCTGCACGCCCTTGCCAGTCTTGGAAAAGATCGCGGTGAGGTTCAAGTGCCTGAGCGGGTTCGGGGGGCGCGCTATTATAGCTACAAGTGGCTGTTTCCCCGGCTTCAATCCCCCTGACTCTCCTGCTCGGCACGCTGGTCGCGCTGACCGCACTCGGCATGGACATGTTCCTGCCCTCGGTGCCCGCCATAGCGCGCGAGTTCGGCGCCGAGGCCGGCGCCGCCCAGCTCGCGGTGACCACCTACCTTCTGGGCCTGGCGGCAGGCCAGCTCGCCTGGGGCCCGGTTTCCGACCGTTACGGGCGAAGGCCGGTCCTGTGCGCGGGATTGGGCCTGTTTCTCGCCGCCAGCCTGTGGGGCACGCAGGGCGGCTCGATCGACGAAATCGCGCTGCTGCGCCTGCTGCAGGGCATCGGCATGTCGAGCGGACCGGTCGTCGCGCGCTCGATCGTCCGCGACCTCTACGCGCGCGAGCAGGCAGCGCACCTTCTCGCGCGCATGATGGCCGTGTTCGGCGTCGTTCCGGTAGCCGCGCCGCTGGTCGGCGGCGCCGCGCTCATGTTGCTCGGCTGGCAGGCGGTGTTCTGGGTCTTCGCCGCGGTCGCGCTGGCGCTGCTCCTCGCGGTGGCGGGCGGGCTGCGCGAGACCGCGCCCGCGCCGCGCCAGCCGATCGCGCTTGCCCGCCTGGCCGGCAATTACGCGACGCTCCTCGGCGACACTCGCTTTCGCTCCTCGCTCGCGACGATGCTCAGCGCGCAGATGGGCATCATCGCCTTCGTGTCGGGCTCGGCGCTGGCCATGGTGCAGGCGCTGCGGCTCAGCCCGCCGGCGTTCAGCGCGCTGTTCGCGCTCGTCATGCTCGGGCAGATCGCCGGCGGCATCGCCGGCAGCCGGCTCGTGGCGCGCCTCGGCATCGCGCGCATGGTCCGGCTCGGCACGTCGCTCGCCCTTGCCGCCGGATTGCTGCTCGCCGCGCTCGCGCTCGCGGGCGCTCCGCACTGGAGCGCGGTGGTGCTGCCGATGGTCCTGTACCTCTTCGGCTGCGCTTTCCTGATCCCGAACGCCACCGCCGCGGCGCTGTCGCCCTTCCCGCAGATGGCCGGCGCTGCTTCCTCGCTGCTGGGCGCGCTGCCCTTCGGGTTAGGCGCGCTCGTCAGCGCCGGGCTTGCTGCCGCGTTCGACGGCACGACCCGGCCGATGGCCGTTGCCATCGGCTTGTTTGGTTGCCTGTCGTTCATTGCCGAAAAATATCTGTTCAGAAGAGCCGGCTGTGGATAGGGTGGAATGCGGGGTGATCGGCGCAGGCGTGGTCGGCCTGGCGGTCGCGCGGGCGCTCGCACTCGCCGGACGCGAGGTGGTGATCCTCGAGGCCGAGGATGCGATAGGCACGCATACCAGCTCGCGCAACTCCGAGGTCATCCACGCCGGCATCTATTACCCGAAGGGCTCCCTGAAGGCGCGCGCCTGCGTGGAGGGCCGCCGGCGTTTGTACGAGTATTGCGAGGCGCACGGCGTTCCTTACAGGAAGTGCGGAAAATTGATCGTCGCCACGTCAGCAGCCCAGGAAAAGGAGCTGCTTGCGATAAAGAGCAAGGCGCACGGCAACGGCGTAACCGACGTCGTGGAAATTCCTGCTACCGAGGCGATGCGCATCGAGCCGGCGCTGCATTGCGTTGCCGCGCTGCATTCGCCCTCCACCGGCATCATCGACAGCCACGCGCTCATGCTCGCCTACCTCGGCGACGCCGAGGACCATGGGGCGATGTTGGGTTTGCGAAGTTCATTTGAGAAAGCCATTGTCCGCAGCGACGGCATCGAAATTCACGTCGGAACCACGAAACTGCTGGCGAAAACCCTGGTCAACAGCGCAGGGCTCAGGGCGCCCAGCGTTGCACGGCGGATCGAGGGATTTCCCGCGGGCAAGGCGCCGCCGGAGCTCTACGCCAAGGGCAACTACTACTCGCTCGCTGGTCGGCCGCCTTTCTCGCGGCTCGTCTACCCGGTACCCGAGCCCGGCGGCCTCGGCGTGCACGTGACGCTGGATCTCGCCGGCCAGGCGCGCTTCGGGCCGGACGTCGAGTGGGTGGACGGGATCGACTACCACGTCGACCCGCGCCGCGCCGAGCGCTTCTACGCCGCGATCCGGCGCTACTGGCCCGGGCTGCCGGACGGGGCGCTGGCGCCGGGCTACGCCGGCATCCGTCCGAAGATATCCGGCCCCGCCGAGCCGGCCGCCGATTTCGTGATCCAGGGTCCCGTCGAGCACGGCGTGCCGGGCCTGGTCAACCTGTTCGGCATCGAGTCGCCCGGATTGACAGCGTCGCTCGCGTTGGCCGATGATGTGGCCAAGCTGCTTCAGACTTAAATCCCAAAGGAAAAACATGAAGATCAATCGCGTTGTTTTCTCCGTTGCGGCGCTCGCGCTGGCCGCCACAGCCCAGGCCCAGACCAAGTGGGACATGCCAACCCCGTATTCGGACGGCGAGTTCCACACCGTCAACGTGCGCCAGTTCGTCGAGGACGTGAAGAAGGCCACCGGCGGCCAGGTCGACATCAACGTGCATTCCAACGGCTCGCTCATCAAGCATCCGGACATCCTGCGCGCGGTTTCCACCGGCCAGGTCGCGATCGGCGAGTTCCTGCTCGGGCAGTTCGGCAACGAGGAGCCGGTGTTCAACGCCGACAACGTGCCGTTCCTTGCGGCCGGCTACGACAACGCCTGGAAGCTGTACCAGGCGCAGAAGTCGATCCTCGCGAAGAAGCTGGAGGGCCGCGGCCTGGTGCTGCTCTACTCCGTGGCCTGGCCCGGCCAGGGGCTGTACACGAAGAACCCGCTGAAGAGCGTGGACGACTTCAAGGGCACCAAGTTCCGGACCTACAGCGCGTACACGGCGCGCCTCGCCGAGCTGCTGGGCGCGAGCCCGACCGTGATCCAGGTGCCCGAGGTACCGCAGGCGTTCGCGACCGGCACGATCAGCGCGATGATCACCTCCTCGGCCACCGGCACCTCGACCAAGGCCTGGGAATTCGTGAAGAACTACTACACCACCAACGCGATGCACCCGAAGAACGTGGTGGTGGTCAACAACCGCGCCTTCCAGGGGCTGACCGCGGCGCAGAAGAAGGCGCTGACCGACGCCTCCGCCGCGGCCGAAAAGCGCGGCTGGGACCTGTCGCGCAAGCGCGAATCGGACGCCAACAAGATGCTCGCCGACAACGGCATGACGGTGCACGCGCCCGACGCGGCGCTGATGGCAGCGATGAACAAGATCGGCGACACCATCGCCGCGGAGTGGCTGAAGGCCGCCGGCGCCGACGGCGAGGCGATCGTCAAGGCCTACCGCGGCAAATAAATTGAGGCGGTTCCTCGACCGCCTCTATTCGGCAAGCGGCGCGCTCGCCGCGCTCTGCCTCGCCAGCATCTGCGTGCTGATGCTGGCGCAGGCGGTGGGCCGCGAGTTCGGCCTGCTGATCCGGGTCGCCGACGACCTGACTTCCTGGCTTTGCGCGGCGGCGGCGTTCCTCGCGCTCGGCCACACGTTCCGGCACGGCGAGCTGGTGCGAGTCGGGCTGTTCATCGACTGGCTGCCGCGCGGCCCGCGCCGCGCCGCGGAGATCGTCGCCCTCGGCATCACCGCCGCCTTCATCGGCTACATGAACTGGGCGGTCGCCAGCTTCGTCTACGACAGCTGGAAGTTCAAGGAGGTCGCCCAGGGCCTGGTCAAGATCCCGATCTGGATCCCGCAGCTGTGTTTCGTCGTCGGTGCGCTGATCTTCATGCTCGCGATCCTCGACGAGCTGGTCGCGGTATTGCGCGGCCAAAAACCCGCCTATCAGATCGCCGAAGAAGACCGCCGCGCGCGCGGCGACTACTCGGAGATGGCCTGACGACATGACCCCGGGCATGGCGTTCCTGTGAGCACGCTCACGATTGCGCTCGTGCTGCTCGCGCTGCTGCTGGTGCTGCTCGCGGGCGGGGTCTGGATCGCGATCTCGCTGGGCGCCGTGGCCTGGGCGGGCCTGCACTTCTTCACCAGCACGCCGCCCGCGATCAACCTGTTCCAGTCCTTCTGGGGCTCGAGCGCGTCCTGGACGCTGGCCGCGCTGCCGCTCTTCATCTGGATGGGGGAAATCCTCTACCGCACCAAGCTTTCGGAGGAGATGTTCGAGGGCCTCGCGCCCTGGCTGACCTGGCTGCCGGGGCGCCTGATGCACGTCAACGTGCTCGCCTGCGGCATCTTCGGCACTGTGTCGGGCTCCTCGGCGGCGACCTGCGCCACCATCGCCAAGGTGGCGCTGCCCGAGCTGGTCAAGCGCGGCTACGACCAGAAGACGGCGCTGGGCTCCCTGTGTGGCGCCGGCACGCTCGGCATCCTGCTGCCGCCCTCGATCATCATGGTGGTTTACGCCGTGGCCGCGGAGGTCTCGATCCTCAAGGTGTTCCTCGCCGGATTCCTGCCGGGGTTCCTGCTGATGGCGCTGTTCTCGGGCTACATCATCGTCTGGGCCTGGCTCAATCCGGGCAAGACGCCCAAGGACGAGATCCGCATGTCCTTCGGCGAGAAGCTCTACAAGAGCCGGCACCTGATCCCCTGCGTGCTGCTGATCGTGTTCATCGTCTGGGTGATGATCGAGGGCTGGGCCACCGCCACCGAGTCGGCTGCCTACGGAGTGCTGGGGTCGCTCGCGATCGCCTGGTGGTCGGGCGGCCTGAACCGCGAGACCTTCTGGCAGAGCCTGATGGGGGCGACGCGGCTCTCCTGCATGATCATGTTCATCCTCGCCGGCGCCTCGTTCCTGTCCTCCTGCATGGCGTTCACCGGCATCCCGAAGGCGCTCGCCGCCTGGGTGGCGTCGCTGGAACCCAACAAGTACATGCTGATCGCGGTGCTTACCGGCATCTACCTCCTGCTCGGCACGGCGCTGGACGGCGTGTCGATGATCGTGCTCACCACCTCGATCGTGATCCCGATGATCGAGAAGGCGGGCATCGACCTGGTCTGGTTCGGCATCTTCATCGTGCTGCTGGTCGAGATCGCCGAGGTGACGCCGCCGCTCGGCTTCAACCTGTTCGTGCTGCAGACCATGAGCGGCAAGGACAGCAACTACGTCGCCTGGGCGTCGCTGCCGTTCTTCTTCATGATGGTGCTCTGCATCGCGCTGATCACGATCTTCCCGGAGATCGTCACCTGGCTGCCGGACGTCCTGATCAAGAAGCCCAAGTAGATGATCATCGTCCACCACCTCAACAACTCGCGCTCGCAGCGCGTCCTCTGGCTCCTGGAGGAGCTGGGCCTGCCCTACGAGGTGAAGCGCTACCAGCGGGACGCGCAGACCATGCTCGCGCCGCCCGAGCTTCGTTCCGTGCACCCGCTCGGCAAGTCGCCGGTAATCACCGACGGGGACTTGACGCTCGCGGAATCGGGCGCCATCGTCGACTATCTCGCTTCCCGCTACGGAAACGGAAAGCTCGTTCCCGACAGGAACAGTCCCGACCATCTGCGCTATACGTACTGGATGCACTTTGCCGAGGGCTCGGCCATGCCGCCACTGCTCCTCAAGCTCATCTTCGACCGCATCGAGAGCGGCAGGGGGATGCCCTTCTTCGTGCGCCCGGTCGCACGCGCGATCGCGAGGCAGGTCAAGGAGCGGATGGTGCTGCCGAACCTCAAGCGCAACCTCGACTACATGGAAGAAGAACTGGGCAGGAGCGCGTGGTTCGCTGGCGCGGAATTCAGCGCCGCCGACGTGCAGATGAGCTTTCCGCTGGAAGCCGCGGCGTCACGGGGCGGCCTGGACGCAAGCCGGCCGAAGCTGTGGGGTTTCCTTGAGCGGATCCACGCGCGCCCTACCTACCAGCGTGCGCTCGAAAAAGGCGGCAAGTACGAGCTGCTGCGCTGAGTCTTGACCTGCGTCAGCCGCAGGCGCCGCCCGCCTGCGATAATTCCCGCGTGGCGCGGCCTATCTACCTGACGCAGGACGTGCGGCGCATCGAGCAGGACCACGCGTCGCTGCCGCTGATGGAGCGCGCCGGCACGGCGGCCGCGGACCTCGCCATCCGGCTCCTCGGCGACACCGCGAAGGATGTGCTGGTGCTCGCCGGACCGGGCAACAATGGCGGCGACGCCCGAGTCGTGGAGAGAATCCTCCGGGAGAAATTCCTGCGGGTTTTCGTGGCGACAAGCGCCGGAGAAATCCCCGCCAGCACCCGCTGGTCCCTGGTGGTCGACGGCCTGTTCGGCATCGGCCTTGCGCGGCCGGTCGAGGGCGAGTTCGCGAAGCTCGTCGACTACGCAAACGCGCAATCCTGCCCGGTGCTCGCGCTCGACATCCCCAGCGGCCTCGATTCGGACACGGGCCGGGTGCTCGGCCGCGCCGTGCGCGCGACGCACACCATCACCTTCCTCGGCCTCAAGCCCGGGCTGCTGACCCTCGACGGGCCCGACCATTGCGGGCAAGTAACGGTCGCAGATCTTTCCGTGAAGGGCGATTCATCCCATGCCGGCTGGGTCGCGGACCCTCGGCTCTTC
Organism: Burkholderiales bacterium; assembly: GCA_041904885.1. Classification (GTDB taxonomy): domain Bacteria; phylum Pseudomonadota; class Gammaproteobacteria; order Burkholderiales; family SG8-39; genus RBG-16-66-20. The sequence goes on from JAYRND010000172.1 coordinate 11,570, forward strand.
GCCGATATCCTCAAGGCCCGCCCGAGGAATTTCCACAAGGGCATGGCCGGATCGCTCGGCATCCTCGGCGGC
>JAYRND010000173.1:0-2491 GCA_041904885.1 Burkholderiales bacterium
GACATCTACTCGAAATGCGTCTGGCTCAACCCCGAGCCCGAGGAAGTCTGGCCCTACCGGCAGTCGATCCAGATCGTCAAGGAACTGATGAAGGACCGCATGTATCCGACCACCATCGCCGGGCTCGAGCGGGCGATGAAGACGCTGGCCAAGTAACTTCGAGGTTCATTCCATGATGCGCATCCTGTCCCTGGCCGTGCTCGGCTGTGCTCTCTCGTGCAACGCAATCGCGCAGGGCGGCGCCCTCGAGCGCATCGCGCGCGAGCGGACCATCGTCCTGGGCTACCTGGAGAGCGCGGCGCCCTTCTCCTCGGTCGACGCGAGCGGCCAGCCGCAGGGCTACTCGGTGGAGCTGTGCCGCGCAATCGCCGACGGCATCGCCGCGCAGCTCAAGATCGCCGACCTGAAGACGCGCTGGGTGGCGCTGACGGTGCAGAGCCGGCTGGAGGCGGTGCGCGCGAAGCGCGTCGACCTCGAGTGCAGCACCACCACCTGGACGCTGACGCGCCAGGCGGCCGTGGACTTCAGCCTCATTACCTTCGTCGACGGCGCCAACATCCTCTCCTTCGGCGATTCGGCGGCGAGCCGCGTAGCCGACTTCGAGGGCAAGCGCGTCGCGGTGATGGGCGGCACCACCACCGAGAAGGTGCTGCGCGAGGCGCTTGCGCGCGCGCAGGTGAAGGCCGAAGTGGTGCCCATCGCCTCGCGCCCGGAGGGCGTGCGGATGGTCGAGCAGGGGAAAGTCGAGGGCTTCGCCTCGGACCGCACTCCCCTGCTTGGCGCCATCGCCGCCAACCCCGCGCGCGCGCGCTTCCGGCTTCTCGACCAGGACCTGTCGGTGGAGCCCTATGCGTTCGCACTGCCGCGCGACGACCATGACTTCCGCCTGGCGGTGAACCGCGTCATCGCCGGGCTGTACCGCGGCGGCGGCATCAAGCCGATCTACGAGCGCTGGCTGGGTCCGATGGGCGCGCCCAGCATCCTGCTCACCGTCAGCTACTACCTGCAGGCCATCCCCGAGTAAACGCATGCGCGCCGGCATATCCGGAACCCTGCTGCTCGCCGCGGCCACGGCCGCCTCGGCGCAGACCCTGATGTTCGATCCGCGCGACCCCGCGCTCTACCGTGACAAGCCGCGCGTGAGCAACTGCCGCGTCTGCGGCGAGATCAGCTCGATCCGCGAGGTCGTCATCCAGGCCAACCGCAATCCCGCCAGCGGCTCGGTCGGCGGCCCGCTCACCTTCGGCGCCGTCGTCCTGCTCCCCTTCGGGGAACCCGGGCGCGCGGAACAGCCCTATGTGGGCGGCGTGGGGACGCCGGAGATGGCCGAGCGCCTGGGCAACACCACCTACGAGATCACCGTGCGCATGGACACCGGCGAGCGCCAGACCATCCACCAGCGCGACGGCGGCAGCTACCGCGTAGGCGAGCGCGTGACGGTCAGCGGCGGGATGCTGGCGCGGCTCTGACCGCGCGCGGTTGCGCCCCGCATGGCCCGGTTCTTCCTCTGGCTCGCCCTCGCCTGGCCCACGCCGGCGCTGATCGCCGGAGCGCTGGGCTGGAAGGGCGTCTGGGGATCGGGCGGCGCTCTCGCCGACTACCTGATCCCGATCCCGGTGGCGGGCGGCGCGCTGCACGCAATGACGTTCGCCGTCGTCTCCGCGCTGCTGCTTTCGCAGAAGGCCTGGCCTGCTCGGCTGCAGGGGCTCCCGCGCGGCGTGCTGCTCGGCCTGTCGCTCTGCGGGCTGGCAATGCTGCTCGACCTCACCGAGATCCACCAGGCCGCCGGCACCGACGCGCGACTCGGCCGCCTGCCCTGGCAGGCGAACCCGCTCGGGCTGTTCCTGCTCACCGACAGCCTGATCGCGCAACTCTTCGTCGGCGCCTTCGAGGGCCGCTCGCCCTCCGGCGCGCGCGAATGGGGAGGGTCGCTCGCCGCGGCCGTGCTGCTGCCGGCGATCGCCGCGGCCGCGCTCATCACGCAGGATCCGCGCTACGGCAAGACCTTCGCCCTCCAGGGCGCGCGCCCCGGCCCGGAACGCGGCGATGAGGAGGTGATCGTCTACACCACGCTGCCGGTTGCCTCGCCCTCGTTTCGGGCGCAGGCCGAGGCGCACGCGGCGCAGTGGCATCCGGCAAAAAGCGTGAACTCGGAAGACACTGCGGTGTATTTCCTCAACAGCCTGCAGGCCGCGCGGCGGCAGGACACGAAGCAGGCCGCGCTGACCTACTGCATGTACGAGGACGGCACGCCGGCGCGCTGGCTGCCCGGCGCGGGCGACTGCTTTTCGCAGCACGAGAGCTTCTCGGAGCGCCTCGCGCGCCTCGGGCGCGACGCGGCGTGCAGGGGCCTGAAGCTGCCGCCCGATCCGCAGCGCGGGCTCGCCGCCACCTATTTCTGCAATTCGGCTTCCTGAGTGGCGAGGAATTCCCGGTAGGTCCGCTCGATGCCCTGCCGGAGGCCGAGCTTCGGGCGCCAGCCGAGCGCGTA
>JAYRND010000174.1:0-2726 GCA_041904885.1 Burkholderiales bacterium
CCTCGCCGGCGACTACGATTTCATCCTCATCGACTGCCCGCCCTCGCTCAGCCTGCTCACGGTGAACGCCTTCGCCGCCGCGGAGCAGGTGCTGATCCCCATGCAATGCGAGTACTACGCGCTCGAAGGCCTCTCCGACCTCGTCGGCACCATCAAGCGCGTGCGCTCGCACCTCAATCCGCGATTGGAGATCGCTGGCCTGCTGCGCACGATGTTCGACCCGCGCAACACGCTCGCCCGCCAGGTTTCGCAGCAGCTCGAGCAGCACTTCGGCGACAAGGTCTACCGCACGCTGGTGCCTCGCAACATTCGCCTTGCCGAGGCGCCCAGCTACGGCGCTCCCGCCGTCACCTGGGACCAGGCCTCCAAGGGCGCGCAGGCCTACGTCGCCCTCACCGAGGAAATCCTGAAAGCTCAGCCATGAATAAACCCAAGGGACTGGGGCGGGGCCTGGACGCGCTGCTCGGCGGCGGCGAGGAAAGCGCCCGCAGGGACGCCGCCGCGACACTGCCGGTGGGCGCGATCCAGCCGGGCCGATACCAGCCGCGCACCCGGATGAACGAGCAGGCGCTCAACGAGCTCGCGGCCTCGATCCGCGCGCAGGGCCTGATGCAGCCCCTGCTCGTTCGCCCGGTCGGAAGGGAGCGCTACGAGCTGATCGCCGGCGAGCGGCGCTGGCGCGCGGCGCAGATCGCGGGCCTGGCGGAGGTGCCGGTGCTTGTGCGGGAAGTGCCGGACAACGCCGCGCTTGCCATGGCGCTGATCGAGAACATCCAGCGCGAAGACCTCAACCCGATCGAGGAAGCCGGCGGCCTGCAGCGGCTGATCGAGGAATTTCGCATGACCCACGAGCAGGCGGCCGACGCGGTCGGCCGCTCGCGGAGCGCCACCACCAACCTGCTGCGGCTCCTCAAGCTGGCCAAGCCCGTCCAGGCGATGCTTATGGAGGGCGAGCTGGAAATGGGGCACGCGCGAGCGCTCCTCGGACTGGAGGGCGCGCGGCAGGTGGAGGCCGCCAAGCGCATTGCCGCGCGCGGCCTCTCCGCGCGCGAGGCGGAAGCGCTCGCGGCGCGCATGCAGCGCGGCCCGGCCGCGCGGCGCAAGCCACGAACCGACCGCGATCTCGCGCGCCTGGAGGAGGAAGTGTCCGAGCGCCTGGGCACGACCGTGGAAATCCGCCCGGGACGCAAGGGCAGCGGGACCATCCTCGTGCGCTACTCCGGGCTCGATCATCTCGAGCAGCTGCTGAAGAAGCTTCGCTGAGAGTGTGTTTTGCGTCGCAACACGTTGACCCGCAGTGAGTGAAGCAAATATAATTTCGCCGCTTCGTACCGTATTGCGGTGGCAGGTGATTGCCACAGCGGCTCTGGCGCTGTTGGCCGGGGTTCTGGCGGGTGTGCATGGCGCCGTTTCAGCCGCGCTGGGTGGTGCGATCAGCGTCTGCGCCGGGCTGGCGTCGGCGATGGTCGCAACGCGCAAGGCGGACTCCGCAGGGGGGGTTCTGGTGGTCGCGCTCAAGGCCGAGGCGGTAAAGCTCGGCGTGATCGCCGTCCTCCTCGGCGTGGTGCTGGCGTCTTACGCGGAAGTGGTGATGGCGGCGTTCCTGGGGTCGTTCATTGCGACGGTCCTGATCTTTTCGATGGCGTTTTTCGTGCGCGAACACAACCGGCTCCGATCCTGATGGCGGCAGGCAAAGAACTGAACCCCACCGAGTACATCGGTCACCACCTGACCCATGACGCCGTGCCGCTTTTCGGCGAGGGCGGCTTCTGGACGCTGCACGTGGACTCGCTGTCGGTGTCCATCCTGCTCGGCCTGGTGGGCATCGGCTTCCTCTGGTGGGTGGTGCGCGGCGCGACCTCGGGCGTGCCCGGCCGCCGCCAGGCCTTCGTGGAGCTCCTGTTCGGCTTCGTCGACGACCAGGCGAAGGGCATCTTCAAGCACGGCGACCGCAACAGGTTCGTCGCGCCGGCGGCGCTCACCGTGTTCGTGTGGGTGCTGCTCATGAACTCGATGGACTTCCTGCCGGTGGACTGGATCGCGAAGGGCACGCACCTCATCTCGGAGCACGGCTTTCGCATCGTGCCCACGGCGGACGTGAACACCACCTTCGCGCTCGCGCTCTCGGTCTGGGTGCTGATGATCGTGTTCTCGGTCCAGGCCAAGGGCCTGGGCGGCTTCCTGCACGAGATTTTCTTCGCGCCGTTCGGCAAGTGGTGGATGCCGGCGAACTTCGTCTTCAACCTCATCGAGTACATCTCCAAGCCGCTGTCGCACTCGCTGCGGCTGTACGGCAACATGTACGCGGGCGAGCTGATCTTCCTGCTGCTGTGGATGCTCGCCGCGGCCGGCATCGGCTGGGCGGGCCTCGCCTTCCTGCTCGCCTGGGGCTGGGCGATCTTCCACATCCTGATCGTCGCCCTGCAGGCCTACATTTTCATGATGCTGACCATCGTGTATTTCGCGATGGCGCACGAGCACCACTGACCGCACCGTCTTCTCGCACAGAAAGGAAGTCTCTCTATGGAAAAACTGCAACTCATCGCCATGGTCCAGGCCTACACCGGGGTCGGCATCGGCCTGATGATCGGCCTGGGCGCGCTCGGCGCCTGCGTCGGCGTGGGCATCATGTGCAGCCGCTTCCTCGAGGCGGCCGCGCGCCAGCCCGAGCTCACCGACTCGCTGCAGGGCAAGGTGTTCCTGCTGCTGGGCCTGATCGACGCCTC
>JAYRND010000175.1:0-3060 GCA_041904885.1 Burkholderiales bacterium
ACCGTGCACATCCTTCGCTACCTCCACGAGGAGCCCCTCCGTCGGCTGGTCCAGCTCCAGCTCAATCGCGGCGAGTTCCGCCACACCCTCGCCAAATTGGCGCGCGGCGATCAGGCTGGGACTCGCACGACAATCAGGATGGGACACCGTCAGCGCCGTAACGCAGGGAGGGCGTAGCCCGAGCGGAGTTATGGCGCTGACGGTGACGGCGCGCCCGTGAGGAGCGCGCCGTCTGGTGGTCGCGGTTGGCCGGGGATGGAACGGGCTTCTTCACGCCAATGAGGAAGCCGCCCTTTGCCCGGCCACCATATCACCGACCGCCAGATGAGGCTGTACATGAAGTTTCGTCAGACCGACACGGCACCGATCGCGGCCGCCAAGTCCGGGTTCAGCGCGTCGAGCGCCTACCGCTTCGAGAGGGACCGGCGCCTGCCATCGCAGCGGAAGGCGGTGCGGGAGCGCCGCCGCCCCGATCCCCTGGCCGAGGTCTGGGACAGCGAGATCGTGCCGATCCTGAAAGCGGCGCCGGGCTTGCGGCCGGTCGCCATCTTCGACGAGATCCTCCGTCGGCATCCCGAGCTCGGGGCTGGTGTGCGCCGGACCCTGGAGCGCCGGATCCGCAGCTGGCGCGCCGTCCATGGGCCGGAGCAGGAGGTGATCTTCCGGCAGGTGCACGAGCCGGGGCGGATGGGTCTTTCCGACTTCACCGAGATGAGCGACCTCGCGGTGACCGTGGCCGGCGAAGCGCTCGACCACCGGCTCTACCACTTCCGCCTCGCCTACTCCGGCTTCGAGCATGCCCATGTCGTCTTGGGCGGGGAAAGCTACGTGGCACTCGCCGAAGGGCTGCAGAACGCCCTATGGGCGCTCGGCGGGGTGCCGTCGGAGCATCGCAGCGACAGCCTGTCGGCCGCTTTCCGCAACCTCGACCGGGATGCCCAGGCGGATGTGACCCGCCGGTACGAGGCCCTCTGCGCTCACTACGGGATGGCGCCCAGCCGCAACAACGCTGGCGTCGCCCATGAGAACGGCGCGGTCGAGAGCGCGCACGGCCATCTCAAACGGGCCATCGAGGATGCGCTGCTGCTGCGGGGCACGCGCGACTTCGACGATCTTGCCGCCTACCGCCGGTTCGTCGACGAGGTTGTCGGGCGCCGCAACGCCCGCCTTGGCCCGCGGATCGATGCCGAGCGGGCGCGCCTCCAAGACCTGCCCGACCGCCGCACCGCCGACTACGAGGAGACTATCGTCACCGTGACCTCCTCGAGCGGCTTTGTCCTGCGCAAGGTGTTCTACAGCGTGCCCTCGCGCCTGATCGGCCACCGCTTGCGCGTCCGGCTCCATGACGACCGGCTCGACCTCTATCTCGGCGGCACGCACCAGATGACGCTGCCGCGCGGTCGGCCATGCACCAACGGCAAGCACGGTCACGTCGTCGACTACCGCCACATCATCCACGCGCTCAAGCGCAAGCCGATGGCGCTTCTCGGGCTGGTCTACCGCGACCAGCTCTTCCCGCGCCGCGCCTACGCCCGCACGTTCGAGGCGCTCCTCGCCGGCCTGCCGGCGCGCACCGCCTGCCGAACCATGGTCGGCATCCTGGCCCTGGCTCACGAACGGGCCTGCGAGGCGGAGCTCGCCGACCGCCTGGCCGCCGATCTCGATCAGGGCCGGCTGCCGGACCTGCCGACCTTGCGCGCCTTCTTCTTGCCGGATGCCCAGGCGATGCCCGAGGTCAGGGTCGCGTTGACCCCGCTCACCGCCTACGACGAGCTCGCCACCGTGCGCCTCGGCGAGGTGGCATGACGACCACCGCTTCGATCGACGCCGCCCGCCTCAGCCTGGCCCTCAACGACCTGCGGCTGCCCGCGGTCAAGCTGGTCTGGCCGGACTTCGCCGCCCGAGCCGATAAGGAGGGCTGGCCAGCGGCCCGCTTTTTGGCCGCGCTGGCTGAGCACGAGATGGCCGAGCGCGCCCGCCGCCGCATTGAGCGGCACCTGGGCGAAGCCCGCCTGCCGCCGGGCAAGACGCTCGACACCTTCGACTTCGACACGGTGCCGATGATCAGCAAGGCCCAGGTCATGGCACTCGCCGCCGGCGACAGCTGGCTCGAGAAGGGCGCCAACCTGATCATGGTCGGCCCGCCCGGCGCGGGAAAGTCGCACCTTGGAGCGGCGCTCGGCCTCGCCCTGGTCGAGAACGGCTGGCGCGTGCTGTTCATCCGCACCACCGACTTGGTCCAAAGGCTCCAGGCCGCGCGGCGCGATCTGCAGCTCGAGGCGGCCATCGCCAAGCTCGACAAGTACCACCTCCTGATCCTCGACGACCTCGCCTACGTCAGCAAGGACCAGGCGGAGACCAGCGTCTTGTTCGAGCTGATCGCCGCCCGCTACGAGCGCCGGTCCTTGCTGATCACCGCCAATCAGCCCTTTGGCGAATGGTCGAAGGTCTTTCCCGACCAGGCGATGACCCTGGCCGCGGTCGACCGCCTCGTTCACCACGCGACCATCTTTGAGATGAATGTCGAGAGCTATCGCCGTCGCACCGCGCTGGCGCGCAAGCGAGGTCCCGGTCGTCCGCCCTCCCGCGCGACAATCAAAACGGCATCCTGATTGTCGCGCAGCGACGATCAACATAACACTTGCATTCTTGTCGCGGCACGACAATCATCACCCAGCTGCGACTGCAAAAACACCTTCCTGATTGTCGCGCTCATCCAATCTAGATTGTCGCGCTATAGGGGTGACCCTGGTCCGGCGTCCTGAAGGTGGTGAGCTCGTTCTGCCTTCCCGCGCGGCACTCGGCCTGCTGGTCGGGATCTTTCCAGCCGCGCGGCAGAAGCTCGCGGAGTTCGGCTTCGGTCTGGTCCAGCAAGGAGCCCCGACCCTCGCAGCTGCCAAAGGCCGGGCCTGACCCAACACCGTTGGGGCATCCTCCGCAATGCGGGCGGCATGCTCTCTAGCCGGCCTATTGGGGCGGCAGGAAATTCACCTCGTGCTCGCGTGACAGGCGCACGACCGCGTCCAGATCCTGGAGTTCGTGCAGCTGGTCGAACAGGGC
>JAYRND010000176.1:0-4513 GCA_041904885.1 Burkholderiales bacterium
CGCGCTGCATGAAAAAGTAGTACACCAACACGCACCAAGCCGTGAAAAGTGCAACCAAATAAACGTTCGACAACCCGCCAAGAACGAGGCCGGGAATCATTTTGCCTCGCTCCATAAGGGCTGCGGCGGGCGCGGCGAAAATCATGCTCGGCATGATCGCTATGCCAACGATCCACTTCGATACGAAGAATGACAGCACGCCAATGCCTAGTGTCCCCCAGTGGCCAAGGATGGCTAGCCATACCGCGCCTACGAGAATTCCGATCCAATTCATTAGGATGACCGGCACAAGCATCACCTTCATGAATCCAGCAATTGCATTTCCAATATTCATTGGCACCCCCTGGTCGATCTAGTTGGGCGGCTTCTTCTTGTCTCCGAGATTCCAAAGCGTTAGGCCCGCAGTCGCCAGCACGACGACGACGACCCAGTTGATTACCTGACCGAGCACACCCGGGACGAGGATCGGCAGCACCCACGGACTGACGTTCGGATAGTCATATGTGAGCCATTTAAGGAAGGCCGCAATCATCAGCAATACGCCTAGCAACTTTGCGATGACGTGCCCCGCGGAGGATCTAAACTTGTCCATACTTATATTTAGAATCTGTACTACTGCACCGATTCGCTTGGGAACTTGCTAAACGAGTGCTCTCGCCAAAAACGGAAGACTTGAATCCATCCGATAGTCAATATCTGAATGGTTGTCGTCGAACTCCTCATACCTGTGCCGAATCCCCGCTGCTGACAGCCGCGCCGAGAGCAGGCGCGTGCCGTAGTGGATGTGGTACTGGTCCTTCCAGCCGCAGTCGATGTAGATGCCGCGCAGGGATTTCAGGTTTTCCCTATAGCGAGAAACTAAATTAATAGGATCGTGCCGGCGCCAATTGCGCCAGCGCGCGGGGAGAGATTCGCCGGTCTCCAGGTTGAAGGGGACGCGGAAGCCGTTGGGGGCGCGGGGATCGGGGTCGTAGGTGGCGGCCATGCAGAGGTTCATGATGGCGTGGCCCTCGCTCTGCGACAGCTTCTCTTTGGAATAAATGCTCTTCAAAAAACGGGCAATGCGGCCGTCGTCGCGGCCGCTTTCCAGGTTCCTGTTTCGGGCCATGACCTTGCGGCCGGCGCGGAGCTTGGGGCGGCGGTGCTTGGCGAGCTCGTTGAGGGTGTTGGGCCAGTCGTGCCAGTAGACGAAGTCGAAGTATGCATCCCCTGAATGGTTGGCGATGGCGCCCCAGGTCTTCGGGTACTTCATGCCGTGGAGGATGGCGCCGTAGCCGCCGGAGGATTTGCCGAAGCAGCCGCGGTGCTCGCGGCTGGCGAGGGTGCGGAACTCGCGGTCGACGAAGGGGACGATCTCCCGGGTCAGGTAGTCGGCGTAGTCGCCGATGGCGCTGGAGTTGACGTACTGGTTGCCGCCCAGCGCGGTGAAGCAGTCGGGGAAGACGATGATCGCCGGGCCCATCTTCTTCTCGTGGATGAGGCGCGCGGCGCGCTCGGGCACGTTGTCGCCGAAGGGCTTCCAGGCGGTGTGCGCGAGGCCTGAGCCGGTGAAGCCGACGAGGTCGTAGAGGACGGGGAACCGGCGATTGCCGGTGCCGTGGTACTGCGGCGGCAGCCAGACGGCGACTTTCCTCACATGCGGATCGCCGAGCGGGTTGTCGCGCAGGATCCGCGAGTCGTGCTCGAGGACGAGGACGTCGCCGGAGGGGCCTTTGGGGCGTTTGAGCATCGCGTCAGGATAAGGGCAAAACGGTATCCTTTGCCGATGAACAAGAAGGAGCGCTTCCTAGCCGCGCTGCGTGGCGCGCCGGTGGACCGCGCGCCGGTGGTGGCCTGGTGCAACCTCGCCACCGACGCGGCGGACGGCGCGGAGAACGCGCGGCGGCAGCTCGCCTGGCACCGCGCCGGCGACTGGGACATCTGCAAGGCGATGAACGACTACCGCCTCGCGCCGCCCGCGGGGGTCGAGACGATCGAGGGCCCGGCGGACATGCTGCGCTTCGCGCGGCGCACGATGGACGAGCCGCCGTTCGCGCGCCAGCTCGCGTGCCTGCGCACGATGCGCGCGGAGATCGGCCCCGAGGTGCCGCTGGTGGAGACGCTGCTCGAGCCTTTCTTCTCGATCCTCTTCGCCGTCGGGTTCTCGCGCGCGGCGCTCATCCGCGCGCACCCGCGCGAGGCCGGGGCGATGCTGGACGCGCTCACGGACACGCTGGTGGACTACGTGGCGCAGCTGAAGAAGGTGCCGGTGGACGGCGTCTTCTACGCCACCAACGGCTGCATCCTGCCTCCGGCGGCGCGCGGCATCGTTGATGAGGACTACCGGCGCTTCCACCGGCCGTACGATCTGCGCCTGCTCGAGGCGATGAGCGGGCTCGCGCGCATCGTCCACGCGCACGGCAATCCGCTGGATCTTGGCCGCGTGCTCGACTATCCCTGCGAGGCGATCAGCTGGTCGGACCGCCTGCCGGGCAACGCTTCCATCGCGGAAATGCGCCGGCGCACGCCGAAATGCCTGTGGGGCGGGGTCGACGAGACGAAGCTGCACGAGCGCTCGCTGCCGGAGCTCCGCGCCGAGGTGGCCGATGCGCTCGGCCAGGCGGGCGGCCACGCAAATTTCATCCTCTCGCCCGGCTGCAACGTGAACTCCGGGACGTCGTTGCGGACGCTGAGGGCGTTGCGCGAAGCTGCGGCTAGTCGATCGTCGCGCCGACCTGCTTGACGACCTCGGCCCAGCGCGCGCGGTCGCTCTTCACGGTCTGGCGGAACTGCTCGGGGCTTTCCCAGCGCGGCGTGTTGCCGAGCTCGGCGAGGCGGTTCTTCACCGAGGGAGTTTCCAGCGCGGCCTTCACCGCGGCGTTCACCTTTCCGACGATCTCGGCATCGAGCCCTTTCGGACCGAACAGGGCGAACCAAGTGTAGCTCTCGTAGCCGGGGACGCCCGCCTCGGCGATGGTCGGGATCTCGGCCACCGCGGGCACGCGCGAACTCGTGGTCACGCCCAGCAGCCGCACCCGGCCGGCCTTCCACTGCGTGAGCACGGTCTGCACCTGGTTCATGATGCAGCAGGTGGTGCCCGCGAGCACCGATTGCATGGCCTCGGGCCCGCCCTTGTAGGGCACGTGGACCATGTTCAACCCGGCGCGATAGACGAGCTCGGCGAAGGCGAGGTGCGTGCCCGTGCCGTTGCCGGTGGAGGCGTAGTTGTACTTGCCTGGGTTCTTTTTGACGAGCTCGAGGAACTCCGGCAGCGTCTTGACGTCCATCACCGCCGGGTTGACCGTGAGGACGTTGGAGACGTTGACCAGCGGCGAGATCGGCGTGAAGTCCGCCTCGACGTCGAAGGGCAGCTTGCGGTAGAGCGCGGCGTTGACGCCGTGCGTCGCCGCGGTGCCAAGCAGCAGCGTGTAGCCGTCCGGCTTCGCCTTCGCCACCGCCTCCGAGGCGAGGTTGCCGCCCGCGCCGGTGCGGTAGTCCATCACCAGGCGCCCGCCGAGCGACTTTTCCATCGGCTCCTGCAGCAGGCGGGCCACCACGTCCACGCCCGAGCCGGCGGGAAAGCCCATCAGGATCGTCACCGGCTGCGCCGGCCAGGCCTGCGCGAGCGCCGCCGCGGGGAGAAGGGAGGAAAGGAGGGTCAGCAGTCGGAGTGTTTTCATGTCGTTATTGTCGCGCAGCGAGCGCGCGGTCGAGGAAATCCAGCCGATCCTGCCCCCAGAAGCGCTCGCCGTCCAGCACGTAGGTCGGGGCGCCGAAGACGCCGAGCTTTTCGGCTTCCTCGCCGTAGTGCCGGTAGAGCGCCTGGACTCGATCGCTCGACTCAGCCTGGTGCAGTTCCGCACCCGGCAGGCCGTTTTCGTTGGCGATCTCGATGCGCACCCGCGGGTCGGCGGTGTCGCGCTCCTCGGCCCAGAGGGCGCGCAGGAGGGCGTGCGAGAGCCGCAGCGCGTCGAGGCCGCGCTCCTGCGCGGCGATCACCATCCAGCCCGGCGGCTTGTTCCAGCCGGGCGGCGGATCTTCCATGGGGTAGTACTTCGGCTCCAGGGTGAGCGGCATGCCGAGGTGCTTGCGCCAGCGGTCGAGCTCGAGCGCGTGGTAGCTGAGGCGCGGCGCGGGGCGGGTGCGGATGGGGATGCCGCCGGTGCGCGGGACGACCTCTTGGAAGTCGAAGGGCTTGAGGACGATCTTCGCCCCGCGCTTCCTCGCGATCTCGTAGAAGCGCGGCCCGCCGAAGTAGGCCCAGGGCGAGGACAGGCTGTAGTAGCAGGAGATCTCGGTCATGGCGGCACCATCCTAGCTGCCGCCCGCCGCATCCGCCTAGCCGTAGGCCGCCAGGAACTCCTTCAGCGCGGCGGCGTGGGATTTCCAGAAAGGCCGCGGCTTCACGCCGCTGAGCACGTCGGCGAGGATGCCGGTGTGCACCGGCCAGCCGCCGCCCACGCCGCGCGTGAGCTGCGCATCCGCCGGCAGGCGGTGGTGGATGGTGAGCAGCACTTCCTTGCCGCGCGGCGCC
>JAYRND010000177.1:0-10861 GCA_041904885.1 Burkholderiales bacterium
AAGCTGACCCAGAAGCCCTCGACCTGGTTGCGAGCGTAGGCGAAGCGCGTGGGCGCCCCCAGGCTGGCCGTGATCTTGGACGAGACGAGCTCGAACAGCGGGTCGTCCGGCAGCGGCTCCAGCACCTCGCTGCCGGTGAGCGGCGCGAGCCGGATGCCCTCGCGCTCGTTGATCTCGATGAGCAGGTTGCGGCGGAGCACGGGGTCGGCATTGACCAGCGCCGAGCGCGTGAGGTTGACGATGCTCACGGTCTGCTGCGCCAGCTCGCGCGCGCGCGGCTCGCGCTCGTAGACGCGGTAGAGCTGGAAGGTGGCCGCCGCGGAGGCGAGGATCAGCAGCGCGATCAGCAGGAACGATCGCGTGAAAAGGCTCACGGCTTCCCGTCCGGGACGAACACGTAGCCGAAGCCCCAGACGGTCTGGATGTGGCGCGGGTGCGCATGGTCGTCCTCGACGATCTTGCGCAAACGCGAGATCTGCACGTCGATCGAGCGGTCGAACACGCCGTACTCGCGCCCGCGCGCGAGCTCCATCAGCTTGTCGCGCGAGAGCGGGGTGCGCGGGTGCTGCACGAGCACCTTGAGGACGGAGTACTCGCCGGTCGTGAGGGCCACCGGCTTGCCGTCGCGCGTCAGGCTGCGCGTGGCCAGGTTGAACTCGAAGGCGCCGAAGCGCAGGACCTCGTTCTCGCCGGCGGGCGCGCCGGGGGGGCCGGCGGGCTGCCGGCGCCGCAGCACGGCGTTGACGCGCGCCACCAGCTCGCGCGGGTTGAAGGGCTTCGGCAGGTAGTCGTCGGCGCCCATTTCCAGCCCGACGATACGGTCGACCTCATCGCCCTTCGCGGTCAGCATGATGATCGCGGGCGTGGAACCCGGCGCCGCCTTGTCGGACCGCAGCCGCCGGCAGATCGCCAGCCCGTCCTCGCCCGGCAGCATCAGGTCGAGGACAATCAGGTCGTAGCGCTCGCGCGCGAGCTGCTTGTCCATGGCGGGCGCATCCGGCACCGCGCGCGCCTCGAACCCCAGCTCGGAGAGATAGCGCACGACCAGCTCGCGCAGCCGCTGGTCGTCATCCACCACGAGGATCCTGCGTTTCAGCTCAGCCATGGCCGGCAGGGTACCGCCGAGTCGGGCGCACGGTGAAACAACGTGTTACCCCCGCTCGCGGTGGACACGATTTGTTACAAATGGACCGGGAGGGCCCGCCCGCCGGGGGGTGGCTGCACGTACCATCTCGCAAGCGATGAGATTTCTGCTTGCCGTGGTGCTGCTCGCCGCCGTGTCCTTCCCGGCGCTGGCCCAGCACGGCCGTCCCAAGCCGTACCCGCCCCACCACCAGGCCTCGCAGCGGCCGATGCCGCCGCCGGAACGGCGCATGGGCTGGGAAGAGCGCCAGCAGCTGCGCGAGCAGGTGCGCAGCGGGCAGATGACGCGCGAGGAAGCGCGCGCGCGCTGGCGCGAGCACCGCGGCGCGGAGCCGGGGCGCAGCCCCGAGCAGCGCGAGCAGCTGCGCCGCGACGTGATCGACGCCGACCGGGATCTGCAGAAGCGCTGACCGCTACCTCGACTTGAGCCGGTTCGCGATGGCGTCGCGCGTCTCCCGGGCGGCAGCCGCGTGCGGGCCGCCGAGCTCCACGGCGCGCTCGGCAAGCGGCAGCGCCTCGGCATCGCGCCCCTGGTCGGCGATTGTCTGCGCGAGGTTGTTGTAGGCGACGGCCTGGTCCGGGTGCTTCTGCACCATGAGGCGGAGCACGGATTCGGCCTGCTTGAGGTCGCCGCGCCCGTATTCGGCGTTGGCGAGCCCGATGCCCGCGCCGAGGCTGTCCGGCCAGCGCTTGAGCATCGCTGCGTACGCCTCGCGCGCTTCGGCCTTCCTGCCCGCGCCCTCGAGCGCGACGACGGACTTCAAGTACTGGATTTCGGTGGCCGTCGCCGGGATCTTGCCGGGCGGCGGGGTCACGAGCGCCCAGTACTTGCTGTCCTTCCAGAGGTACTCGAGCAGGCCGTAGGGCATGACCACGCGCCGGTTCACGCCGGATCGTACGATCACCTCGCTCTTGTCCATGTCGTAGCCGATGATCACGGCGTAGTGCCAGAGCGAGAACGGCCACACGCCGAAATCCATCAGTACGATGACCGGGATCCCGGACGCGACCTCGCGCAGCATGTCGTGGAAGCTGGGCGCGATCTGGTAGGCGACCATGCCGTTGCGCCGCGCCGAGGCCATCATTTCTACCTGCAGGCTGCCCTTGCGCTCGGGCAGGTAGACCTGCTCGGCGAGCTCCTCGGGCGTGACCTTTGCGCCGAAATACACCAGCGAGGTCGCGAGCGAGGCCGGACCGCACTCGAACTCCTTCTGCGGGAAGAAGGGCACCTCGGTGAGCTCGATCGCGGGCGGCACGTCCTGTGGCCGGTTCTCGCGAATCGCCTCGGATTGCGGAAGGATCGTCGCGCATCCGGAAAGGAGCACCGCGCCGGGCAGCGCGACCAGCAACAGGATTCTTTTCAAGGTCTCAGGCACGCGGCAAAAACAGAAACGCCCGCACGGTGGCGGGCGCCTCTGCGCTACTGCATGAAGAAGGAATTACTTCTGGGTATACAGGTACCAGACCAGGATCACGCCCGCGACGATCGCGGCCCAGGCCCAGCCGCTCAGCGCGCCGGCGGGCAGCGCGTCGATCTGGCCTTGCAGGGTGCGGACTTCGTCGTCGGTCATGGCGCCAACGCGCGCCTTCGCGGCGGTCGCGTCGATCCCCATCGACTGCAGCTGGGTGGCGACTTCGGCGCGAGCGAGCGTGTTCAGCAGCGCGTCGCGGCTAGCCTGCGCGCTGGCGGCCGCGCTCACCTGCTCGGTGCCCACCATGCCTGCCTGAAGGGTCTGGAACGGCAGCATCATCATCGAAACGATCAAGACACGGCTAATCAAGCCTAGGAAACCCTGTTTCATTCACTTCCCCTTTTTGAAATTGAGTGGTGAGCGCCCGTAAGGCCTGCCTGCAAGGAAACACCGCATTCCGAGCCCGGCAATCCTATGCCGGTCAATGTAATCCGCGCTTAAATTCAAGTCAAGCCGCGCCGCCGAACTGTCGGGGCGCGGCATCGGCGGCTAGGGCGCCTGCCGCAGGACCTGTTCCAGATCCGCGTCCGAGGGAAAGCGCCCGGTGGCATGGCGCGAGTAGGCGAGCGATGCGCCCACGAGGATGTCGAACTGGCCGGATTTTCCCGGCTGCACCTCGACGGGCCCGCGCCCGCGGGCTTCCAGCCAGGCCTTCACACGGAGGGCCTCGGGTTTGTAGCCTCAGGCGGAGCAGTAATGGATGCGAATCGGCATTCCGGAGTATCGTATCGCACCGAGGCTTCAACGGGGTGTGGCATGCCAATGCTGAGCGTCCGGTGCCAGGCCTGCAACAAGCTGATCCCGACCGGCATCGACGTCGATTACGAGACGTTCCGCAGCCTGACCTTTACCGAGCGGACGGTGGAATGCGCCAACTGCGAGAGCCTCCAGGTCTGGAACCTGGACGACGTAGACCTGTCCGTATTTCCCCGGCCGCGCGCCTAGCTCCGCCATGGACGTACGGGCGCACTTCCAGAATGCGCGGAACCTGATTGCCCTGCAATCCGGGCTGGTCCTGTTCAGCGAGGGCGAGGCCGGCAAGACCATGTACGTGCTCATGGAGGGCACGGCGGCGATCTGCGTCGGCGGCGAGGTGATCGAAGTGGCCGGTCCGGGCTCCCTGCTGGGCGAAATGGCGCTGGTCAATTCCTCGGTGCGCAGCGCCACCGTGATCACGCGCTCGGACTGCCGGGTCATCTCCATCGACCGGACCCAGTTCGACGCGCTGGTGCGCGAATCGCCGCAATTCGCCCGGCACGTGATGGCGGTGATGGCCGACCGGCTGCGGCACATGAACGAGAGGCTGAAGCGCTCCGCGCTCGGGCGGCTGCGCGGCGGCTAGCGGCGCGGCTATTTCTCGTCGAACGTCGTGACGCCGTCCCAATCCGCAGGCGGCGGCGCGCGGCGCAGTTCCGCCACTTTCCGTGCATACGCGGTGTACAGGCCGCGGCCCGGGTAGAGGCGCTGCAGGTTGAGCAGTCCGACGTCGACACTGTCCCACTGCTGCGCGCGGTAGTCGCGCAACGTCTGGTTCCAGAGTTTCATTTCCTCGTTCAGCTGGGCGCCGGCCTCGGCCTGGAGCGCCATCGGCTCGTAGATCGTCACCGCCTCGGCCTTGCCCTTCACCTTGATGCGGTCGACCTCGCGGAACACCAGGTCCGGGATGGCCTTGCGCGTCGCCTCGCCGACCAGGATGCCGACCCCGTAGAACTTCGTGCGCCCCTCGAGCCGCGATGCCACGTTCACGGCGTCGCCCATCACCGTGTAGGCGCGGCGCACCTGCGATCCCATGTCGCCGACGCGGACCAGGCCCGAGTTCAGGCCGACGCCGATGCTGAGCCTCGGCCAGCCGCGGGCCGCGAACCGGTCGCTCAGCTCGGCGCACTTCTTCTGCATGGCCATGGCGGCCAGCACGCCGTTGCGCGCGTGCTGCGCGTCGTCCACGGGCGCGCCCCAGAACGCCATGATCGCGTCGCCGATGTACTTGTCGAGCGTGCCGTGGAACTGCGAGCGGATGATGCCGCTCATCTCGGTGAGGTAGTCGTTCATGTACTCGCGCAGGTCCTCCGGCGTGAGCGTCTCCGAAATCCCGGTGAATCCGCGCACGTCCGAGAACAGGATCGTCAGCTCGGCGGCCCGGGGCACCATGGTGTACTTCTCCGGGTCGGTCGCCATCTTGCCGACCAGCTCCGGCGGCACGTACTGGCCGAACAGCTCGGTGAACTGGCGCTTGGAGCGCGACTCGACGAAGTAGCCGTAGGCCATGTCGATGGTGTAGAGGAAGGCGATCATCAGGATCGAGGCCGCGAGCGGCAGGACCATGTCGGCGCGCGTCCAGACCAGCAGGTTGAACCCGGCGATCAGCAGGGTGCCGGCGGCGGCAAGGGCGGTCGCCCAGAGCGCCGAGAGCATGGGGATGAGGAACGAAAGGGCGACTCCGCCGACGAGCAGCAGCGCCACCTCGGCGCCCAGCACGTACGCCGGCATCTGTTTCAGATTCTGCGCGAGCATGCCGGCGAGCACGTTGGCGTGGACTTCGACGCCGGGAAACACGCTGCCCACCGGCGTGGAGCGCAGATCCTGCAGCCCGGGTGCAGTGGTGCCGATGATCGCGATCTTGCCCTTCAGCTGAGCCGGGCTGACGCGATCCTTCAGCACGTCGGCGAGCGAAACGTAGGCGAAGGTGCCTTGCGGGCCGTGGAACGGCACCAGCGCGGCGGCTTCTTCGTCGACGGGGATGGAGTAGGGGCCGACCTTCAGCCACTCCAGGCCGCCATAGCGCTTGGTGCTGGCCTGCTCGGGCGGGAACAGGGGTTCGACCGCGGGCGCCGAGCCGCGCTCGACCGCGATCAGTGCGCGCAGCATCGCCAGTGTCAGCGGCTCGTAGTACGCGCCGTCGAACTCCAGCAGCATCGGTACGCGCCGCGATACCCCGTCGTTGTCGACAAGCGGATTGAAATGCCCCGCGCCGGCGGCGTTCTTCTGCAGCGCCGGGAGGTTTCCGGTATAGCCGATCCAGCGGGTAAACGCGATGTGCCGGCCTGTGAAGGCGCCCTTCGGCAGCACCGGCTCCGGGATGGCGTTCGCCCGGACCGCGCGCTCGTCGGTGTTGAAGTAATAGCCGAGGACCACGGGACGCCCCTTGATGCTGGCGGCGAACTGGCTGTCGAAGTCGAGCTTCCCGCGCAACTGCTGGTAGGCGGCCTGGAACCCGCCCGCAGCTTTCAGCTCGCCTTGCGCGAGCGCGTCGAGCACCTCGATCCCGGAGCTCGCGTCGCGCTCGGCCCAGACGACGTCGAATCCGACCAGGGCGACGCCGTACTTGTCGAACAGCTTGTCCATGAGCTGGGCCATGAGGTTGCGGCCCCAGGGCCATCGGCCAATCTCGCCCAGGCTCTTCTCGTCGATGTCCAGGATCACGATCTGCGGATCGCCCTTGCCGGGCATCGTCAGCCGCAGGCGCGCGTCGTAGATGATGGCGTCGAGCTGGTGGATGAAGCCGATCTGGTAGAAGCGGGCGGCGTGGCCGACGAAGAACGCCGTGATCACCAGGCCGAGAAGGATCCTCGCGAGGTGTTGCCTCACGCGCGCGCTCAGAGCTCGAGATCGAGGCCGGAGGACGACACGGGCGCGGCGCCGCCGGCTGCGGCGCGCAGGGCGGCGGCGAATTCGGCGCCGGTCTGGAACCGCTGGTCCGGGTTCTTTGCCAGCGCGCGGGCGAGGAACGAGACCAGCCCGGGCGGCACCTTCGGATTGGCCGCGAGGATGTTGGCCGGCGCCTCGTTGGCGATCCGGTACATCAGCTGCGCCATCGACTCGCCTTCGAACGGCAACTTGCCGCAAAGCAGCTGGTAAAGGCTGACCGCGAGCGAAAACAGGTCGCTGCGCCCCTCGATTTTTCTCCCCGCGAGCTGCTCGGGCGACATGTAGGAAGGCGTGCCCAGCACCATCCCGGTCTTGGTCTTCGAGGAATCGGTGAGCCGCGCGATGCCGAAGTCGGTCACCTTGAGCGTGTCGGTGCCCGGGTCGTACATGAGGTTCGCCGGCTTGACGTCGCGATGCACGACGCCCTGCGTGTGCGCGTAGCCGAGCGCCTCCGCCGCGCGCGCGATGACCGAGACCGCCTTGCCGGTCTCCAGCAGGTGCCCTGGCTTGCAGAACGGCACCAGGTCGCCGCCCTTGAGCAGCTCCATGGCGATGAAGCACAGGTCGTGCTCCTCGCCCGCGTCGTAGATGGTGACGATGTTCGGGTGCGACAGGCGCCCGGCGGTTTCCGCCTCGCGGAAGAACCGCTCCTTCGCGCCGGCCACCTCTTCCGGCGGGAACTCCTGCGACAGCGCCATGGTCTTGATCGCCACCACGCGGCCGATCTTCGGGTCCTTGCCCAGGTACACCACGCCCATCGCGCCCTTGCCGAGCTCCTTCTCGATCTGGTAGCGGCCGAGCATGGGCTTCTCCACCGAGCCGTCGGCGCCGAGGATGGAGGCGTTGCTGCGCCCGGCGCCGGCCGCGCCTCCCAGCATCACCGTCTCCGAGAGCTGCTTGGCGCGCGACAGGCGCTGCTCGAGGTCGCGGAATTTGGGATTGAACCCGGCCATGTGGCGGAACACCGACTCGGCCTTGTTGAACTGGCGCTTGCGCTCGAAATCCAGCGCGAGGTTGTACAGGTTCTCCATCACCGCCTCGGACAGCGGCACCTGGCGGTACTTGTCCCAGGCCTGATCGAGCAGCCCCTGGCCCTGGTAGGCGAGGCCGAGCATACGGTTGGATTCGGCGGAGTTCTCGTCCGACTTCACCTTCGCGCGCTCTGTGACGATGAAGCGCTTGGATACCAGCGCGCCGTGCCCGATCAGCAGCAGCGTGGCGGGGAGCATGAGCTGCATCCACATGCCCGCGGAGGTCATGAGCGCAAAGTGCAGCCCGACCAGCGCGACGAACAGGCCGCCGGAGACGGCGAGCGCGGTGCCGGCCTTCAGCCGCGGCAGGAGCGCGATGAGGTAGGCGGCCACCAGCACGAACACCAGCAGCTCGGCGCCGCGCATCCAGCCCGGAGCGATGAAGAAGTGCTCCTGCAGGATCGAGGACACGGCGTGCGCGAGCATGAGCACGGGCGGCATCGCCGGCGCGATCGGCGTGGCCGGGTTGTCGCCCAGGCCGACCGCGGTAGCGCCGATCAGGACGATCTTGCCGCTGTAGTTCTCGGCCTTGATCTTGCCGGAGAGGACGTCGTAGAAGGAATCGACCGGGAACGCCGGCCTGCCGTCGCGGTTCTTGTAGAAATACGTGTACATGCTCAGCTCGGAGTCGGTGCCGATGCGCAGTTTCTGCAGCGTCACTCCCTGGCCGGGCGCGACCTTGATGTCGGCGGGGCCGAGGTTGAGGTACCGGGCCGCCAGCATCATCGACAGCGACGGGTAGAGCTGGCCGTAGTAATCGATGGCGAGCGGCTCGGCGCGGATCGCGCCGTCGACGTCCTTCAGCTGGGTCAGGCTGCCGAGCCCCGCGGCCGCCTTGGCGATCGGCTCGATCGGGAAGCGAATCTCTTGGGCGGGCAACGGCCGCTCGCCCCCGGGCGGGGCCGCCAGCGCATACTTCTGCACGTAATCCGGCAGCGGCTTGTCGGGCTTGCCCAGCGGGCGGCCGAGCACGAAATCCAGCGGTACCAGCACATTGCCGGCGCTTGCGTAGCTGGCGGCAAGGCGGCGATCGCTGTTCAGCGCGGCCTCGGCCTCCTTGAGCTTTTCCGCGAGCGGGGCGAGCGCCTCGGCGGCGGGCCCGCCTGGCTCCATGCCCTTCGCGGCCATTCCCTGCAGCTGGACGATGACCTGGTAGCCGGGATCCGTCTGCGGCTCGGACAGCAGGATGGTGCTGCCGATCACCTTGACCTTGGCCTGCGCGAGCAGGTCGGTCATCTTCGCCTGCACATCGCGCGGCCAGGGCCAGCGGCCGATGCTGCGGATGCTCGCTTCGTCGATGGCGATGACCGCGATCCGGTCCGACGGCGCGCGCGAGGTGGCTACCACGCCGAGGTCGTAGGCCTTGCGCTCCAGGCCGGGAAGCAGGTCGCTGACGACGTTGCAGGCGGCGACCGCGAGCGTTACCGCCACGCCGAGGAACCAGTCGGTCTTCCAGAACGCGAGCTTCCCCATGGCGGCGAATGCTATCGCAAAAGGTGGGCGATCGAATTGGCGTAGTAGCGCAGCAGCGGCAGCTCCGGCGCGCGGCCCGCGAACAGGCCGTCCTTCTCCTCGACCAGGCGGCGCAGCAGCAGCATGCGCAGGCCGACCGTCACCGCATAGTCGAGATCCTTGCGCGGGATGTACACGTGCCCGCCCGCCGCCTCGATCTTCTCGATCAGCATTTCCACGGCGGACTTCAGTTCGAGCTCCGAGATCGGCTTCAGGTCCCGGTTCAGCAGCACCCAGGAGATGAGCGGCACCGGCACCACGGGCACGATGCTGCCCACGCGCGCCATGAGGTGCTTGCCCAGCTCGCCAATGGCCAGCCTGCGCGCCTCGCCCGAGAGCTTCTGGAAGTCCAGCCCGCGCAGGGTGCAGTACTCGCGCATCGACACCGGCGCGCCGAAGTTCACGCAGGCGTAGCCGAAGCGGTGCCAGTCGCTCTTCAGCATCAGCCGCAGGTTGTTGGCGGCGAAGCCGAGCGTGTTCCAGACCGCCCAGAACCGGCTCGTCTTGCGCGCCTCCGGGTTTGCGGACAGCAGCAGCGTTCGGTCCTCGAGCACCCGGTCGTAGTTCAGCCCGAGCGGCACGAACACGAGGTCCCTTTGCCCATCCAGCCAGAAGCCGCGCAGCATGTAGTCGACGACGCCCAGGCGGGGCTCGCGCATGAGCCCGTCGCGCGTGAGGCCGCCCTCCGGGAACACCGCCTGCGGGACGCCGGCTTGCGTGGCCATCGCGATATAGCGCTCGAGCACGCGGCGGTAGAGCTCGTCCTTGGAGTTGCGCCGGACGAAATAGGCGCCCATCGAGCGGATCAGCGCCGACAGCGGCCAGAGCCGCGCCCATTCGCCGACCGCGTAGGAGAGCGCCGCCTGCTGCGCGGCAAGGTAGCCGGCGAGGATGTAGTCCATGTTGGACCGGTGGTTCATGACGAACACCACAGTGGCGTTTTCCGGGACCTTCTTCAGCGCCTCGGAATCGACGAATCCCAGGCGTACGCGGTACAGGCCCTGGGCGACCTTGCGGCCCAGCCAGTAGCCGATGCGGAAGTAGAGGTAGGCGTTGAACGCGGGCACGATCTCGCGGGCATAGCCTTCGACGACCCGGAAGACCTCGGGCATCGGGATCTTGTTCTGCGCCGCGTACTGCTCGACCGCAGCCTGCACTTTCGGGTCGCCGAGCAGCCGGTGGATCAGGATCTGGCGGCGCGTGCGCTGGAACGGGCGGATGCCGATCCGCAGCCGCGTCGACACGTCCTCCAGCACGACGTTGGCGCGGCCGGCCACGAACCAGCGCAGCGCCGGCATGAGCAGCTTGTCGTAGGCGGCCCAGGCGGCAAGCACGCCGCCAAGCACCGCGAGCCACAGCGGGACCGAAACCGATTCCATTGTCTCCCCTGCGGGCTAGTCTACCGCGCCGCGGCGCGGCTACAGCGCGCGCTTTACCGCGTTGGTCACCGCTCGCGTGTCGTGCACGCCGCCCAGGTCGGGCGTGAAGACCTGCTCTTCGGTGGTGCGCTCGATCGCTTTCATGAGCCGCGCCGCCGCCGCGGGCTCGCCCAGGTGCTCGAGCATCATCGAGGCGGTCCAGAAGGTGGCGATCGGGTTGGCGATCCCCTTGCCGGTGATGTCGAAGGCCGAGCCGTGGATCGGCTCGAACATGGACGGAAATTTCCGCTCCGGGTTGAGGTTCGCGGTCGGCGCGATGCCGAGCGAGCCGGTGAGGGCGGCGGCCAGGTCGGAAAGGATGTCGGCGTGCAGGTTGGAGGCGACGATCGTATCCAGCGAGCCGGGCCGGAGGACCATTTGCGTGGTCACCGCATCGACCAGCACGCGGTTGGTCTTCACGTCCGGGTAATTGTGTGCGACCTCGTAGAAGATCTCGTCCCACAGCACCATGCCGTGGCGCTGCGCGTTGGACTTTGTCACGAGCGTAAGATGCTTGCGCGGACGCGACTGCGCCAGCCGGAAGGCGAAGCGCATGACGCGTGTCACCCCCGCGCGCGTGAAAACGGCGGTCTCCATCGCCACCTCGATGGGCAGGCCCGGGTGCACGCGTCCGCCGGCG
>JAYRND010000025.1:0-10721 GCA_041904885.1 Burkholderiales bacterium
CGCCTGTGGTCGGCCGCAAGGGCGATGCTCGCCATGCTGGGCCTCGCGGTGCTGGTGGCTGCGATGCTGCCGGCCGCGCGCGAGTCGCTGCTGCGCCAGTCTGTCGCCTGGGCCGAGTCTTGGGAGGACCCGACCACGAACGTCACCGCCGGCACCATCCAGACCGGCGCGCTGGGCCCGCAGGAGCGCGAGCAACGCGCCATCGCCGAATTCCAGGCCAAGCGCTACCGCGTGGCGCAGGACGCGGTCGCCGGCTTCGTCGCCACGGCCTACCGGGTCGGCGGCGAGTGGAAGGTCGACCCGCTGCTGCTGCTGGCGGTGATGGCCGTCGAGTCCCGCTACAACCCGGTCGCCGAGAGCAATCTGGGCGCGAAGGGGCTGATGCAGGTGATCCCGAAGTTCCACGCCGAGAAGCTGGTCGAGCACGGCGGAGAGGGCGCGCTGCTCGATCCGGATGTCAACATCCAGGTCGGCGCGCAGATCCTGCGCGAATACCTGCGCCGCTTCGGCGAGACCGAGACCGCGCTGCAGATGTACGCGGGGGCCTTCGACGAGCCGAACTCTTCCTACGCCTTCAAGGTGCTCGCCGAGCGCGCGCGCCTGGAGCAGGCGCTCAAGCAGGCCCGCCGGACCTCGGCCTGATCCTCCCGCAGTACCTCGCCAGCCGCTCGGCCGCCTCTTCCAGGTCGGCCATCGCGCGGGTATAGGCGAAGCGCACGAAGCTGCGGGTGCGGTTGGCGCCAAAATCGATTCCCGGCGTCGTCGCCACCGCCTCTTTCTCCAGCAGCCCGAGCGCGAAGCGCCGTCCGTCGCCCGGGACCTGCGCATATACGTAGAACGCTCCCTCCGGCCGCGCCGGCACGGCCAGGCCCGCGCGTTGCAATGCGGGGACGAGGAAGTTCCGGCGGCGCTCGAATTCCGCGCGCCTGCGCTCGAAGATTTTCATCGAGCTTGCCGAGAAGCACGCTAGTGCCGCGTACTGGGCGACCGAGGGGGCGCAGATGTACAGGTGCTGCGCGAGCTTCTCGAACTCGCGCATGCGCCGTTGCGGCAGTGCCACCCAGCCGAGCCGCCAGCCGGTCATGCAGAAATACTTCGAGAAGCTGTTCACCACCGCGACCTCGCCGGGCAGGCCCGCGGCGGATTGCGGGTCCCGGCCGTAGGCCAGCCCCTGGTAGATCTCGTCGACGATCAGCACGCCGCCCCTCTCGGCGACGAAGCGCGCGATCTTTCTGATCTCGGATTCCGAAATGAGGGTCCCCGTGGGGTTCGACGGCGAACCCAGCAGCAGTCCGCGGGTGCGCGGCCCCCAGGCGGCGCGAACCATGGCCAGGGTCGGCTGGAAGTTCGTCGCGGCGGAGACGGCAAGCGCGCGCGCGCGGCCTTCGAAGGCGCGCACCATGTGGCGGTAGCCCGGATAGCCGGGATCGGGCACGAGGACCTCGTCGCCGGGGCCGACGTAGAGCGCGAGCACCAGCAGCAGCCCCGCCGAGGCGCCCGAGGTCACGGCGATGCGCGCGGGCGAGACGCGGAGGCCGAACGCCGTCTCATAGTGGGTGGCGATGGCCTCGCGCAGCGCGGGCAGGCCGAGAGTGGCGGTATAGGCGGTCTGCCCGGAGCGCAGGGCGCGCACCGCGGCCTGCACCACGGGTTCCGCCGCGGTGAAGTCGGGCTCGCCGATCTCCATGTGGATCACGCGCCGGCCGGCCGCCTCGAGCGCGTGCGCGCGCGCGAGCACGTCCATCACCACGAATGGCTGGATTTCGGCGGCGCGGCGGGCGGTGCGGGTCATCGGGATATAATTTTTACCCGATCCCGAGGCATTCGACGAGAACTGCGGTGGACGAGGACGCGCGGTGGACGAAGAACTGAGGAAGAGTGCTCTCGAGTACCACCGCCTGCCGCGACCCGGCAAGGTCGCGATCCTCGCCACCAAGCAGCTCACCAACCAGCGCGACCTCGCGCTCGCGTACTCTCCCGGCGTGGCGGTCGCCTGCGAGGAGATCCGGCGCGATCCGGCCGAGGCCGTCCACCTCACCTCGCGCGCCAACCTGATCGCCGTGATCACCAACGGCACCGCGGTGCTCGGCCTGGGGGCGATCGGCCCGCTCGCCGCCAAGCCGGTGATGGAGGGCAAGGCGGTCCTGTTCAAGAAATTCGCCGGCATCGACTGTTTCGACATCGAGGTCGACGAACGCGACCCGGACCGCCTGGTCGACATCATCGCTTCGCTCGAGCCGACCTTCGGCGGCATCAACCTGGAGGACATCAAGGCGCCGGAGTGCTTCATCGTGGAGCGAAAACTCCGCGCCCGGATGAAGATCCCGGTGTTCCACGACGACCAGCACGGCACCGCGATCATCGTTGGCGCAGCTATCTTGAATGGTCTACGAGTAATAAATAAGAAAATTGAGACCATCAAACTGGTCGTTTCCGGCGCGGGGGCGGCGGCGCTGGCCTGCCTCGAGCTGCTGGTGAAGATGGGGCTGCCGCGCGCGCACATCGTCGTCACCGACATCAAGGGCGTGGTGTACAAGGGCCGGCGCGAGGAGATGGATCCGGACAAGGAAAAGTTCGCGGTCGAGACGAAGGCCCGCACGCTCGACGACGTGATCGGCGGCGCCGACGTGTTTCTCGGCCTCTCGGCGGGAGGCGTGCTCAAGCCCGCGATGGTGAAGAAGATGGCCGAGCGGCCGCTGATCCTCGCGCTCGCCAATCCGGAGCCGGAGATCCGGCCGGAGCTGGCGAAGGAAGCGCGGCCCGACTGCGTGATTGCCACCGGCCGCACGGACTACCCGAACCAGGTCAACAACGTCCTGTGCTTCCCGTTCATCTTCCGCGGCGCGTTGGACGTGGGCGCGACCACCATCACCAGCGAGATGGAGCTGGCCGCGGTGCGCGCCATCGCCGAGCTCGCGCAGGCGGAGGCCTCCGACATCGTCGCCGCCGCCTACGGCGGCGAGGACCTGCGGTTCGGCCCCGAGTACCTGATCCCGCGGCCCTTCGACCCGCGCCTGATCGCGAAGATCGCACCGGCGGTGGCGGCGGCGGCGATGGAATCGGGCGTGGCGACGCGGCCGATCGCGGACCTGGAGGCCTACCGCGCCTCGCTCACGCAGTTCGTCTATCACTCCGGCATGATCATGAAGCCGCTGTTCGCGGCCGCCAAGGCGAATCCCCGGCGCGTGGTCTACGCCGAGGGCGAGGACGAGCGCGTGCTGCGGGCGGTGCAGGTGGTCATCGACGAGGGCCTCGCGCGGCCGATCGTGGTCGGGCGCCCCCAGGTGATCGAGCGCCGGCTGGAGCAGCTCGGCCTGCGCATGCGCGCCGGGCGCGACTTCGAGACCGTCAACCCGGAGTTCGACAAGCGCTACCGCGACTACTGGACCACCTACCACCGGCTCACCGAGCGCCGCGGCGTCTCGCCCGAGTACGCCAAGATCGAGATGCGGCGGCGCCTCACGCTGATCGGCGCCATGATGATCCACAAAGGCGAGGCCGAGGGCATGCTCTGCGGCACGTTCGGCACCCACGCGCTGCATCTGCAGTACATCGACCAGGTGATCGGGCGGCGCGCCGGCATCCGGCACTACGCGGCGATGAACGCGCTGCTGCTGCCGGACCGCACGGTCTTCATCTGCGACACCTACGTCACTCCCGACCCCGACGCCGAGAACGTCGCCGAGATGACGATCCTCGCCGCCGAGGAGATG
Source organism: Burkholderiales bacterium (assembly GCA_041904885.1). GTDB lineage: Bacteria > Pseudomonadota > Gammaproteobacteria > Burkholderiales > SG8-39 > RBG-16-66-20. The sequence goes on from JAYRND010000025.1 coordinate 3,714, forward strand.
CGCCGCTTCGGCATCGTGCCCAAGGTGGCGCTGCTGTCGGCGTCGAACTTCGGCTCGGTGGACCTCGCTTCGGCGCGCAAGATGCAGCAGGCGCTCGCGCTGCTGGGCGAGCGCGCGCCGGATCTGGAGGTCGAGGGCGAGATGCACGGCGACACCGCGCTCTCGGACGAGATCCGCCAGCGCGTCTTCCCGCACTCGCGGATGCGCGGCGAGGCCAACCTGCTGGTGATGCCGACCCTGGACGCGGCCAACATCTCCTTCAACCTGCTGAAGATCGCCTCCTCGGAGAACGTGACCATCGGGCCGATCCTGCTCGGCGCGGCGCGCCCGGTGCACATCCTCACCCCTTCGGCGACGGTGCGCCGCATCGTCAACATGACCGCGCTCGCGGTGGCGGACGCCAACGCGCCGCGCGGCCAGGAACAGACACTGTTCTGACATGAAGCGTGCAGGATGAAACCCAGAGCCGGACTCGTTCTCACGGGCGGAGGCGCGCGGGCCGCCTACCAGGTGGGCGTGGTCAAGGCGGTGCGCGACATCCTCGGCAACCCGCAGAAGAACCCGTTCCCGATCCTGTGCGGCACATCCGCGGGCGCCATCAACGCCACCACGCTGGCGGTGTTCGCCGACAACTTCTCGCGCGCGGTGGGCAACCTGCTCGAGGTCTGGGAGCACATGCATTGCCACCACGTCTACCGCACCGACGTGGCGAGCATCACGCGGCGGGGCCTGCGCTGGCTGGGCGCGCTGTCCTGGCTGTCGCGGCAGAACCCGATCTCGCTGCTGGACAACGCGCCGCTGCGCGACATGCTCGAGCGCACGCTTCCCTTCGAGCGCATCCAGGAGCACATCGACTCGGGCGCGCTCTACGCGGTCAGCGTCACCGCCTCGGGCTACACCTCGGGCCAGAGCGTGTCCTTTTTCCAGGGAGGCTCGGGGCTGGAGGGCTGGGAGCGCAACCAGCGCATCGGCGCGGCGGTGTCGCTCAAGCTCGACTACCTGCTCGCATCGTCGGCGCTGCCGTTCATCTTCCCCGCGGTGAAGGTGCACCGCGAGTACTTCGGCGACGGCTCGGTGCGCCAGATCGCGCCGATCAGCCCGGCGCTGCACCTGGGCGCGGACCGCGTGCTGGTGGTGGGCACCGGCCGCCAGACCGCGGACATGGCGCGCGCGCGCTCCAACGTCTACCCCTCGCTCGCCCAGGTCGCGGGCCACGCGCTCAACTCGATCTTCCTCGACGGCCTGTCGGTGGACCTGGAGCGCATGGAGCGCATCAACAAGACCGTGCGCCTGATCCCGCCGGAAGTGCTGGAGTCGGTGAAGCTGCCGCTGCGGCCGGTGAAGGTGCTGTTCATCTCGCCCTCGCAGCCGCTGGAGCGGATCGCGGCGCGCTTCGTCCACGAGCTGCCGCCGATGGTGCGCTTCGTGCTGCGGCCGACGGGCGCGATGAACCGCTCGGGCTCGAACCTGGTCAGCTACCTGCTGTTCGAGGAGTCGTTCTGCCGCACGCTGATCGACCTCGGCTACCAGGACACCATCTCGCGGGAAAACGAGGTCCGCGAGTTCTTTGCCGGCACGGAGGCCTGACCGATGGCTGACCAGGGATCGCAGAACAATCCGCAGGACCCGCTCGAGATGTTCCGCCGGCTGTGGGGGCCGCTGGGCGTGCCGGTGCCCGGCATGGCGATGCCGACCCTCGATCCGCAGGAGCTGGAAAAGCGCATCACGGAGCTCAAGTCGGTGGAAATGTGGCTGAACATGAACCTCACCATGCTGCGCGCGGCGATCCAGGGCCTGGAGATGCAGAAGGCCGGACTGCAGCAGATGCAGGGAATGCAGCAGGCGATGCAGCAAGCGATGCAGATGAACATGCCGCAGGACAAGGACAAGAAACCGTAACCAGGAGACGAGCAAATGGCAAAAGCAGTGCGCTATCACAAGCAGGGTGGCCCCGAAGTCCTGCAATACGAAGACGTCCCGGTGGGCGATCCCGCCCAGGGCCAGGTGCGCATCCGGCACACCGCGATCGGCGTGAATTTCGTCGATACCTACCAGCGCTCGGGGCTGTACCCGATGCAGCTGCCGGCGGTGGCGGGCAACGAGGGCGCGGGCGTGATCGAGGCGGTGGGCGCGGGGGTGACCGACCTCAAGGCGGGCGACCGCGTGTGCTACACCGGCCTGCCGGGGTCCTACAGCGAGACGCGGCTCGTCCCCGCGGACCGGATGGTCAAGCTGCCGCAGGGCATCTCCGAGGAGCAGGCCGCCTCGATGCTGCTGAAGGGCCTGACCGTGCACTACCTCATTTTCAGCACCTACCCGGTCAAGAAGGGCGAGACGGTGCTCTGGCACGCGGCCGCGGGCGGCGTGGGCCTGATCGCCTGCCAGTGGCTGAAGGCGCTGGGCGTCACCACCATCGCCACCGCCGGCTCGGCCGAGAAGCTCGCGCTGGCCAAGGCGCACGGCGCCGACCACCTGATCAACTACACCACGGAGAACTTCGTCGAGAAGGTGAAGGCGATCACCGGCGGCAAGGGCGTGCCGGTGGTCTACGACTCGGTGGGCAAGACGACGTGGGAGGGATCGCTCGACTGCCTGCGCCCGCGCGGGCTGATCGTCTCCTTCGGCAATGCCTCGGGGCCGGTGGCGCCGGTGAACCTCGGCATCCTTTCGACCAAGGGCTCGCTGTACGTGACGCGGCCCACGCTCGCCACGCACATCGCCAGCCGCGCCGAGCTGCTCGAGCGCTCGAGCGCGCTGTTCGAGGTGGTCAAGTCCGGCAAGGTGAAGATCGAGACCACGGCGAAGTACAAGCTCGCCGACGCCGCGCAGGCGCACCGCGACCTCGAGTCGCGCAAGACCACGGGCTCGGTCATCCTCGTGCCATGAAGCTCGCGGAGCTGCGGCGGCGCTTCGCCGCCGCGGCGCCGCCCGCGGCATCGATCTACGGGGACGACGGCCCCCGGCCCGATCCGGCCGCGCTGCGGCCGGCCGCGGTGCTGGTGCCCGTCGTTGTCCGCGAACCCGATCTCACTGTGCTGTTCACGCAGCGCGCGGTGCACCTGAAGGAGCATTCCGGCCAGGTGAGCTTCCCGGGCGGCCGCGTGCACGCCGAAGACGCCTCGCCCGAGGAGACCGCGCTGCGCGAGGCGCGCGAGGAGATCGGCCTCGATCCGGCGCGCGTCGAGCTGCTGGGCCGCATGCCCGAGTACTACACGCGCACGGGCTTTCGCATCACGCCCGTGGTCGGCATCGTCACGCCGCCTTTCGATCTGCGTGCGGACGCGAACGAGGTGGAGGAGATCTTCGAGGTTCCGCTCGTCTTCCTGCTCGACCCGGCCAACCGCCGGCGCGAATCGCGCGAGTGGCAGGGCGAGCTGCGCTACTTCTTCTCCATGCCCTACGAGGGCCGCTACATCTGGGGCGCCACCGCGGGCATGCTGGTGAACCTGGCGAGCCTGCTCGCCGCAGTTCAACCTCACGGTAGACTCTGAAGGACATGGGAGTCGCCGCCATCATCGCCGCGCTGCTGCTCGAGCAGTGGCGCCCGCTCGGCAACCGCAAGGCGGTCGCCGCCGCGCTGGCGGGCTGGGCCGACTGGCTCGAGCAATCGTTCAACGCGGGCGAGGCGCGCCACGGCACCATCGCCTGGACGATCGCGGCGCTTGTGCCGGTGGCCGCCGCGGCGGGGCTGTACGCGCTGCTGCTGTGGTTCAATCCGCTGGCGGCGCTGTTGCTCAACGTGGCCTGCCTGTACCTGACGCTCGGCTTCCGCCAGTTCAGCCATTCCTTCACGGGAATACAGGCCGCGGTCCGGGACGGGGACATCGACCATGCCCGGGAGCTTCTTGCCGGCTGGCGCGGCGAGCCGGCGGCGCAGCGCAGCCGCGAGGAGGTGATCCGGCTCGCGATCGAGGAGGCGATCGTCGCCTCGCACCGGCACGTGTTCGGCGTGCTGTTCTGGTTCGTGCTGCTGCCCGGCCCGAGCGGCGCGATCCTCTACCGCATGGCCTGCTTCCTCGACCGGCGCTGGCGCGGCAAGGGCGAGTTCGGCCGCTTCGCGGCGCGCGTGCGCGCGCTGCTGGAGTGGCCGGCGGTGCGCCTGACCGCGGCCGCCTTCGCGGTGGTCGGCGACTTCGAGGACGCGGTCTACTGCTGGCGCAGCCAGGCGGCGGCCTGGCCGGACCCCGACCAGGGCGTGCTGCTCGCTTCCGGCGCGGGCGCGCTCGGCGTGCGCCTGGGCATGCCGCTCACCGAAATCGAGGGCCTGCAGGTGCGCAGCGACCTGGGCCTCGGCGATGCGGCGGACGCGCCGCACCTGGACAGCACCGTCGGCCTGCTCTGGCGCGCGCTGGTGCTCTGGGTGTTCGTGCTGGTGGTGATCACTCTGGCGCGCATCTTCTAAGGACTCGCGTGCTCGACCTGGTCGCGCCCGGTGCAGACCTCGTCGCCTCGTATCGCGGGCTGGTCGAGGAGGTCGGCTCCCGGGGCGAGAAGCCGGTCCCATTTGTGCTGGAGTACCCGGCGGACGATGCGCAAGCGCTCCTCGCGCGGTTCCAGCGCGATCGTGCTGGCGTCGGCCTGCCGCCGGAATTCGTCCCGCACTCCACGTTCTGGCTGGTGCGGGACGGCGCCGAGGTCGTCGGCGTCTCCAACCTGCGCCACCGCCTGACGCCAGTGCTCCTGCGCCACGGCGGCCATATCGGCTACGGCATCCGCCCGAGCGCCCGGCACGGCGGATGCGGGCGGGAGATCCTGAGGCTCACGCTGCGGGAGGCCGGGAAGCTGAAGCTGACGCGGGTGCTGGTGACCTGCGGGAAGGAAAACGTGGGCTCGGCGCGGATCATCGCCGGCAACGGCGGCGTCCTGGAGTCCGAGGTATTCATCGCCGAGCGCGGCGAGGTCGTGCAACGCTACTGGATCGACCTTGGCGCCGCGTCCTGAACTCCTCGCACTGTGCCTGGGTTTTGCCGCTGTCGGCGCCGCTGCGGACGAGGTCTCGATCGCCACGCGCGGCGGCCGGCTGCACGGCACGCTCGAGCGCCCGGCGGACGGGCCGCCTTCCGTCTGCGCGCTGATCGTCGCCGGATCCGGTCCGACCGACCGCGATGGCAACCAGCCGGGACTCGAGAACGACAGCCTGAAGCAGCTGGCGCGCGGCCTCGCCGCGCGCGGCATCTGCACGCTGCGCTACGACAAGCGCGGCGTCGGCGCGAGCAACGCCGCGGCGCCCGACGAAAGCGCGCTGCGCTTCGAGCACTATGTCGTCGACGCGGCGGACTGGGCCGCGCGCCTCAAGCGCATCGGCGGCGCGCCGCGCGTCGCGCTCATCGGCCATAGCGAAGGCGCGCTGGTCGCGTTGATCGCGGCCAAGCGCGAGCGCGCGTTTGCCGCCGTCTCGATCGCCGGGTTCGGCCGCCCGGCCGCGCAGCTGATCGCCGAGCAGCTGCGCGGATTGCCGGACGACACGCGCCAGCAGGGCATGGTCATCCTCGAAGGGCTCGTCGCCGGGCGCCCCGCGCCGAACATACCGGCGGAATTCGGCGCGCTCTTCCGCCCGAGCGTGCAGCCCTACCTGATGTCCTGGTTCCGCCACGACCCGGCCGCCGAGATTCGCGCGCCGGGCCTGAAAGTCCTGATCGTCCAGGGCACGGCCGACCTGCAGGTGCCGGTTTCCGAGGCGCGCATCCTCGCCTCGGCCAATCCGCTGGCCGCGCTCGCCATCCTCCCGGACATGAACCACGTGCTGAAGCGCTGCCGCTCGCAGGCCGACCAGCTCGCCGCCTACACGGATCCGGCGACGCCGATCGAACCGCGCGTGGTCGAGACGATCGCCGACTTTCTGCTCAGCGCACCCTGAGCGCACCGCAGCTCCAGCACTGGGTGAACTGCTCGCCCAGCTTTTCTCCGCAGGCGCAGGCCCAGTCCGGGTCTGCGGGCGCCGGCCTGCGCAGTACGTCAATGGCCCTGACGGCATCGGCGTCGCGCAGCACCCAGACCTCCGCCTGACACTCCGCCGGCGGAATTTCGCCCATCGCGGAGGAGAGAAATTCATTGCGAATTTCCGCTTGAATGCCCTCCGTCGCGAGGAGGTTCCTCACGTGATGCGCCGCGATACGGTCGAAGGAACTGAAGACCCGCTTCAAAGTCTGTACAGCGCGTCCGCCTTGGCCGCGCAGATGAAGTCGTTCTCGGACAGCCCGCCGATGGCGTGCGTGGAGTACTCGACGCGGCACTTGTTGTAGCCGACGGCGAGGTCCGGGTGGTGGTCCTCGCGGTGCGAGATCCAGGCGAGCGCGTTCACGAAGGCCATGGTTTCGTAGTAGTTGCGGAACGGGTAGAGCTTGACCAGCTTGCCGTCCTCGATGATCCAGCCCTTCAGCTGCGCGAGCAGCTCCTTCGCCTGGGCGGGCGTGTAGGGCGCAACGCCGCCTTCGCAGGGCTTGCATTTCCTGCTCGCGAGCTCGCTCATGCGGTCCTCAGCTTCGCGATGCGCATCGCGGCGGGGGGATGGGAATCGTAGAACGCCGAGTGCACCGGGTCGGGCGTCAGCGTCGAGGCGTTGTCCTGGTAGAGCTTGACCAGCGCGCGCACCAGCTCGGACGCGCTCGCGTGGGCGGCGGCGTAGGCGTCGGCCTCGAACTCGTGCCTGCGCGAGTGCAGGCTGAACAGCGGCTGCAGCAGGAAGGTGAACGCCGGCAGCACCAGCGCGAACAGCAGCAGGGCCGTGGCGGTGCTCATCGTGGCGACGTTGAGGTCGGCGTAGAACCAGGGCTGCTCGATCAGCCAGCCCAGCGCCCAGAGCAGCGCGAGGGAAGAGCCGAACAGCACCGCGATCCGCTTCCAGACGTGGTGGCGCCTGAAATGACCCAGCTCGTGCGCGAGCACCGCCTCGACCTCGGCCGGCGCGAGGCGCTCGAGCAGCGTGTCGAAGAAGACGATGCGCTTGGCTGCGCCGAAGCCGGTGAAGTAGGCGTTGCCGTGGCTCGAGCGCTTCGATCCATCCATCAC
>JAYRND010000178.1:0-3912 GCA_041904885.1 Burkholderiales bacterium
ATTTGCCATAACGCCCCTTGCATGGCTCCCTCGCCGCCGCGCGCATGACCGATTGTGGCACCCATCCACCGCTCCGCAGCCCCGATCCGGCCACTGGCGCTCAATTTGTGCGGCAACAGAGGGAAGGAAATTCCTATCCCTTTTTTAGGAAGTGCGCCTGGCGGCGGCAACGGGCAGATCGTCGAGCCGACGCATTTCCGGGTTGTGTACCACGGCCGGGTCGGCGAGGAAGGCCTTGGCGAAATCCATTCCATCAGCGCCCCAGAAAAGCTCGCCGTCGATCTCCAGCGTCGGCACGCCGAACACGCCGCGCGCTACCGCCGCTTCGGTGTTCTTCCTGAGAATGTCCTTGGCTTCGGGGTACTCCCCGGTCGCGCCCAGTTTCGTCGAAAGCGCTGAAAACCGCTCCGGATCGGAAGCATCCTCTCCAGTAGTCCAGATGGATTGGTAGATCGTGCGGATCGCGTCGGGCGTGCAGCCGCAGGCGATGGCGAGGCGCAGGTGATGCAGGGGATTGAACGGATGCCGCGCCGGAAAGCGCAGCGGCACGCCGAGCTGCGCCGCCCACCAATGCACCCAGCGGTAGGTATAGCGGCGCTTGGCGGAGATCTCCGCGGGTCCTTTCTGGCCCCAATGCTGCAGGATGCCAGCGAACAGCACCGGGCGGTATTCGATCCGGACATCCGCCGGCAGCTCCTTCAGCCGATGCATGCCGATCCAGGCGAAGGGCGAGATGAAGTCGAAATACCAGGTGGCGGTGCGCATGGATTGCTATCCTAGCTGGAAGGGGGAACCATGAGATTCTCAACGCTCAAGTACTCGGTCTCCGGCCGCATCGCGCGCATCACGCTGAACCGGCCCGCCCGGCTGAATGCCATCGACGACAGGATGCCGCGCGAGATCCGGCGCGCGGTGGAGCAGGCTAACGACGACGACCGCGTCCATGTCATCGTGCTCGCCGGCGCGGGCCGCGCGTTTTGCGCCGGCTATGACCTGAAGAAGTACGCCGAAGGCGACCCGAAGAACCGGTGGACCCAGTCCATGCCCTGGGATCCGATGAAGGACTACCGCGGCATGAAGTCCAACACCGACGATTTCTTCGCGATCTGGCGCAGCTACAAGCCGGTGATCTGCAAGGTGCACGGCTACGCGGTGGCTGGCGGCAGCGACATCGCCCTGTGCGCCGACATCGTGATCATGGAGGACAAGGCGCGCATCGGCTACATGCCGGCGCGCGTCTGGGGCTGCCCGACCACCGCGATGTGGGTCTACCGGCTGGGCGCGGAGAAGGCGAAGCGCATGCTGCTCACCGGCGATACGGTGGACGGGACGACCGCGGAGAAGATGGGGCTCGTCTACCAGGCGGTCCCGCGCAAGCTGCTCGACAGGACCGTGGACGCGCTCGCGCGCCGCATGGCGGGCGTGCCGAAGAACCAGCTCATGATGCAGAAGCTGATGATCAACCAGGCCTACGACAACATGGGCCTCGCCAGCACGCAGATGACCGCGACGCTGTTCGACGGCATCACGCGGCACTCGCCCGAGGGCGTGTGGTTCAAGGAATACGCGGAAAAGCACGGATTTCACGCCGCCGTGCGCTGGCGCGACAGCGGAAAGGCCATTCCATGACGGTGCGCATCGAGAAGCAGGGCAAGGTCTGGACGGTGGTCCACTCGCGCCCGGAGGCGAGGAACGCAATGGATCCGGCGAGCGCCGCCGCGCTGGAAGGGGCGTTCCTCGCCTTCGATGCGGATCCAGAGGCGGCGGTCGCCGTGCTCTGGGGCGAGGGCGGCGCGTTCTGCGCCGGTTACGATCTGAAGCATGCCGCAAAGGGGGCGCTCAGCGCCGAAGCCTATCCGGCCGAACCCGCGGCGCCGCTGCCCAGGGCTCCTATGGGGCCGACCCGCCTCGCGCTAGACAAGCCGGTCATCGCCGCCGTCGCGGGTCCGGCCGTCGCCGGCGGCTTCGAGATCGCGCTCTGGTGCGACCTGCGGGTCGTGGAGGAGTCGGCGTATTTCGGCGTCTATTGCCGCCGCTGGGGCGTCCCGCTCATCGACGGCGGCACCGTCCGCCTGCCACGCATCGTCGGTCGCGGCCGCGCGCTCGACCTTATTCTCACCGGCCGCAAGGTAACCGCGGAAGAGGCGCTGCGCATCGGCCTGTGCGAACAGGTGGTGCCCGAGGGCGAGGCGCGCTCGCGCGCCGAGGCGCTCGCGCACGAGATCGCGCGCTTTCCGCAGGCCTGCCTGCGCGCCGACCGGCGCTCCGCACTCCGGCAGGAAGGGTTGGGCCTGCGCGAGGCGATGCATTTCGAGTGGCACAACGGCGTGCCTGCCTACTACGCCGAAGGCGCAGCCGGCGCGGCGCGCTTTGCCGCCGGCAAGGGCCGCGGCGGCGATTTCGGCGAAATCTAGGAGAACACCGTCCCGCCGTCGACCATCAGCGTCTGGCCGGTGACGAAGCGGCTTGCGTCCGAGGCGAGGTAGACGATGGTGCCGACCAGGTCGCCGGTGTCGAGGTTGCGCTGCAGCGACTGGCCCGCCGCGATCACTTCCTTCGCCTTCTCCAGCTTTTCGCCGAAGAACTCGCGCGTGCCCTCGGTCATCACCGCGGAAGGCGCGACAGCGTTGACGCGCACCCAATCGCGCCCGAGCTCGCGGGCGAGCGAGCGCGTCATGGCGATCACCGCGCCCTTGGAGACCGAGTAGTCGAGCGCATAGGGCAGGCCGTAGACGGGCGCGAGCGAGGAAATGTTGATGACCGAGCCGGACTTCTGCGCGCGCATGGACGGTACGACGGCCCGGCAGCAGTTCCAGACTCCCTTGACGTTGACCTGCATGACCCGGTCCCATTGCGCCTCGTCCAGCTGATCGAAGCGGCCGCCCTTCAGATTGGCGTAGAGGGCGGCGTTGTTGACCAGCACGTCGATGCGGCCGAACTCCTTTCGCGTCGCCTCGGCCGTCGCCTGGCACGAGGCGAGGCTCGCGACGTCGAGCTGCAATCCCAGCGCGCGTCCGCCCGCCTTGCGGATCGCCTCGACCGTCTCGTTGCAGTCGCGGACGTCGCCCGCGACTACCGCCGCGCCTTCCTTCGCGAGCGCCTCGGCGTAGGCGCGGCCGAGGCCGCGCGCGGCGCCCGTAACGATCGCGATCTTGTCCTTGAGCTGCATAGCCGTTCCTCCCTCCGCTTACTATAGCGAAATGCGCTACCGGTACATCGAGCTCGAGCGAGACGGCCTGGCGACGCACCTCTGGTTCAGTCGCCCGGAGCGGCGCAACGCCCTCAACCACGGCATGCTGGCCGAGATCGCGCACGCCCTCGACCGCGTCGCCGCGGACCGGGTGGCGCGCGCGCTGGTGCTGCGCGGCCGCGGAGGCGTCTTCTGCGTTGGTGGCAACCTGGGCGAGATGGCGAAGCTGCCCGGTAGGACGCGCAAGGGCGACCCGCTCGCCGCGGAGTACCGCCGCTACGGCGAAACCTTCGACAGGCTGAATCGCCTGGAGAAGGCGGTGATTTCCGTCGTCGAGGGGCCGGCGGTCGGCGGCGGTCTTGCGATGGCCTGCTGCTCCGACGTGGTGATCCTGCACCGATCGGCGAAGGTCGGCATTCCCGAGGCGCGCGCCGGCTTCATGCCGGCGCAAGCGCTGCCTTTCGTCGCGCGGCGCCTGGGAGAGGGAACGGCGCGCTATCTTGCCGTCACCGGGACGATCCTGGACGCTCGCGAGGCGCGCGCGGCGGGATTGGGTCAGTACCTGTGCGGCACTGCGGCGGCGATCGACCGGGCCGTCCGGGCCGTGCTCCGCGATGTCGGTCGAGTGGAGCCCGAGGCGCTGGCCACGGTAAAGCGGCTCATGCCGCTCTATTCGCTTCGCAGCCAGGACGCGATGCTTGATCAGGGAGCGGTACAGTTCG
>JAYRND010000179.1:0-2484 GCA_041904885.1 Burkholderiales bacterium
AAGTAGCCGCGCTGCGGCACAGGCAGTCCCTGGCGTACGACTTCGACCTTTTCACCATTGGCGGCGGCTCGGGCGGCGTTCGCGCGAGCCGCTTCTCCGCAGGCCTGGGCGCGCGCGTCGCGGTCGCCGAGGCCGACCGCTTTGGCGGCACCTGCGTCAACGTAGGCTGCATCCCCAAGAAGCTGTTCTCCTACGCCGCGCACGTGCGCGAGGAGCTGAAGGACGCGGCCGACTTCGGCTGGAACATCGCCGAGCCCGGGTTCGACTGGGCGCGCCTTCTTGCGAACAAGGACCGCGAGATCGCTCGGCTGAACGGCGTCTACGAGCGCGTGCTGGCCAATGCCGGAGTTTCGATCTTCCATGAAAAAGCTTTTGTAAAGGGAAAGAACGAAGTCCTGGTTGGCGGCAAGACCGTCACCGCCAAGCACATCCTGGTTGCGACCGGCTCCTGGCCGCAGGTGCCGGAGGTCCCGGGCCGCGAACTCGCGATCACCTCGAACGAGGCCTTTCACCTCGAGCGCCTCCCCGCCCGCGCGCTGGTGGTGGGCGGGGGATACATCGCAGTGGAGTTCGCCTCCATCTTCAACGGGCTCGGCGTGGCCACCACCCTCGCCTACCGCGGCGCGCGACTCTTGCGGGGCTTCGATGGTGAACTGGGGATAAGGCTTGGCGAGGAGATGAGCAGGAAGGGCGTGAAGATTTTGCTCAAGTCAAACCCTGCAAGGATCGAAAAGGGGCTCAAGGTCACATTCGAAGACGGCTCTTCGTCCAGTTTTGATCTCGTCATGTTCGCAACCGGCAGGAAACCCAATACCTCAGGGCTCGGACTCGAGGCCGTAGGCGTCAAGCTGGCGGCGGACGGGGCGGTCGTCGTGGACAACTATTCGAAGAGCTCGGTCGATTCCATCCACGCGATCGGCGACGTCACCAACCGCCTCAACCTGACGCCGGTCGCCACCGCCGAAGGAATGGCGCTGGCGAAGACGCTGTTCGGGGGCACGCCAACGCCCGTCGACCACGAAAACGTCCCCACCGCCGTGTTCGCGCACCCGAACCTGGGCACGGTCGGCCTTTCGGAAGAGAAGGCGCGCGAGCGCTACGGCAAGGTGGACATCTACAAGACCGCCTTCCGCTCGCTCAAGCACAGCATGGGAAAGAACGAGGAGAAGATCTTCATGAAGCTGGTGGTCGACGCAGCCAGCCAGCGCGTGGTCGGCGCACACATGCTCGGGCCCGACGCCGGCGAAATCATCCAGGGCATCGCCATCGCGGTGAAGCTGGGCGCCACCAAGGCGCAGTTCGATGCCACCATCGGCATCCATCCGACGGCGGCGGAGGAATTTGTCACCATGCGGGAAAAGTCCGCCTAGCCGCTGGCAAGCGCGCGCAGGATCAGCGACACCCCACTCGCCAGCAGCATCAGCGCCACCGCGCGCATCAGCGCGTCGCGCGAGATGCGCCGGAAGAGGTGCCCGGCGGCCCACAGGCCGGCGAGACCGGCCGGCACTACGGCTGCCGCATAGAACCAGACTTTCGGATCGAGCAGGATGCCGATCGCGAGGAATGCGATCGTGCGCAGCGAGATGCTGGTCAGCGTGGCGAACCCCATCGTCGCGCGGTACTGCTCCTTGGAAAGGCCGCGGTGCGACAGGTACATCGCGTACGGCGGCCCGCCCGCGCCGAAGACGGTGCTGGTGACGCCGCCTGCGAAACCCGCGACCCAAGCCCAGCCGGCAGGCACGATGCGCTGCGCATCGGGATGGCTGAGCAGGCTGTAGAGCGCGAACAGCAGCACGAACACGCCCAGCGCCAGCGTCGCGGCGCCGCGCGGCAGATTGACGAGCAGCGTGACGCCGGCGACCGTGCCGAGCAGGATGGTCGGCACCAGGCGCGTCCATTCGCCCTTCACGGCGTTCTTCGGGTTCTCGAAGCCGATGCGAAACGCGTTGGCAAGGTCCATCAGCACGAACAGGGCGAGCGCGAACGGCAGCGGCACGAAATGGGTGGCCAGCGGTATCGTGACCAGCGCCGCGCCGAAGCCGGTGATGCCGAAGACCACCGAGCCGCAGAATGCGATCGCCGCGATCGCCGCCAGCTCCGCCGGATTGACGCTCATGGCGAGGCCTGCGGCCGGACCGTGAGCGCCGCCGCGTTCCATTGGTTCATGCTGCGCATGCGCTCGACGTAGCGGGGAAACGGCAGGCCGTACTTGCCCGCCAGCGCGTCGGCGCGCGCCCGAAGCGTGCCCCACTCGACCGACGCCGGCGCCCCTTTCAGGCCGAGGACCACGATGTTCGGGTCGCGCAGCGACGGGAATGCGATCACGGCGCCGTCGAAAGCGCGCTCGATGCGCTGCAGGTGGCGGTCGAGCAGCCGGTCGTCGTTCATCACGTTCATGACGAGCGCGCCAGGCTCCTCCAGCGCGCACCAGGCCGCGTCGAAGAACTCCTGCGACACCAGCGCGGAGGGCGTCGCCTCGTCCTC
>JAYRND010000180.1:0-2102 GCA_041904885.1 Burkholderiales bacterium
AGCGCCGCCATCTCCCAGACCTTGGTGTAGACGCGCGTGGTGGTCTCGCGGATCGGGAAGCGCACGTTGCCGCCGACGTTGAACACGCAGACTTCGATCGGCCCGACCTCGCGCTCGACGGTTTGCACCAGCTCGGCGACCTGCTCCTCCCTGCGCGCGTCGCTGCCGAAGGCGCGCGCGCGACCGCCCGCCGCCTCGATTTGCGCGACCAGCGAAGCCAGCTTGTCTGCCGTGCGCCGAGTCACGCAAGCCGTGTAGCCTTCGCGCGCGAACCGGCGTGCGATCGCCCCTCCCGTCGACTCGCCCGCGCCGATCACCAGCGCCGCCTTCGCCTCGGCCACGGCGGCGCTACCTCAGCTTCGAATATGCGGTCGGCGCCAGGATCGAGCTGGTGATGTTGGCGACGATCGGTCCGCTCTTCTCGCTCTCGGCGCGCGCCTTGAGCCACTCGGGATCGGCCATGAAACCCGCCCAGACGCGCTCCCGCTCGGCGAGGTCCTGCCACGCGAGCAGGTAGGTGAGATCCTGGTTGCTCTCGCCGATCACCGTGGTCCAGAACCCCACCGGCCGGAAGCCGTGCTTCTCCCAGAGCTTGAGTGTGGTTCCTTCGAAGCGCTTGTTCAGGTCGGGCAATCTGCCGGGGGCACAGCGGTAGATGCGCAGTTCATGGATCATCGGGATTCCTCAGGTGGGAACGGAGAACAACCTCTGCAAGCGGATAGAATATGCGCATGAATCGCCTCTGCCTAGCCGCGCTCCTCGCCGGTTCGATTATCGCCGCCGGCGCGCACGCGCAAGACGCCAAGAAACCCGAGCTCGCGCCCGAGAAACCCGCCGCCGGCGCGGCGCAGGATCCCGCCGCCAAGCCCGCGCCGGGCCCCGGGCAGACGCCGGATCCGCAGATCATCGAGGGCATCGTGAAATGCCTCGCCGCCGGCCTCACGTCGGACTGGAAGAAGGCCTGGTTCACTGTCCGGGAAATCGACCGCAACGAGACCACCGGCGCGCGCCAATTCCAGGGCGACTTCTTCTACGCGGTCAGCGAGAAGGACAGCAAGGGCAGGCGACTGCGTACCTGCGGACCCGAGGAGATCATCAAGGGCGTGAGCGACCTCAACGACTACCTAACCAAGGACCAGCAGGCCTGGACGTCCGCGCGGTTCGAGTTCTTCCTGGACGGCAAGTACGACGTGAAGTACGACTACACGCCCTTCAAGCCCAAACCGGCTGCAAAGCCGGCCGCAAAGAAGAAAGCGGACGCCGCCAAGTAGACTTCGACGTAAGCGGGATTGGTCGGGGCGAGAGGATTTGAACCTCCGACCACCTGCACCCCATGCAGGTACGCTACCAGGCTGCGCTACGCCCCGAGGAGGCGAATTCTAGCTTACTGGGACCCGCGCAAGGCGTCCAGGAGGTCACGCAGCTCGCGCTTCAGCGCGGCCAGGTCCGAGCTGGCGGCCGGCGCGCCGTTCAGCGTCGCGGCGCGCGGCGCGCGCGCCACGACATCCTGGCGGTCTTCCCCCGAGAGCGTGTGATCGAGGCGATTGCGAGCGCCGCTGATGGTGAAGCCTTCCTCGTAGAGCAGCTCGCGGATCCTGCGGATCAGCAGCACCTCGTGGTGCTGGTAGTAGCGCCGGTTGCCCCGCCGCTTGACCGGCTTGAGCTGGGTGAATTCCTGCTCCCAGTATCGCAGCACGTGCGGCTTCACCCCGCACAGGTCGCTCACCTCACCGATGGTGAAGTAGCGCTTCGCAGGGATCGGCGGAAGCTCAACTTTCCTGCGGCTTGGCTCCATGGCGCGACTTCTCGACCATGGCCTTCAATTTCTGGCTGGCGTGGAAGGTCACCACGCGGCGGGCGCTGATCGGGATTTCCTCGCCGGTCTTGGGGTTGCGCCCCGGCCGCTGCGGCTTGTCGCGCAGCTGGAAGTTGCCGAAGCCGGACAGCTTGACGCTCTCGCCCCGCTCGAGCGCTCCCCGGATCTCCTCGAAGAACGCCTCCACCATGTCCTTTGCCTCGCGCTTGTTCAGCCCGACCTTCTCGAACAGCAGGTCGGCCAGCTCGGCCTTGGTCAAAGTCATTACAACTCCCTGATCTCACTA
>JAYRND010000181.1:0-2192 GCA_041904885.1 Burkholderiales bacterium
ACCTGCACGTCGGCGTTGGGCAGCAGGTAGCCCGACTGGCCCTCGAGGAATTCGGCCGAGAGGCGCAACTCCTCGTAGTTCTCCTTGTCCATGAAGACGTAGCTTTCGCCGTCCTGGTAGGAGAACGTCATCTCGCGCGGCTCCACGAAGGCCCGCTCGACCTTGTCTTCCGTGCGGAAGCGCTGGTTGGTCTTGGTGCCGGACTCGATGTCCTTCATCTCGACCTGCATGAACGCGCCGCCGCGGCCGCCGACGTGCACGTGGTAGCACTTGAGGACGCGCCAGACGCGCTTGTCCCACTCGAGCAGATTGCCGACGCGAAGTTCGACCGCGGATACCTTTGCCATACGCTAAGCCCCTGAAAAGGGGGCGAATTATAATCTATGAACAGGGGAACCCAGGTTCCCCCGTCACCCCCTCCTATCCATGACGTTTGAAGCGAAATCGTTCATTGCGGGCCTGCCCGGCCTGCCGGGGGTGTACCGGATGCTCGGGGCGGCGGGCGAGGTGCTCTACGTCGGCAAGGCCGGCGACCTGAAGAAGCGCGTTGCCTCCTACTTCCAGAAGCAGGGCTTGAGCCCGCGCATCCGCCTGATGGTGTCGCAGGTGGCCTCGATCGAGGTGACCGCGACCCGCTCGGAGGACGAGGCGCTGCTGCTCGAGAACAACCTGATCAAGAGCCTCGCGCCGCGCTACAACATCCTGTTCCGGGACGACAAGTCCTACCCCTACCTGATGATCACGGGGCACGCCTTCCCGCGCCTGGGCTTCCACCGCGGCGCAAAGGATCGCCACGACCGCCATTTCGGGCCGTTCCCGCACGCGCACGCGGTGCGCGAGAGCATCCAGCTGCTGCAGCGGGTGTTCCGGCTTCGCACCTGCGAAGACTCGGTTTTCCAGAACCGCTCGCGGCCCTGCCTTCTGCACCAGATCCGGCGCTGCACGGCGCCCTGCACGGGGCTGATCACCGGCGAGCGCTATGCCGAGGACGTGCGCAGCGCGGCGCTCTTCCTCGAAGGGCGGGAGGATGACGTCACGCGCCTGCTGGGCGAGCGCATGGAGGAGGCCTCCGCCGCGCAGCGCTACGAGGAGGCCGCGCTCTATCGCGACCAGATCCGCGCGCTTTCCCGCGTGCAGGCGCGCCAGTACGTCGAGTCCGATCGCGGCGTGGACGCGGACGTGGTCGCCTGCGCGCGCGAGGGCGGCCTCGCCTGCGTCAACCTGACGATGATCCGCAGCGGCCGGCATGTCGGCGACCGCAGCTTCTTCCCGCAGAACGCGGCGGAGGCGAGCGACGCGGAGATCCTGCAGGCGTTCCTCGACCAGCACTACGTCGAGCAGCCGCGGCCGCCGCTGGTGATTTCGCAGGCGGCGGCGCGCGGCGAGCGGCGGGTGTGGGTCGAGATGGCCGAGAAGAATGCCAAGCTGGCGCTGCAGCAGCGCCTGCGCGAGAAGACCACGCAGGAAACGCGAATCATTGCGCTGCGCGAGGCGCTGGGCCTGCCCGAGACGGCCCAGCGCATCGAGTGTTTCGACATCAGCCACACCATGGGGGAAGCGGCGGTGGCCTCCTGCGTGGTATACGACAGGCATGTCCTGCAGAAAGCCGAATACCGGCGGTTCAACATGCGCGACCTGACCCCGGGGGACGATTACGCCGCCATGCGCCAGGCGCTGGCGCGGCGCTACGAGCGCGTGCTGGCGGGCGAGGGCAAGGTGCCCGACCTGATCCTGATCGACGGCGGCCGCGGCCAGCTCAGCGCGGCGCGCGCCGCGCTCACCGAGCTGGGACTCAACGACGTCGCGGTGGCGGGTGTCGCCAAGGGGCCCGAGCGCAAGCCGGGGCTGGAGGAGCTGGTGCTGGATTCCGGCGCGCGCGCCTTCTCGCTGCCACCGCAGCATCCCGCCCTGCACCTGATCCAGAGCATCCGCGACGAGGCGCACCGCTTCGCCATCGTCGGCCACCGCGCGCGCCGCGGCAAGGCGCGTACGACCTCTTCGCTGACCGAGATTCCCGGCGTGGGCGCCAAGCGCCGGCAGAAGCTGCTGCAGCATTTCGGCGGCCTGCAGGGCGTGCAGGCCGCGGCGGTGGACGAGCTGGCGCAGGTGGACGGCGTCAGCCGCGCACTGGCGGAGAAAATCTACCAGCGCCTGCACGCCTGACCATGCCTGCATTTCATGCCTCTTAATCT
>JAYRND010000182.1:0-1802 GCA_041904885.1 Burkholderiales bacterium
CAGCGCGCTGCCGCCATAGCCGCCGCCGGTGAACAGGTACATCACGTAGGAGCGGTTGCGCGCCGGGTCATGCCCGCCGATGGCGAGGTTGCCCGAGGTGCCCGCCGGCGCGGCGAAGAGCTCGGCCGGGATCGCCTGCGTGAGCGCGTTGAACACCGCCTCCGCGATGCGCTGCGAGACTTCCGCGGCGCAGCCCGACACGGGGCGTGGATAGCGCGCATAGAGAAAGGTGCCTTCCGGATCCAGCACCTTCAGCGGCTCGAAGGCACCCGCGCTGATCGGCACGTCCGGAAACACGTGCTTGACCGCAAGGTAGACCGAGCTGCGGGTGGTGGCGATGACCGAGTTCATGGGCCCCGCGCAGGGCGGCGAGGAGCCGGTGAAGTCGAACTCGAGGTCGCAGTCCGCGGTCCGTGTGACCTTCACGCGGATGTGCAGCGGCTCGTCCACCACGCCGTCCGAATCGACGATCGAGTGGCCGTGGTAGCTGCCTTCCGGGATGCGGGCGATCTTCGCGCGCATCTGCCGGGCGGCGCGCACGCGCAGCTCCGCGATCGCCTCCTCAACCGTCTGGGCGCCGTAGCGGTCGAGCAGGGCGGTGAGGCGCTTCTCGCCGATCGCGAGCGCGGCCGCCTGCGCCTTGATGTCGCCGATGCGCTGGTCGGCGATGCGGATGTTCGACAGGATGATGGCGAGGATCTCCTCGTCCATCACGCCCTTCTTGTAGAGCTTGACCGGCGGCAGGCGCAGGCCCTCCTGCTCGACCTCGGTGGCGTTCGCCGAGAAGCCGCCGGGCACCATGCCGCCGAGGTCCGGCCAGTGGCCGGTGTTGGCGAGCCAGCACCAGTGCCTGCCGCGGTAGAAGAACGGCTTCACGAAGCGCACGTCCATCAGGTGCGTGCCGCCGAGGTAGGGATCGTTGACGATGAACAGGTCGTCCGGATCGAGCGGGATGCGCGCGCGGCGCACGTGCTCGGCCACCGCGCGCGTGCCGAACTGCATGGTGCCCACGAATACCGGCAGGCCCAGGTCGCCCTGCGCGATGAGCGCGCCGTCGTCGCGCGCGTAGATACCGTCCGAGCGGTCCATGCCCTCGGAGATCACCGGGCTGAAGGCGGCGCGGCAGAAGGCAAGGTCCATCTCGTTGCAGACCTGCTGCAGGCCGTTCTGGATGACGGCGAGGCTGATGGGGTCGAGCTGGCTCATGCGCAGGTCCTCCGTCAGCTTACCGTGACCACGAGGTTGCCGGCGGCGTCGGCTTCGGCACGGTTGCCCGGCTCGAGCACCGTGGTGCAGTCCATCTGCTCTACGATGGCCGGGCCCTCAAGCACCGCGGGCAGGCTCTCGCGGCGCCAGACGGGGGTCTTGCGCCAGCCGCCTTCGAACCAGACCTGGCGCTCGGCGGCGGGCGCTGCGCCCGCCTTGCCGGCGAGGATCGCGAGGTCGAAGCGCGGACGGACTCCGATCACCGCGGTATGCAGGTTGACGAGAACGGCGCGGATCTCGGGAAGCTCCACGCCGAAGCGGTCCCAGTACGCCTGGTCGAAGAGCTTCTGCAGCGACTCGCGCCCCATGTCCGGGCCGGGCAGGGGGACGGTGAGGATGTGGCTCTGGCCCTGGAACTGCATGTCAGCCGAATACAGGAGCTTGACGCCTTCGATCGCCACGCCCTGGCGCTCCAGGAGGCGCCGGCCGCTCTCCGCCTGCGCCTGCAGGATCGCGCGGATCTCGGCGGCGTCCACCGACTGCACGGGCCTGTTCACGGTGTTGACGTAGTCGTGGCGCAGGTCGGCGACCACGCA
>JAYRND010000026.1:0-2132 GCA_041904885.1 Burkholderiales bacterium
GTGCCGCGAAGGACCGCCACGTGCAACAGGGCGAGCATGGCGACGACCACGAACCGCCAATGCCTCTGGCTCATTCCCCAGATGGCGTTCGCGAGCCGCGAAGGCGCTGACAGTGGCGGGCTCGATGCTTGCATGTGGGAAGCGCTCTGACTAGTCTATCGCAGCCGACCAAGCGCCCCGGCATGCCGCCGCCTCCTCCGTGAACCGTGCCGTCGCCACAGTCGCCCGCTACGTGCTGGTCGAGGCCGGCCGCAGCTCCCTGCCGTGGCTTTCCGCTGGGGGAATGCTGGCCGTCCTTGCGCTTTCGGGCTTCCTCTCAAGAGTCGCGATTACCGAGTCGACGTCGCTGCAGGTATCGGCCAGCGCCGCGCTCCTGCGTGTCTGCGCGGTATTCCTGGCGGCAGCGCACGTCGTATCCAGTGTCGTGCGGGAAGCAAATGACAAGGGACTGGAACTCGCTCTCGCGTTGCCAATTTCGCGTCCCGCCTGGTACCTGGGAAAGTTGCTCGGCTTCGCCTGCGCTGGCGCGCTGATCGCCGCGCTATTCACGCTGCCGCTGCTTGCCTGGTCCAAGCCAGCGGACCTGGCCGCATGGGGGCTGGCGCTGGCCATGGAGGTGGCGCTGGTGGCGGCGGCGGCGCTGTTTTTTGCATCGGCGCTCGGACAAACCGTGTCGGCGATTGCGGCCACGGCGGGCCTCTATCTCCTCGCGCGCTCGATGACCGCGATCCAGGCCATTGCGGGCAGTCCTTTGGCAGGCGAAAGCGCCGGCGGACAGGCCGCCCGCTGGGTGCTGGATGCATTTGCGCTGCTGCTGCCGCGCCTGGACGCGGTCGCGCGCGGCGACTGGTTGGTGTACGGCGCACCGGGCGGCGCGGAGTTGACCTCGGTGATCGCGGGGATGGCGATCTACCTCGTCCTGCTCGCGGCTGCCGGACTGTTCGACTTCAGCCGCCGCAATCTGTGATTTCCTCTCTCTCGCAAACGTTGTCGCGGCAGGAGCAGCGTCCGCTTGACACTGTTCCGCGGTGGGTGCTCCTGCTGCTTGCGTGCGCTCTGACGGCGCAGCTCGCTTGGCATTCGCAGCGTCAGGCGGGCGCGCCGGCCGCGGCCGATCTTCCGCCGGCGCCTTCCGCCGCGGCTTTGCGCCTCATTGCTATGGGAGAGACGGCCGCGTTTGCGCGGCTCGCCATGATCTGGTTGCAGGCGTTCGATTCGCGCGGGGACAATGCGATCCCCTATCAGCGCCTGGACTACGTTCGCCTGACTGATTGGCTGCGCGCGATTCTGGCAGTCGATCCGCGCAGCGCCTACCCGATGTTCGCCGCGGCGCGCATCTACGCCGAGAATGTCGGCGCCGACAGAGCCCGGCGCATGTTCGACTTCATCTTCGAGGAGTTCTCGCGCGACCCCAATGCGCGCTGGCCCGCGCTTGCGCATGCTGCACTCCTTGCCAAGCACCGCCTCAAGGATCTTCCGCGTGCCCGTCGTTACGCCGCCGCGATCCAGCACCAGACCACCGATGCTTCGATTCCGTCGTGGGCGAGGCAGATGGAGATCTTCATCCTCGAGGACATGAACGAGCTAGAAGCCGCCAAGATCATGCTGGGCGGCCTGCTGGCAACCGGTCGTATTCGGGACCCCGAGGAAAGGCGCTTTCTGGAGTCGAGGCTGGCCGAGATCGAGCGCAGGATGAGGAAAGAAGGAAAGCCTGTCCGTTAGGATTTCGTCACTGGTGTCGAAAATCAGACGATTCTCTTAAGAAGATTGGCCCAAACCCCGCATTTTGGGGGGTGTTCGGCTGGCATAGGCCTTGCGGTGACCCTTTTACCATCGCAACGAAGTGGGGGTACGCCATGAAACGTACGCAACAACAGGGCTTCACGCTGGTCGAGATCGCGATCGTGCTGGTCATCATCGGGCTGCTGCTGGGCGGCATCCTGAAGGGCCAGGAGATGATCACCCAGGCCAAGATCAAGAACATCATTGCGGACTTCTCCGGCGTCTCAGCCGCGTACTACGGCTACCAGGACCGCTACCGCGCCATTCCGGGCGATGACCCGAACGCGGCGACGCGCTGGAGCGGCGCAAGTGCGGGCAGCGGCAATGGCCAGGTCGCGGGCAAGTACAAC
>JAYRND010000027.1:0-6522 GCA_041904885.1 Burkholderiales bacterium
CCCGGGCGGAAGTCGACGCCGAGGCGGAAGATCCAGTCGACTTCCTCGTCGATCACCTCTTCGGGCAGGCGGAAGCGCGGGATCTGCGTCCAGATCATGCCGCCGGGCTTGGGGTCCTGCTCGAATACCGTCACGTCGTAGCCGAGCGGCGCGAGGTCGCGCGCCACGGTAAGAGATGCCGGCCCTGCGCCCACGCAGGCGATCTTCTTGCCGTTCGATTTGGTCTTCTTGAGCTTGCCGATTCGTTCCTTTACCTCGTCGACCCCCTTCAGGTCGGCCGCGACGCGCTTCAGGCGGCAGATGGCGACGGGCTCGGGCTTGTCGAGGTTCTCGTCCTCGACGCGGCCGCGCCGGCAGGCGGGCTCGCAGGGGCGGTCGCAGGTGCGCCCGAGGATCCCCGGGAACACGTTCGACTTCCAGTTGACCATGTACGCGTCGCCGTAGTGGCCGGCGGCGATCATGCGGATGTATTCGGGAACGGGAGTGTGGGCCGGACAGGCCCACTGGCAATCGACGACTTTGTGGAAGTAGTCGGGTTTCTGCGTCTCGGTCGGCTGCAACCCTGATCTCCTTGCGGGTTTTCCTTTGTTTTTAACGACTTAGTTAACGCGTAGCTTGGCGCGGGAGTTTACGCTTCCGCGAAAAGAAAAGAAAGTCTTAGTTTTCAAACCCCTAGGTTGGGCCCAGGGAGGCCGCTCAGGCGGTCTTGGCGGGCTGCTGGTGCAGGCCGTCGCGGCCGTTCAGCTCCCTGAACAGCGACACGTAGTGCGTAATCCGATCCTCGGCGTCGCGCACGGCGCTGACGCTGCGCCATTCGCGGTAGACGGTGCCGTCGCGGCGCCGGCACCAGGTGCTGCCGTCCCAGCGGCCGCTGCGCAGCACCTCGGCGTACAGGTCGTCGTAGAACGACTGCGGCTGCATCGCCGAGCGGAACTCGCTCTCGTGCCTGCCGAGCACCTCCGCGGACGCGTAGCCGGTGATGCGCGAGTAGGACTGGTTCACGGTGACGATGCGGCCCGCGGCGTCGGTGATCACCATGGCCTCGGCCATCCGCTCGAAGGCGTGGGCGGCGACCTCGAGCTGCTCCTCGCGGTCGCGCAGCTCGGTCACGTCGCGCGAGGCGAGGACTGCCCCGGTCACCGCGCCCGCCGCGTCGCGCACCGCGTGCATCATCGTCTCCAGCCGGCGCACGTCGCCGCCGGAGGCGTGCACGCGCAGGCGCAGGCGAGCGCTCTCGCCGCTGCGCATCACTGCCTGCGCCGCGACGCGGACGCGGATCTGGTCTTCCTCGTGGAGGTTGCGGAAGGCGTCGCCGCCGGTCTCCAGGTCCTCGGCGCGGAAGATGCGGCCGTACGAGGGGCTCGCGTAGAGCCAGCGGCCGTCGCGGTCCACCATCGCCACCAGGTCGCCGGCGTTCTCGGCGATCAGGCGGTAGTGCTCCTCGCTCTCGCGGATCGCGTCGCGCGCGGCGGCGACGCGCATGGCCTGCCGGTAGACGATGTGGCCCGCGCCCGCGGTGTAGGCGACGGCGCCGATGAAGCACAGCCAGGTGACCAGCGGCGAGGTCGCCGGCCAGTAGCGGAACCCGAAAAGCGCCACCCCGGCGATCACGCCGGCGCAGCTGAGCACGATTGACAGCGCGAGCCCGGGCAGGCCGCGGCTGGTGGTGCAGTTGAGCGCCGGCGCGAACACGAGCGGGTACGCGATCCAGGTCGGGAACTCGAGCACCGGGATCCAGATGCCGAGCAGCAGCGCGTCGGCGAACAGGTGCTGCAGCTCGGCGTGCGCCGGGTTGCGCGAGCGCGCCGCGCGCCGGTAGATGAGGTGCGGGTAGAGGAGGAAATGCAGCCCCGCCGCAACCCACACCGCGGCGCCGAATTCGCGTTCCCAGGCATGCAGCGCAAAGACGAGGAAGCACCAGCCGAACGAAATCATGCGGACCGCGGTGATGGTCCGCACCTGGCGGGGAATGACGTCTGTGGCGTCGGCGCTCATGGGACCATTGGGCCCACTCTAGGCTTCCGCCTGCCATCACACGACCGCGCGCCTGTCAGGTTCTGTAAAATCTGTTTGTGCTCAATGTCCTGGAATCGCTGAAGCAGCTGTCCGTGGTGGTCGCCGACTCGGGCGACATCGACGCCGTGGCGAAGTGGCGGCCGCAGGACGCGACGACAAATCCGTCCCTCCTGCTTGCCTCGGCGCAGGACGCACGCTACCGGCACCTGCTGGTCGCCGACATGGACCAGCTGTTCGTCAATTTCGGCTGCGAGATCCTCAAGCACATCCCGGGGCGGGTTTCCACGGAGGTCGATGCCCGGCTGTCTTTTGACGAAGAACTTTCCGTCCAAAAGGCGAAGAAACTCATCTCCCTCTATGAAGCAGGGGGAATCGACAGGAACCGGGTCCTCATCAAGCTGGCGAGCACCTGGCAGGGCATCCGCGCGGCCGAGCGGCTGGAGCGCGAGGGCATCCACTGCAACATGACCCTGCTCTTCTCGTTCGCGCAGGCGGTGGCCTGCGCGGATGCGGGCGTGACGCTGATCTCGCCCTTCGTGGGCCGTATCTACGACTGGCACAAGGCAGCGCGCAAGGTAGAGGACATCCCGATTGCCGAGGATCCCGGCGTCGCCTCGGTGACGAAGATCTACGGCTACTACAAGAAGCACGGCTACGCGACGCAGGTCATGGGCGCGAGCTTCCGCAAGACCGACCAGATTTTGATGCTGGCCGGTTGCGATCTACTGACGATCGCTCCCGATTTGCTGGAAAAGCTTTCGAAGATGGAAGGCGAGGTTTCGAGAAAGCTTACCGCTCAAAGCGCGGTGGAAAAGAAGCCCCTCACCGAATCCGAGTTCCACTGGCAGCACAACGAGGACGCGATGGCGGTGGAGAAGCTCTCGGACGGCATCCGCCGCTTCGACGCGGATGCGCGCAAGCTCGAGCGCGCCATCGGCGGGCTGATGGCCGGGCGGGCGGCCGCGTGATCTCGGTCGCGCTGGAGCCCCGCGGCGGCGCCCTGGTCGCCCGCGTCACGCTCGACAACCCGGCGAAGCTGAACATCCTCTCCGCCGATGCGGCGGCGCAGCTCGCCGCCGACATGCGCGCGCTCGAACACGATTCGCGCATCCGCGCGGTGGTGCTCGCGGGCGCCGGCCCGAAGGCCTTCGCCGGCGGCGCGGACCTGGAAGCGCTGGGCTCGCTCAACCCCGCCACGGCGCGCGTCTTCATCGGCCGCATCCACGACGCCTGCGCGGCGATGCGCGAGTGCCCGGTGCCGGTCATCGCGCGCATCCACGGCTGGTGCCTCGGCGCGGGCCTGGAGCTCGCCGCGGCCTGCGACCTGCGCATCGCCGCCGACGACGCGAAGTTCGGCATGCCGGAAGTGCGGCTCGGGATCCCGTCGGTGGTCGAGGCGGCGCTGCTGCCGCGGCTCATCGGCGCCGGCCGCGCGCGCTGGCTGGTGATGACCGGCGAGCACATCGGCGCCGCCGAGGCGCTGGCCTGGGGCCTGGTCGAGAAGGTGTGCAGCCCCGGAGAGCTCGACGACCAGGTCAACAAGGCATTGGACGCGATCCTCGCCGGCGAGCCGAAGGCGATCCGCGCGCAAAAGCGCCTGTGCAAGACCTGGGAGGAAACCACCCTCGCCGAGAGCGTGCGCGTGAGCATCGAGGAGTTCTCGCGCGCCTACGACTCCGACGAGCCGAACCGCCGCGTCGCCGCGCTGCGCGCGAAGCGACGCAAGAAAAAGGGCTAGCCCGGCCTACCTGCTCGGCTTGGCGTAGTCCGGCGTGCGGTTCACCGGCTTCTTGATGTCGATGCCGAACTCGCGCGCCTTCTGGTAGTGCGTGATGGAGGCCTGCAGGTCGCGCGGCAGCGTCTTGCTCGCGTCCTTGTCGTACAGCTGTCCGAGCCGCAGGTCGGCGAGCGGGTGGCCGAGCCGGGCCGCCTCGATGTAGGCCTGGACGGCGCCCTTCATGTCGCCGGCTTTCTCGGCGGCGAGCCCCGCCTGGTATCGCTCCTCTCCCTTGCGCAGCTGCTCCACCTCGCGGTCGGCCACGTCCGGCTTGGTAGAGAGCACGGTCGCCTCGCTGGGGACCTGCAGCCTCGCCCCGGGCAGCAGCCGGTCCTCGGTGCGCGCCGAGAACGCGTTCGGGTTGTTGCGGACGATGGCGTACGCCATCTGGTTCTCGGTCGCCGCCGGGTAGCGCAGCTTGCGCGCGATCGACAGCACGGTCTCGCCCTGGCCGACCGTGTACACCGCCGGCGCCGCGGGCTTTGCCGCCGTCTGCGCATGCAGCGCCGGTGCAAACGCCAGGACTGCCGCGCAAATCCATGCCGCCATCGGGCCGTTGCTCATTGCCTCTCTCCTTCTTCTTGTTTCGACGCGCGGAATGATACCGGCAACGATTTATCTTTGTTACCTGTCGGGTGGCAACGACGCCGCGGTCGGGCGCTATGATCGCAGCATGCGCAACGCTGCCGCGCTCGCCCGATGAGCGAGCCGCTGCCCGAGCGAATCGGCAAGTATCCGGTGATCCGCGCCCTCGGGCATGGCGCCACCAGCCGCGTGTTCCTCGCCGAGGACCCGTTCAACGCGCAGCAGGTCGCGATCAAGCTGGTGCAGACGGACCCGCTCGCCGGCGACGAGCTGCGCCGCCAGGTGCAGAGCGCGTTCCTGACCGAGGCGGCGCTCGCCGGGAAGATGCAGCACCCGCACATCGCGGCGATCCACGACGCGGTCAACGAGAGCGACCGCAGCTACATCGTCATGGAGTACGTGGGCGGCGGGACCCTCGAGCGCCATTGCAGCTTCGACGCCCTGCTGCCGGTGGACCGCGTGGTGGAGCTCGTGTTCATGGCCTGCCTTGCGCTCGACTACGCGCAGCGCCAGGGCGTGATCCACTGCGACATCAAGCCGGCCAACCTGCTGCTCACCCCCGGGGGGCAGCTGAAGATCACCGACTTCGGCACCGCGCAGTACACCGAGGCTTCGCACACCTACCTCTCCGGCGTCGGCTCGCCCCTGTACATGTCGCCGGAGCAGGTGCAGGACAAGAGGCTCAACCACCAGACCGACATCTACTCGCTCGGCGTGGTGATGTACCAGCTGCTCACCGGCAAGGCGCCGTTCCAGGGCTCCAGCCGCGAGAGCCTCATGTACCAGATCGTCACCCTCGAGCCGCCCAAGCCCACGCTGCACCGGCCCGACCTGTCCCCCGTGATCGAGAGGATCGTGCTGCGCGCGCTCGCCAAGAGCCGCGAGGACCGCTACGCGGAGTGGCGCGAATTCGCCGCCGACCTGGAGGCGCTGTTCGGCAATCTCAGCCTGCCCGACAAGGACCTCTCGGAGGCCGAGCGCTTCAGCATGCTGCGCCAGCTGCCGCTGTTCCAGGGCTTCGGCGACGTGGAGATCTGGGAAACCCTGCGCATCGGCCAGTGGCGCGGCGAGCCGGCGGGCGCCGCGGTGATCCGCGAGGGCGAGATCTGCGGCGGCTTCTACATCATCGCCGCCGGCAAGGTGGCGGTCAGCCGCGCCGGCCAGCAGCTCAACACGCTGTCCGCCGGCCAGTTCTTCGGCGACGTCCTCTACTTCGACGCCAGCGTCGCGCCGCGCAGCACCACGGTCACGACGCTCGCGCCGGTGGTGCTGCTCGAAATCAGGGGCGAGTCGCTGCGCCGCGCCTCGGCCGCCTGCCAGGTGCAGTTCAACCAGGCGCTGCTGCGCATGCTCGTGCGGCGCGTGGAACGCTCCGCGCAGGCGCGCTAGGCCGGGGCCGTGACGCGCCTGGACAGCGTCATCGAGCGGCTGCAGGCGCAGCGCGCCTGCCTCGACTGGGCGGCGGCGCAGGTCGCGTCGATCGAGGGACCGGTGCTGGAAATCGGCCTCGGCAACGGCCGCAGCTACGACCACCTGCGCGCCCGGCTGCCCGGGCGCACGATCCTCGCCTTCGACCGCGCGCTCGCCGCGCATCCGGACTGCGTGCCGCCGGCCGCTTGCCTCATTCTCGGCGACATCCGCGAGACGCTGCCCGCGCTGCCTGCGCGCGGCGTCGCGCCCGCCGCGCTGGCGCATTCCGACATCGGCTCGGGGGAAGCAAAGGAAACCGCGGAACGCGCGGCATGGCTTTCGGCGCACCTGCCCGCGCTGGTAAGACATGGCGGCATCGTGCTCTCGGACCAGCCGCTCGAATCGCCCGAGCTTCTCGCCTTCTCGCCGCCGCCGGGCGTCGCGGGCACGCGGTACTACCTATACCGCCGGCGCTAGGCCGGCTACCGCACGTCGGTCTTCAGGCGCAGGTCTACGTAGAGCTGGCGCAGCTCGACCCGCCCGTTGAACTCCGAGGTGAGGTTCTTGCGCACGCGGTTCGCGACGTCGTCCGCCTTGATGTAGTAGAGCCGCACGTCGGGGCTCGCCCGCTCGCTGGCCGTGTAGGCCGAGGCGACCGCGTTCTTCAGGCAGGACTCCATCTCGGCGAAGGTCTGCGTGCTCTCCTCGCAGCCGGTCTGGGTCGGGCGGTGGTA
>JAYRND010000183.1:0-4466 GCA_041904885.1 Burkholderiales bacterium
CAAGCTGGTCAACAAGATCATCCTCGACGCCATCGAGCAGAAGGCTTCCGACATCCACATCGAGTCCAACCCCGAGAACCGGGGCACGCGAGTGCGCTTCCGCAAGGACGGCGTGCTGGTCACCTACCTCGAGCTGCCGGCCAAGTTCCGCCGCGCGGTGCTCTCGCGCATCAAGATCATGAGCCAGCTCGACATCACCGAGCGGCGCAGGCCGCAGGACGGCAAGATCGACTTCGCCCGCTTCGGCCCGGTGCGCGCCGAGCTGCGCGTGGCGACCATCCCCACCGCCAACGGGCTGGAGGACGTGGTGATGCGGCTGCTGTCTGCGGCGACGCCGGTGGCGCTCGACCGGCTCGGCTTCGACGAGGCGGCGCTCGCCGCGGTGAAGAAGCTGATGTCGCGCCGCCACGGGCTGTTCCTTGTATGCGGGCCGACCGGCTCGGGCAAGACCACCTCGCTGCATTCGCTGCTCGGCCACCTCAACACCGAGGAGCGCAAGATCTGGACCGCGGAGGACCCGATCGAGATCGCGCAGCCGGGCCTGCGCCAGGTGCAGGTCAATCCCAAGGTCGGCTGGACCTTCGCCGCCGCCATGCGCAGCTTCATGCGCGCCGACCCGGACGTGATCATGGTCGGCGAGATGCGCGACGCCGAAACCGCCAAGACCGGCATCGAGGCCTCGCTCACCGGGCACCTGGTGCTCTCGACGCTCCATACCAACAGCGCGCCGGAGAGTGTGGTGCGCCTGCTGGATCTGGGCATGGACCCGTTCAACTTCGCCGACGCCCTGCTCGGCGTGCTGTCGCAGCGGCTGGTGCGGCGGCTCTGCGAGCACTGCAAGGCCGACTACACGCCATCCTCCGACGAGCTGGAGCAGCTGGCGCTGGAGTACTGCGGCGACTCGGGCGGCGACCCGAAGTCGCTGCTGCTCGCCTGGCGCAAGCGCCACGGCAACAAGGACGGCGCGGTCGTGCTCTACCGCGCCGAGGGCTGCGAGCGCTGCAACCACATCGGCTACCTCGGGCGCATGGGCGTCTACGAGCTGCTGGTGGCCGACGCGGCCGTGAAGCGGCTGGTGCAGGCGCGCTCGCCGATCGTGGAAATCCGCGCCGCCGCGATGGCGGGCGGCATGCGCACCCTCAAGCAGGACGGGATCGACAAGATCCTGCTGGGCCAGACCGACCTAGGTCAGGTGCGCGCGGTCTAGCGCGCCTTCGTCAGCCCTGTACGGAGTAGCCGCCATCGACGGGGATGGCGGTGCCGGTGAGAAAGTCCGAGGCGGCGCTGGAGAGGAACACCGCGATGCCGCCAAAGTCGTCCGGCACGCCCCAGCGCGCCGCGGGCGTGCGCGCGAGCACGCGCTCGTGCAGGCCTTCGACGTCCTTGCGCGCGCGGCGCGTGAGGTCCGTGTCGATCCATCCGGGCAGCACTGCGTTCACCTGGATGTTGTCCTTCGCCCAGGCGCAGGCGATGGCGCGCGTCATCTGCACGATGCCGCCCTTGGAGGAGGCGTAGGGGGAGGTGAAGGATGCGCCGAAGATCGACATCATCGAGCCGATGTTGATGATCTTGCCGGCGCCGGCCTTCTTCATCTCGGGGTAGGCGGCCTGCGAGCAGAGGAAGGCGCTGGTGAGGTTGGTGTCGAGCACCTCGCGCCACTCGGCGAGAGAGTACTCCTGCGGCTGCTTGCGGATGTTGATGCCGGCGTTGTTGACGAGGATGTCCAGTCGTCCCAGCCTGGACACTGTTTTTTCGATCAGCGCTCTACAGGATTTTTCCTGAATTACGTCGACTTCGATGGCGATCCCCCCGATCTCCTTCGCTGCGGCGGCACTCTTCTGCGCGTTGCGGCCGGCCACCACCACCTTCGCGCCGGCGGCGGCGAGGCCCCGGGCCATGCCCAGGCCGATGCCGCCGTTGCCGCCGGTGACGATGGCTACCTTGCCCTTCAGGTCGAACAGCTTCATTTCAGGTCTCCAGGTTGATCAGGCGCCCAGCTTCGCAGCGAGCTCGGCGAAGCCGTCCACCACGTAGGTGCAGGCGGGGTTCGGGTTCGGATCCGGCGGCCCGGCCGCACCCCACTCGTCGGGCCGGCGCACGAAGACGGTCTGGTAGCCGCAGGCGCGCGCGGCGTCGAGGTCAAAGTTGTGGCAGGCAACCATCAGGATCTCGGCGGGCTCGAGCTGCAGCCACTTCGCCGCCGTGCGGTAGGCCTCGGGACGCACCTTGTAGATGCCGATCATCTCGCAGGAAATGATCGCGTCCCAGTCGAAGCCGTTCTTCTTTGATACGTCGATCACGAGCGAGGTGGTGAGCAGGGTGAAGGAGGCGACCACGTAGCGCCGGCGCAGGCGCGCGGCAGCCGGCGCAAAGTCGGGCCAGGCCTCGAGCGCGTGCCAGGTGCGCCAGATGGCGTCCCGGTCCGCGGCCGTGAGTGCGTCGAGCTTGAAATCGGCGATCACCTCGTCCAGCTTCGCACGGTGCACGTCGTCGAAATTAAACGTCGGCCGCTCGGCGCTGACGATCCCCTTCAGCGACCGCCGCCGGTACTCGTTGGTGACCGCGGCCCAGTCGGCGCTGAGGCCGCGCGCCGCGCCGGCCCGCGCGAACGCGCCGCTGATGCCGCGATGCCAGTCGAGGATGGTGCCGCCGGTGTCGAAGGTGAGGGCGCGGATCGCCATGGCCGGCGCAGATAGTACTGCAGGCGGTAAAATCCGGGCCGAGGAGACACACATGATCCGCTCGTTCGTTCGCATTCTGGTCCTGGGTCTTGCCTGCGCGCTGCCGGCGGCGGCCCAGGACTGGCCCACCAAGCCCGTGCGCTTCATCGTGCCGTTCCCGCCGGGCGGGTCGGTAGACCCGCTGGCGCGCCTGCTCGGCGTAAAGCTGGGCGAATCGCTCAAGCAGCAGTTCATCGTCGAGAACCGCCCCGGCGCGGGCGGCTCGATCGGCACCGCGGCGGCGGCGAAGTCCGCGCCCGACGGCTACACCTTCCTGGTGGTCTTCGATTCGCACCCCGTGAACCAGTCGTTGATCGCGCGCCTGCCCTACGACGTGGCGAAGGATTTCGCGCCCGTGATGCTGGTGGGCACGGCGCCCTACGCGATCGCCACCCAGGCCGGCAAGCCATGGAAGAACTTCACGGAGGTGGTCGCGGCCTCGAAGGCGAGGCCCGAGTCGGTGACCGTGGGCTCGATCGGCAACGGCACCATCGGCCACCTGGTGCTGGTGCAGGCGCAGCAGGCCGGCGGCTTCAAGCTCACGCATGTGCCGTTCGCGGGCGGGGGGCCGATGAACCAGAACATCCTCGGCGGCCAGATCGACATGGGCATCGGCTCGGTGGCGCTGCTCGCGCCGCAGGTGCGCGGCGGCAAGATGCGCGCGATCGCCACCACCGGCCACCAGCGCGCCGCAGCGCTGCCGGACGTGCCGACGCTGATCGAGCAGGGCTTCCCCTCGGTCGTGGCGTATGCCTGGTGGGGCATCTACGCCCCCGCGGGAACGCCCAAGGCAATCATCGACAGGTTCCACGGCGAGCTGGTCAAGGCGCTCGGTCAGGCCGACGTGCGCAAGACGTTGGGCGACAGCCTTGGCATGGACCTGAACGTGAGCACGCCGGAGGCGCTCCAGAAATGGACGCTCGAGCAGATGGCGCACTGGGGCAGGGTCGTGAGAGACAACGCCATCAAGTCCGACTGAGTTTCCCGCCGCAAGCGCAAGTCCGCCGTCCTTGACCGAATCGCCGATTCCCCGCTGGGCCGGGGTTGCGCTCCTGTTGCTCATCGCAACCGTGTTCGGCAGCAACCACGTGGCCGCGCGCGTCGCCTTCGACCACGGCACGAACGTGACCACGGCCGTGGCGGTCCGCTCGACGGGAACGGCGCTCTTCGTTCTCATGCTCCTGGTTCTGACAGGAACCTCGCTGAGAATCGAACGGAGGAATTTCGCCCGCGCCCTCGTGGTCGGCCTGCTGCTCGCGGTGCAGAGCTACTGCCTGTACTCGGCGGTCGCCCTGATCCCGGTCGCGCTCGCGCTGCTCGCCTTCAACACGCATCCGATGATGCTCGCGCTGCTGTCCTGGGCGAGCGGCGGCGAGCGGCCGGTGCCGCGCATGCTGGTGGCCATGCCGGTGGCGCTGGCGGGCCTCGCGCTCGCGCTGGACGTCTGGGGGAAAAGCGGCGATTTCGGCGGGCGCTGGGGCGAGATCGGCGCCGGCGTGCTCTGGGCGAGCGCGGCCGCGGGATCCTTCGCGGCCGCCATGCTGCTGACCGCGCACGGCCTGGGCGGCATGGACGGGCGCCTGCGCAGCTTCCTCACCATGAGCGTGGTGGCGGTGGCGGCGATCGCCGGCGGCGCGGGCCCCCGCGGCGTCGTGCGCCCCCCCGACCGCACCCGCGGGGTGGCGCGCGCGCGGCCGACCGGGTTCTACGGCCCCGCGATCCCGTCACGGGTCGGGGGTCTGCCGC
>JAYRND010000184.1:0-2487 GCA_041904885.1 Burkholderiales bacterium
AGCGGCGCGGGCGGAAAGTTCTCTGCGGCTACTTCTGGACGGGCGCGCCTGCGCCGGGGCCGCCGCGCTTCTGGCGCTGCTCGCGGTAGCACTGCTGCAGCTCGTCGCCGCGCTTGCCGGTGCAGGCCTCGGCGGCCGCCTGGCGGGCGTCCGCGCGCTGCGAATGCATGGCCTGGCGCTGCTTCGCCTGCGCCTGGCACTTGGCCGGGTCCTGCTCCTTCGAGCAGTACTGCTCCGTCATGCAGCCGCGCTGGTCGGGCTTGCCCTGGCACGCATTCTTCGCGGCGCTGTAGCGCTCGCGGCGCTCCTTGCGCGTGGCCTCGCATTTGGCCGGGTCGGCTTCCTGGCTGCAGGGCTTGAAGCCGTGGCGCGGGCCGCCGTAGCCGCCGCCGGGGCCCTGGCCGGGACTGCCGGCAGGAGCCTGTGCGAATGCAGTTGCTGCCGCAAGCGACAAACAGGCCGCTGCGAGGGTGGGGATGAGGTTCATCTCGTGTCTCCTGGTGAGGTTTCGACGAGTGCAGCCTATCGGCCCGCCCTGTAGCACGCTGTGAGGATTTGTATCAGTCTGTAACGGCTACGCCTGTTTCAACATCGTCGCGCCGTCGGAGACCTCGAACTTGCCCGGGCCCTCGAGGTTGACCGACTTCACCACGCCGTTGTCCACCAGCATCGAGAAGCGGTTCATGCGCACGCCCATGCCGCGCGCGGTGAGGTCGAGCTCCAGGCCCAGCGCCTTCGTCCACGCCGCGCTGCCGTCGGCCAGGAAGCGGATCTTGCCGAGCGCCTTCTGGTCCTTGCCCCAGTGCGCCATCACGAAGGCGTCGTTCACGGACACGCACCACACCTCGTTCACGCCCTTCGCCTTCAGCGCGTCCAGATTCTGCAGGTAGCTCGGCACGTGCTTGGCAGAGCAGGTGGGCGTGTAGGCGCCCGGCAGGCCGAAGACCGCGATCTTCTTGCCCTTCGCGGCGTCCGCGACGTTGACCTCTTTCGGGCCCATCGCGCAGTGCGTGGCGGAATCGAACTCGGTGCTCTCCATCAGCTTGCCGTCGGGCAGTTTGTCGCCGGCCTTGATTGTCATCGCTTGTCTCCGTTGAGCGTTCCTATGGGGATGGGGATGATAGCGCAGGCGAGTTCGCCAAAGCCATCTCACCGGCGGCAAAACCGGCCTGGTCAGATGGTCAATTCGTGAGCCCGACGATCTTCCGGGAGGCCGGTTTCCGGTTCTTCTTCTTTTCTCGCGAGGAGCCGCGTCTTCACGTGCACGTACACTGTGCGGACGGCGAGGCCAAGTTCTGGCTTGAGCCGACCGTCGAGCTGGCGCAGAATTACGCATTGAGCAAACGTCAACTGCGGGTAATCGAGGAAATGATAAGGGCACATGAGGGCGAAATCCGCGCGGCCTGGAAAGCGCACTTCGGACGTTGAGGTCACGAACGTCTCCGAGCACGGATTCTGGCTGCTGCTGGGGTCCGAGGAGCTTTTTTTGTCCTTCGCGCACTTCCCTTGGTTCAAGGATGCCCCGATCGCGAGACTTTCGAACGTAGAGCGGCCGAGTCCTCACCACCTTCGCTGGCCGGAGCTCGACATCGATCTGGCGGTCGATTCGATCCGCGATCCCGAGAAGTTTCCGTTAATCGCCAGGGGTTAGTGTTCAACTTCGGCGCGCCGTCCTCCTCGCGCAGCCGCATGATTCCCGGGCGCCCCGGAAACAGCGCAACGCCGTACTTGAACGCCTTCGCCCCCTCGAGGTGTGTGACGAGTCCCGCGATCGTGTAGCCGTCGCTGCCAAGCTGAGGAGGGCGCCGAACAGCGAGACAAGGAATCGAAAGGTGATCAACCGGAAGCGAGGGCGCTTTGCCGACCCCGCTCGACGTCGATGCCGGCGAGGAGAACGATGCCCACGACGAAGTAGGCGCCGACCGCGAGGATGCCGAGGCGGTGGTCGCCGTGGAAGATCCACGTCACCGCGCCGTAGGTGAGCGGGCCGAAGATGGAAGCGGTCTTCACCGCCAGGCCCCAGAGGCCGAAGAACTCCGCCGTGCGGGCGGGCGGCGAGAGGTAGCCGACGATGGCGCGGCCCGCGGCCTGCGAGGAGCCCATGCACAGTCCTGCGAGGTTGGCGGCGACCCAGAACAGGGCCTTGCCCTCGGCGAGGTAGGCGAGCGCGATCATGACGATCCAGCCGATCAGCACGGCGTACATGGCGCGCACGTGGCCGATGCGGTCCTGGACGTAGCCGAAGCCGAAGGCGCCGATGGCGGCGGTGATGTTGACGACCAGGATCAGGACGATGGTGTCCACGAAGGTGAACTTCATCGCCTCGGTGGCGTAGATCGCGGCAAGGGCGATCACCGCCATGATGCCCGCCTGGTAGAAGAGGATGCAGACGAGGAAGCGCCACAGGTCCCGGAAGCGCTGCGCCTGGCGCAGCGTGCGCAGGACCTCGCCCCAGGCGCTTTCCTTGCGCGGCTGGGGCGTGGCCCG
>JAYRND010000185.1:0-18727 GCA_041904885.1 Burkholderiales bacterium
ATCTCGATGGTGCCCAGGCCCGCGGCATCCGCGATCGCAGTGCCCGACATGCCGGCGAAGATCATTGAGCCCACCACGTTAACGTGGCCGAGGCCGCCCTTCAGCCAGCCCACCAGCGCGAGCGCGAAGTTGTAGATGCGGTTGGTGATGCCGGCCGAGTTCATCAGGTTGCCGGCCCAGATGAAGAACGGCACTGCGAGCAGCGGGACCGAGTCCACGCCGCCGTACATGCGATGGATCACGACGAAGTCCGGGACATTGCCCGAGACCATCACGTAGATGAGCGCCGCGCCTGCCATCGCCATCGCCACCGGCAGGCCGGTCACCATGAGCGCGAGGAACGCGGCCATCATGCCGCCGCCGGTCATCGCGCCTCCCCTTCCATTTCAGGGCGCTCGAGCGCGCTGTATCCCTGCCGCCAGTGGCGCCACGCGACGATCAGGGAGCGCCAGAACATGAGCGCGAAGCCGAACAGCATGGCGCCGAACACCCAGCTCATCGGCAGGTCGACGATCGCCATGCGCGACGAGCCGATGCGCTGGATCAAGAGCCAGCACAGCCAGCTCGCATAGCCGAGGAACAGGCACCGGAACAGATCGACGAAGATGCTCATTGCGCGGCCTGCCTTCGCAGGTATCAGGCGATAGAAGTAGTCGACCTGGATGTGGTTGTTCTTTCGCACCGACATCGCCGCGCCGATGAATACGATCGCCACAAGGAAGTAGCGTGCGATCTCTTCGGTCCATCCGGCCGGGTCGTTCATCACGTATCGCGTGAACACCTGGTAAAAAACGATGAAGGCAAGGGTCGCAAAGAGCGCAAGCGAGGCCCAGTCCTCCCAGCGGTAGACGCCCAGATCCACCGCGTCGTCCTCTACGTGGAATTGACCATCCTCGCCGAGGACATGCTCCTGCTGTTCGCTCATGCCGGCTTCAGTGATTGTCCCGGGGGACAAAGGCGCCCGACTTGCCGGCGAGGAAGTCGAGGTCAGCGCCCTGATCGGCCTGCAACACGTGGTCGAAGTAGAGTCTCCAGTAGCCTCTCGCGAGCGGCGGCTTGGGTTTCTTCCACTTCTGCCTTCGCTTTTGAATCTCTCTGGAAGAGACAAGCAGGCTCAATTTACGCTTGGCCACATCCAGCTCGATGATGTCGCCGTTCTGCACCAGCGCGAGCAATCCGCCCGCGGCCGCTTCGGGGACCATGTGCAGGATCACCGTGCCGTAAGCCGTGCCGCTCATGCGCGCGTCCGAGATGCGCACCATGTCGGTCACCCCCTTCTTCAGCAGCTTCGGTGGCAGCGGCATGTTGCCTACCTCGGCCATGCCGGGGTATCCCTTGGGGCCGCAGTTCTTCAGGACCATGACGCACTTCTCGTCGATGTCCAGCTTCGGGTCGTCGATGCGCTGGTGGAAGTCCTCGATGTCCTCGAACACCACCGCGCGGCCGCGATGCTTCATGAGTTTCGGCGTCGCCGCCGAGGGTTTGATGATCGCGCCGCCGGGGCAGAGGTTACCCCGCAGCACAGCGATGCCGGTGTTCTTCTTGAACGGCTTCCTGAACGGCGTGATCACGTCGCGGTTGTGGCAGGGCGCGTCCTTGTTGTTTTCCCAGATCGTCTTGCCGTTCACCGTCAGGCTGTTCTTGTTCAGCAGGTTGTTTTCCCCGAGCTCGCGCAATACCGCCGGCAGCCCGCCCGCGTAGCAGAAGTCCTCCATCAGGTACTTGCCGTTCGGCATCAGGTTGACGAGCGTGTGCACGCCGCGGCCGAGCCGGTCCCAGTCGTTCAGCGTCAGGTCGACGCCCAGGCGCCGCGCGATCGCGATCAGGTGGATGACCGCGTTCGTCGAGCCGCCGATTGCCGCATTTGCTCGAATTGCATTTTCAAAGGCCTTCTTATTCAAGATCTGAGAAATCGTAATTCGCTGCCTGACCAGTTCGACAATACGCCGTCCCGCCATGCGCGCGAGCACGTTGCGGCGCGCGTCCACCGCCGGGTAGGCGGCATTCCCCGGCATGCCGATGCCCAGCGCCTCGACCATCGAGGCCATGGTCGAGGCGGTGCCCATCGTCATGCAGTGACCGTGGGAGCGGTGCATGCAGGACTCCGCCTCGTGGAACTCATCCAGCGTGATCTTGCCCGCGCGCAGGTCCTCCGACATGGACCAGACGTTGGTGCCCGAGCCGATGTCGGTGCCGCGGTACTTGCCCGAGAGCATCGGGCCGCCCGAGACCGCGATGGTCGGCAGGTCCACCGACGATGCGCCCATCAGTAGCGAGGGGGTCGTCTTGTCGCAGCCCACCAGCAGCACCGTGCCATCGATCGGATTGGCGCGCAGCGATTCCTCGACGTCCATCGAGGCGAGGTTGCGGTAGAGCATCGCCGTCGGCCGCAGCAGCGTCTCGCCGAGCGACATCACCGGGAATTCGAGCGGAAACCCGCCCGCTTCCAGCACTCCCGCCTTGACGTGCTCGGCGATGGTGCGGAAGTGCGAGTTGCAGGGCACCAGCTCGGAATAGGTGTTGCAAATGCCGATGACCGGCCGGCCGTCGAACTGGTCCTGCGGAACGCCGCGGTTCTTGGTCCAGCTCCGGTAGATGAAGCCGTAGATGTCCTCGCGGCCGAACCAGCGGACGGAACGCAGCTGCGGCTTCTTTCCCTTTTTGTCCATCTACCTGATCGCCTGGACCCGGTCGTAGAGCGCCTTGTCCCAGGTCGCGTCCGGGCCGGTGTGGAACGGCACGAACACCTTCTGGAATGCTGCGCGATCCGACTTGACGACCGTCTTGCCGTACTTGGTGGCAAAGTCGCTTGCCAGCGCCTGCTCTGACTTCACGATTTCGGCATTTGATTTTTCGGCGGCCTCGCGGAATACCGTCTGAAACACCTGCCTGTCGGCATCTGACAGCTTGTTCCAGATGTGGCCGCCGACGATCGCCATCAGCATTTCCGTGATGTGACCGGTCAGGTTGACGTGCGTCTGCACCTCGTAGAACTTCTTGGCAAGTATGGTCGGCAGGGGATTCTCCTGGGCGTCGACCGTCTTGTTCTGCAATGCAAGGTAGACCTCGGCGAAGGCGATCGGCGTCGCCTGCGCTCCCACCGTCTTGGGATACATCACGTACAGCGGCGCGTCGGGCACGCGCAACTTCAGTCCCTTCATGTCCTCGGGTTTGTTGATCGCCTTGTTGGCGGTGGTGTGCCGCACGCCGTAATAGAACGCCGCGATCGGCCGATTGCCGCCCTTCTTGAAGTAGCCGTCCATGAGCTCGGCGAGGACCGCGCTCTCAGAGTACTTTTTCCAATGGTCGAAATCGCGGAACATGTAGGGCGCGCCACCGATGGCGATGGGCGGAAAGGTGCGCGCCGCGAAGGCCTGCCCGGTATAGATCAGGTCTACCGTACCGAGCGACAGCGCCTGATTGATCTGCGTCTCGTTGCCGAGCGCCGATGCCGGAAATACGTCCATCGAGTAGCGGTTGGCGGTGCGCTTGGCGATTTCGCCCGCAGCCCATACCGCCTGCGTGTGGTATGGCTCAGCCGTCTCGTATACGTGCGCGAACTTCAGCTTCTGCTGCGCCAGCGCGGCCGAGGAGCCGGCAAGCGAGAATGCGGCTGCCAATGCAATGGTGATCTTGCGTGCGTTCATGATGTGCTCCCTGTTAGTAAGTTGCCCTGCCACCGGAGATGTCGAATACGCCGCCCGTGCTGAACGAGCAGTCTTCTGACGCGAGCCAGCAGGCCAGGGCGGCGATCTCCTCTACCCTGACGAAGCGGCCCATCGGAATCTTGGACAACATGAACTTTGCGAATTCGGGCGTGACCTGATTCAGGATCGCGGTCTGCGCGGCCGCCGGAGTCACGCAGTTCACCAGCACGCCCGATTGCGCGAGTTCCTTTCCGAGCGCCTTGGTAAAGGCGATTAGCCCGCCCTTGGCAGCGGCGTACGCGGCGGCATTCGGGTTGCCTTCCTTGCCGGCGACCGAGGCGATGTTGACGATGCGCCCATAGCCCGCTTTCACCATGTGCGGAACCACGGCACGGCAGCACAGGAACGGGCCGTTCAGGTCGATCCGGATGACCCGCTCCCACTGGTCGATGGGATAGTCCACGACGGGCGCCGTCGGGCCGGCAATGCCGGCGTTGTTGACCAGGATGTCGATCCTGCCCAGCTGCTCGAGGGTGCGCTTCAATGCGCGCAGTATCGAATCATTGTCGGCCGCGTCAACGCTTTCCCGCCCGTCCAGGTCCCAGACCGCGACCTTCGCGCCGGAGGCTTCCAAGCGCTTGACGATCGCCGCACCGATGCCCTGCATGCCGCCGGTGACAATCGCCGTGCGCCCCTTGAAATCCAGTTGGTTCACGCGGAGAGTTCCTTCCAGTCCTTGCTGTAGCGCTTCTTGGTCATATCCATGTGGCGGCGCATCGCGGCGCGAGCAGCGCCGGGCGCTCGGGCGGCGATGGCGGCGAGCACAGCTTCGTGCTCTACGACGGTCTCCGCTGCCATGGCCGGATACTCGAGTTTCGTCTCCAGCGCCCGGTAAAGGGGACCGACTCGCTGGTCCCAGAGCGTCTGGACCACCAGTTCCAGGGCGCTGTTGCCGGTTGCTTCGGCGATACGCATGTGGAAGGCACGGTCGGCATCGAGGGGATTGTGGTGCCGCCTCGCCTCGGCCTGCAGGTCGGCGTGCGCCTTGCGGATCGCGCGCAATTGCGCGGCGGTGCCGTTCTTCGCGGCTAGGGCGGCGCATTCTCCCTCGATCATCCAGCGCGCCCGGATGACCTCGAAAGGGCCTGAGGCGCCGGCGAGCTCTATCCCGCTCGCCCGCTCGCCCGGCTGGGTGACATAGATGCCCGAGCCGACGCGCACGTCGAGCAGTCCCTCGACTTCCAAAGCTATTAACGCCTCCCGCAGGCTGGGCCGGGATACGCCAAGCTGGCGCGCGAGATCCCGCTCGGCCGGCAAACGCTCGCCGGGCGCGACGTCGCCATTGCCGATCAGCGTGCGGATCTGGTCCGCAATCTGGCGGTAGAGGCGGCGAGACTCGACAGCCTGCAGGCGCATGTGTAGGGATGATCGCGAAAGAGGAAGGAAAACCTGAGCCGGCGCAGCGTATCGGCAGAGCCAGAGATTGGTCAAGTGGTCAGGCCGGTTGTTTCGCCCTCTGCCCGATGCTGCACCGCGCCGGCGGCGGCTCGCGCCAGCCCGAGGTCCTAGATGCGGTAGAAGCGAGAGGCGTTGTCGTGAAAAAGCTTGCGCCGGTCGGACTGCGCCAGCGTCCCGGTTATGCGCTTGAAGTCCCGGAACATCTGATCATAGGAAACGCGCAGGCTGTCTACCGGAAAGTTCGACGCGAACATGCAGCGCCCGATGCCGAAGATGTCGATTGTCTCGAGCACGATTCTGCGATTGTCCTCGTAGTTCCATGCACCCTCCGGCAGGCACAGGCAGGACAGCTTGCAGACCACCTGCTCGCAGGCGGCCAGGGCGTTCATGCCGCGCCGCCACAACTCGAGCCCGGCGCGGCTCCGGTCCCACGGAAACCCGGCGTGGTTGAGCGCCACTGGGATCCCCGGAATTCCGCGCGCCACCTCCGCCGCCGCTTCGAGCTCCCAGGTCTTGACCCGCAGGTCCCACGACAGCCCGAACCTCTCCAGGAGGCGCAGTCCCGCGAGCCATTTCGGGTCGCGCATCATGGCTTCGTCGGCGGGCTTGGAGCGGATGCCGCGGACCAGCGCGAAACTGGCCTGCTCGGCGAGCATCGCTTCGGCGTCGCCGGTGTGAAACCAGGCGTGCGCGACGATCGCATCCGGCATTCCGTACCGCGCGTGCATGTCTGTAAGCCAGCGGGTTTCGGCGACCTGCTGATCGCGGCGGCACTCGGCCTCTACATGTACCGTCCTCACGACGTTGTGGCCGGCGGCATCGCGCCGGTAATCCGGCGGCAGGTAGTCACGCTTCAGCGATCCGTATTCCCCCAGGAAAAAGTCATGCGGCTGCGCGTCCTGCAGCCACGGATAGTAAAGCGGGCCGCCCGAGAGCTGCCACAGGTGGTGGTGCGCATCGACAATCGGCAAGCCGTCAGCGCTCATAGAGTTTGAGCACGGCAGCCGTGTCGAGCTCGGTATGGCCCAGGTGCGCGAGCATCCGGTACAGCGTCAGTGCTTCGCCCATCATCGGGGTCGGCGCCTTCAGGGCGCCGGCGAACTCGTTCACCATCTCGAGGTCTTTGAGGAGCTGCCGCACGTAGCCCTGCGGCGCGTAGTCGCGCTTCACCATCCGCGGGTACAGCTTCTGCAGAAGAGGGCTGTCGGCGAGGCCGCCCGCCAGGCACTCGGGCAGGCGCGCGGCATCGATCCCCGCCGCCTCGGCCAGCACCACCGCTTCGGCCATGACGGCGTGGCCGGAGCCCACGATCAGCTGGTTGAGCATCTTGGCGGCCATGCCGGCGCCGGACGGGCCCATGTGCGTGAAGCGTCCGGCAACGTCGGCGAACAAGGGTCGCGCACGCTCGATCTCGGCGGCCTCTCCGCCCGCCATTACGGTGAGCGTGCCGCTCCCCGAGGCGGGCGGCCCGCCAGAGACCGGCGCGTCGATCCAGCCCGCGCCCGTCATCTCGCGCAACCGCTGCGCGAAGGCCTTGCACTGGTCGACCTTGATGGTGGAGAAGTCGATCAGCAGCTGCGGCGGGCGCAGCGTCGAGGCGACGCCGCGTTCACCGAACACGGCGGCTTCCACTGCCTCGGGCGTCGGCAGATTGAGAAGGACAAGGTCCGCGCCCTGTACCACGTCGGCGGCGGAGGAAGCCGCCGCCGCGCCGGCCTCGCGCGCCGCAGCCACCTGGCCGGGCGCGATGTCGTACGCGCGCACGGCGTAGCCCAGCGAAAGCAGGCGCCTTGCCATCGGCAGGCCCATCAGGCCGACTCCCACGTAACCGAGCTTCATTTTTCCGCTCATCTTTTCTCCATGTCGTAGATGCGCACCGCGTTGTCGTGGAAGAAGGCGCGGCGCTCGGACCCCGTAAAACTGCCCAGGATCTCCGCCATGCCGCCGGCGATCGTGCCGAAGCTCGCGCACAGCCCGTCGACCGGAAAATTGCTCGCGAACATCGCGCGGCCGATGCCGAAGATGTCGATCGCCGCCAGCACGACCTCCCGGTTCGCCGCCGCTGTCCATGCCTGCCCCGGAATGCCGAGGCCTGAAATCTTGACCGCCGTGTTGGGGCAGGCGGCGAGCGTCCGCAGCGCGCTTCTCCAGCCCTCCAGACCCTCGCGACTGCGGTCGGCGGGCAGGCCAGTGTGGTTGAGGATGATGCGCGCGTCGGGAAACTCCCGCGCCAGCCGCGCCGCCTCCCCGAGCTGGGTCCAACGCGC
This sequence comes from Burkholderiales bacterium, assembly GCA_041904885.1. Classification (GTDB taxonomy): domain Bacteria; phylum Pseudomonadota; class Gammaproteobacteria; order Burkholderiales; family SG8-39; genus RBG-16-66-20. Next base: position 7,373 of record JAYRND010000185.1, read on the forward strand.
CTGCAGGTCGAAGCGCAGCCCCTGCCGGGCAAGCTGCGCAAAGCCCGCCCGCCAGCGCGCATCCTCCATTTGCCCGGGGCGCGGCTTGTGACGGATGCCGCGGACGAAATCGAACTGCGCGAGGGCCGCCAGGGTGGCGCCCAGGCCCTCGCGGTCCAGCCAGGCCTGCGCGACCGCCACGGTCGGGAAACCGGTCTCGCGCCGCAGTTTCTCCACATAGCGCATTTCGCCGATCGGATCGCGCGGATCCCACTCGGTTTCGACGTAGATGGTTTTTACCACCCGGTGCGGCGCGGCGTCGGCGAAGTAGTCGGCCGGCAGGTACGGGCGCCGCAGGGCGGAGTAGTCGCCATAGCGGAAGGGAATCGGCGGCTGGTCGCAGAGCCACGGGTGGTAGTTCACGCGCGGGTCCCAGAAATGCTGGTGCGCGTCGACGATCGGCTGCGGGCCGGACATGGGCTGCCATCGTAGCGTGCCGGGCGCTATCATCGCCGGCGTTTCCAGGGGAGGACTTCCGATGGCTGAGACGACCGGCGTGCGGCAGAGCGCAATCCGGCAGCGGGTGCTGGCCGGCGAGACGGTGGCGGGCGCGATGATTTTCGAGTTCTTCGCGCCTGGCCTGCCGCAGGTGCTGAAATCCGCCGGCTGCGAGTTCGCGCTGTTCGACATGGAGCACGCGGGCCTCGGATTCGAGACGCTGAAGATGCTGGCCGCGGGCTGCCGCGGCATCGGCATCGAGCCGCTCGTGCGCGTGCCCAGGAGCGAATACCACTTCATGGCGCGCGCGCTGGACGTGGGCGCGTACGGGGTCATGGTGCCGATGGTCGAGAGCGCAGCCGAGGCGGCGCGCATCGCCGAAGCGACGCACTACCCTCCCCGAGGCCGGCGCGGCGCCGCCTTCGGCGTCGCCCAGGACGACTATTCCGGCGGCGACGTCAAGGCCAAGGTCGCTGCCCTGAACGAGCGCACCCTGGTGATCGCGCAGATCGAGTCCGAGCGCGGGCTGGCCGACGTGGACGCGATCGCGGCGACCCCGGGCATCGACGTGCTGTGGCTCGGGCACTTCGACCTGACCAACTTCCTCGGCATTCCGGGCGAGTTCGACTCGCCCAGGTACCTGGACGCCGTTCGCGCGGTAGTGGCCGCCGCGCGCCGCCACGGCAGGGGACTGGGCTTCATGGCCGCCGACGCCGACTGGGCGCGGCGCTACCGGGAATTCGGCTTCAACATGATCGCCGCCGGGCTCGACTCTTCCCTGCTGCAGTCGGCGATCCGCGCGACGCTGAAGGTTCTGCGATGACATTCAAGCTCGGCATCGTGCGCGATGTCCTCAACGCGGCGGGCGAGCCTTCGTTCGGCCGCGCGGCGCTCGAAGTCCTCAAGGGCAACCCGGCGCTCGAATGGGAGTACACGCCCGAGGCGGTGAAGGAGATTACGCCAGAGATCGCGGCTCGCTACGACGGGCTGTACGTGAACTCCTCGCGGGTCACCGCAGCCACGGTCTCGCGGCCGGATTGCCGGCTGCGCATCGTGGCGCGCCACGGGATCGGCTACGACTCGGTCGACGTCCCCGCGCTGAGCGCGAAATCCATCGTGCTCACCAACACGCCGCTGGCGATCCGCCGCCCGGTGGCGGTCGCCACGCTCACGCTGCTCTTTGCGCTCGCCGGCCGCCTGTTCGCCAAGGACCGCATCACGCGCGCCGGGCGCTGGGCGGAGCGCAACGACCTGATGGGAACCGGGCTCGTCGGGCGCACGCTGGGCATCGTGGGCGGGGGCGGCATCGGCCAGGAGCTGCTGAAGGTCTCGGCGCCCTTCGGCATGCGCCGCCTCGTCGCCGACCCGTACGTGACCGAGCATGCGATGGCGGCGCTGGGCGCGGCGCGGGTGCCGCTCGATCAGCTGCTGCGCGAAGCGGATTTCGTCGTCGTCGCCTGCCTGCTGAACGACGAAACGCGACACCTCCTCGGCGCGCAGCAACTCGCGCTGATGAGGCCCTCGGCCTACCTGCTCAACGTGGCGCGGGGCCCGATCGTCCACGAGCGGGCGCTGATCGAGGCGCTGCGCGCGGGCCGGATCGCTGGCGCCGGGCTGGATGTCTTCGAGCAGGAGCCCGTCGATCCGGCCAATCCGCTGCTCGCCATGGACAACGTCATCGTCACGCCGCACGCGCTGTGCTGGACCGACGAGTGCTTTCACGCCATCGCCTCGACCGGCTTGCAGAGCGTGGTGGACTTTTCTCTCGGCCGCAGGCCAGCGCATGTCGTGAACCCGGAAGCCTGGAAACCGAATGCTGCGGCGCGGGAGCGCCGGCAATGATCGGGAACTTGTTGACTTTGGCCTAGCGTATAGGCAGATTGCTCTGCCACTGCGGCTGCGACGGCCGCAACGTACATCTGAGGAGGGGTGGAAATGAAACGCAGAAAGTTCCTGAAAGCGACCGGCGCGGGCATTGCCGCCACCGGTCTGGCCGGAATTCTCGCCGCGCACCGCGCGCCGGTGTTCGCGCAGGCCAACACGGTGCACATCCTGCGGTGGAACGATTTCGTGCCGGCGGCCGACAAGGTGCTGCGCGAAGTGTTCGCGCCCGAGGTGCAGAAGGCGCTCGGCATCAAGCTCAACGTCGAGACGGTGAATGCCAACGACATTCCGGCGCGCGCCACATCGGCGATTCAGTCGGGCAACGGCCCCGACATCATCATGCTGCTCAACAACTACCCGCACCTGTACGCCTCGGCGGCGGTGGACCTGAGCGCGCTCGCCGACGAGGTGGGCAAGGCGCAGGGCGGCATCTACGATGCGTCGGCGCAGCTGAACCGCGTGGGCGGCAAGTGGGTGTCGATGCCCTGGTCGGTCGTGCCGGCGATGATCGCCTACCGCAAATCCTGGTTCGACGAGGTCGGCGCGAAGAGCTTCCCCAAGACCTGGCAGGAATACCACGCGGTCGGCAAGAAGCTGAAGGCCAACAAGCACCCGATCGGCCAGACGCTTGGCAACACCTTCGGCGATGCGCCGACCTTCACCTATCCGCTGCTGTGGTCCTACGGCGGCCAGGAGGTGGATGCCAAGGGCAAGGTGGTGCTCGACTCCAAGGAGACGGTCGAATCGGTGCGCTTCATGGTCAACTTCTGGAAGGACGCGCACGACGAGGGCGGCCTCGCCTGGGACGACAGCAACAACAACCGGGCGTTCCTCTCTGGGGATATCAGCGCCTCGCTCAACGGCGCCTCGATCTACGTGGCGGCCCTGAATGGCGCGGACAAGTTCAAGACCGAGAAGGGTGCGCCGCTGCACACCGACATCCTGCACGCGCCGCTGCCGGCGGGGCCGAAGGGCGCGCAGGCGTACCACACCGCCTTCAACCACATGGTGATGAGCTATTCGAAGAACGCCAAGGGCGCGGTCGAGTTCCTGCGCTGGGCGCACACCAAGGCGAATTACGACAAGTGGTTCGTGGTGCAGAAGGGCTTCGCGGTCGGCCCGACGCGCGAGTGGGAGAAGCACGCGATGTGGAACCAGGACCCGGTCATGCTGCCGTTCAAGACCGCGCCCGCAGCGCAGAAGCGGCTGATGGGATACAACGGCGCGCCCAACCAGAAGGCGGCGGAAGCCTGGAACAAGTTCATCGTGACGGTGATGTACGCTCAGGCCTGCAGCGGCAAGATGAAGCCTGAGGAATCCGTGAAGTGGGCGGCGGGCGAGCTGGGCAAGATCTACACCTGACCGCTCCTTGAGGGATTTGGCCCCGGCGGGACCCGGCGAGCGCGCCCGGGTCTCGCACTTCAAGCGCCTGCTCGAAAGCGAGAAGGTGCTCGCCACGGCGTTGCTCGCCCCGGGAGTGGTGATTCTGGTCCTTTTCATCGCCTACCCGTTCGTGATGGCGCTGTGGTACTCGCTCACCAGCGTCCGCGTGGGCGATGCGGGTCAATTTGTCGGCCTGGCGAACTTTACCAAGGCGCTGGACGACACCATCTTCCAGTCGGCGTTCAAGAACACCGTCTTCTATACGTTCTGGGCGACGGTGTTCAAGCTTGGCCTGGGGATGTGGCTTGCGCTCCTGCTCAACCGCAGCTTCCGCTTCAAGCGCATCATCCGCGCCTCGATGCTGCTGCCGTTCATCATTCCGACCGTGCTCTCGGCCTTCGCCTGGCGCTGGATGTTCGATCCGACGTTCAGCGTCATGAACTGGGCGCTCTATCACGGCGGCCTGATCACCGACCGTCTGCCGTTTCTCTCCAGCGGCGACTGGGCAATGTGGTGCGCGGTGCTCGTCAACACCTGGCGCGGCATGCCGTTCTTCGCCATCACCCTCCTGGCGGGCCTGCAGACGATCAGCCCCGACCTGCACGAGGCGGCGGCGCTGGACGGCGCCAGCGCCTGGCACCGCTTCTGGCACGTTACCTGGCCGCTGCTGCTGCCGGTGACGCTGGTGGTGGTGGTGTTCTCGGTGATCCAGACGTTCTCGGATTTCCAGCTGATCTACGTGCTCACCGGCGGCGGGCCGGCGAACTCCACGCATCTCATCGCCACCTACGCCTACCAGATCGGCGTCGGCTCGGGGCTGCTTGGCGAGGGCGCGGCGCTGTCGCTGTTCATGTTCCCGGTGCTGTTCGCGGTGGTCTGGGTGCAGCTGCGCTACCTCAAGCGCATGGAAGCGGCCTGAGGGGCGCACCGCTATGCTGATCGAGCGCAAGTGGAAGAAGTGGGTGTACTTCTACCTGCCGCTGGCGGCATTTCTGCTGTTCACGCTCTTTCCTTTCTACTGGATGGCGGTCACCGCTTTCCGGCCCGACGCGGAGCTCTACGCTACCTGGCGCCAGCCGAATGCGGCGCCGCTCTGGACGCTCCAACCGACGCTGGAGCACGTGAAGGGGCTTCTGCAGACGACCGCCTTCCCGAAATGGCTATGGAATACGATGCTGATCGCGATCGTTTCCACGATCATCTCGCTGATCTGCGGCATGTTCGCCGGCTACGCGCTGGCGCGGCTCAGGTTCCGGGGCTCTGAATTCCTCGGCACCGCGATCTTCATCACTTACCTCGTGCCGCAGACTCTGCTCTTCATCCCGCTGGCCGACATCGTCCGCGACCTGCAGCTGGGCAACACGCCCTGGGCGCTGATGCTCACCTATCCGACGTTCCTGATCCCGTTCTGCACCTGGCTGCTGATGGGCTACTTCAAGACCATCCCGAAGGAGCTGGAGGAGTGCGCGCGCATCGACGGCGCGACCCGCTTCGGCGCCATGGTGCGGATCATCTTTCCGGTGGCGGTCCCGGGCATCCTTTCGGCGGGAATCTTCGCCTTCACGCTTTCCTGGAACGAGTTCATCTACGCGCTGATCTTCATGTCCTCGGCCGAAATGAAGACCGTGCCGGTGGGCGTGGTCTCCGAGTTGATCCGCGGCGACATCTTCTTCTGGGGCCAGCTGATGGCGGGCGCCCTGCTCGGCTCGGTGCCGGTGGCGCTGGTCTACTCGTTCTTCGTGGAATACTACGTCACCGGCCTCACCGGCTCGGTGAAGGGCTGACGCAAGGAGCACAGGTGGCGACGGTATCGATCCGCAAGCTCAACAAGAAATACGACAACGGCTTTCATGCCGTGAAGGACGTCGACCTCGAGATCCGCGACAAGGAATTCATCGTGCTGGTCGGGCCCTCGGGCTGCGGCAAGACGACCACGCTGCGCATGGTGGCGGGGCTCGAGGAGGTGACGGCGGGCGAGATCCTCATTGGCGAGCGGACGGTCAACGACCTGCCGCCGATGGACCGCGACATTGCGATGGTGTTCCAGAACTACGCGCTTTATCCGCACAAGAGCGTGTACGACAACATGGCTTTCGGCCTGCAGATGCGCAAGTACGCCAAGGAGGAAATCGACAAGCGCGTGCGCGACGCGGCCGAGATCCTCGGCATCGAGCCGCTGCTCGAAAGGAAGCCCCGGCAGCTTTCCGGCGGACAGCGCCAGCGGGTCGCGGTCGGCCGCGCGATCGTGCGCCACCCGCAGGTGTTTCTGTTCGACGAGCCGCTCTCCAACCTCGATGCCAAGCTTCGCGTGCAGATGCGCGTGGAGCTCAAGCGGCTGCACGAGCGCCTGGAGACGACCGCGATCTACGTCACCCACGACCAGGTCGAGGCGATGACGCTCGGCGACCGGGTGGTGGTGATGAAGGACGGCTGGGTGCAGCAGGTGGGCGAGCCGCTCGAGCTCTACGGCCGGCCCGCCAACCGGTTCGTGGCGGGCTTCATTGGCTCACCGGCGATGAATTTCGTCGACGTGGTGATCAACGAACTGGGCGGCACTCTGTGCGCCGAGGCGCAGGCCCTGCGCGTGCACGTACCGCCGCAGCACCTGGAGCGGACGCGCGCGCATGCGGGCGGGCGCCTCACGCTCGGCGTGCGGCCCGAAGCCCTGCGCCTCGCCAATGGCGCTGATCCGGCCGGCTGCTGCTTCGACACCGTGGTGGACGTCGTCGAGCCGCTGGGCAACGAGATCCTGGTCAACTTCCGGGCTGGCGGCGCGGCCATGGTGGCGCGCGTCGACCCTTCCGTTCGCGTCAAGGCGCACGAGAATATCCGGCTCGCGCTGGATCCGGCGCGAGTGCATTTCTTCGACGAAAAGACCGGAGCGGCAATCTAGGCCGGCGCGGCGGCGGCCTTATAATTCCAGGTTTCAACCGAGGGGCGATCGCAAGTGGCGGGAAGGCTTGCAGGGAAAACCGCGTTCATCACCGCGGCGGGCCAGGGCATCGGCCGGGGGGCCGCGCTCGCGTTTGCGCGCGAGGGTGCCACGGTATGGGCTACGGACCTGAACGGAAAATTGCTCTTGGATCTTGAAAAACAAGGTCTCAAGACCCGCGCACTCGACGCTACGGACGAGGCGGCTATCCAGAAAGTTGCAAACGAGGTGGGCGAGATCGACGTGCTGTTCAACTGCGCCGGTTTCGTGCACCACGGCACCATCCTCGAGTGCACGCCCAAGGACTGGGACTTCAGCTTCAACCTGAACGTGAAGTCCATGTACCTGGTCACGCGGGCCTTCCTGCCCGGCATGCTGAAGAAGGGCGGCGGCTCGATCATCAACATGTCCTCGATCGCCTCCAGCGTGCGCGGGCTGCCGAACCGCTTTGTTTACGGCGCGACCAAGGCGGCGGTGGTCGGCCTGACCAAGGCGATCGCCGCGGACTACGTGAAGCAGGGAATACGCTGCAACTGCATCGGTCCGGGCACCGTCGACACGCCCTCGCTCGGCGACCGCATCAACGCCTTCGCCGACCCGGTGCAGGCGAGGAAGGATTTCATCGCCCGGCAGCCGATGGGGCGGCTGGGCACGGTGGACGACATCACGGGGATCCTGGTGTTCCTCGCGTCCGACGAGGCGCGTTTTGCGACCGGCAACATGTATTCGATCGACGGGGGAATGACGATATGAAGTTGTGCCGCTACGGCAAGAACGGCTTCGAGAAGCCGGCGATGGTGGACAGCGAAGGGCGGCTGCGCGACCTGTCCAAAGTGGTGGAGAACATCGGTCCCAAGGAACTGGCGCCGCGCGGGCTGAAGATGCTCGCCAAGATCAAGCCCGAGACGCTGGCGGTGGTGGCCAACGGCCCTCGCCTGGGCGTGCCCTTCGTCGGCATCGGCAAGTTCGTCGCCATCGGCCTGAACTATTCCGACCATGCCAAGGAAGCCGGCATGGCGATCCCGTCCGAGCCGATCGTGTTCATGAAGGCCACCACCTGCATCAGTGGCCCCAACGACGATGTGATCCAGCCGAAGCGCTCGACCAAGCTCGACTGGGAAGTGGAGCTCGGCATCGTGATCGGGAGCAAGGCGCAATACGTGAGCGAGGCTGAGGCGCTCGAGTACGTCGCGGGGTATTGCGTGGTGAACGACGTTTCGGAGCGTTCATTCCAGATGGCGACCGGCCAGTGGGACAAGGGCAAGGGCTTCGACACCGCGGGGCCGATCGGCCCCTGGCTCGTCACCACCGACGAGATCAAGGACCCGCAGGCGCTCGACATGTGGCTGGATGTGAACGGCAAGCGCATGCAAACGGGCAATACCAGGACCATGATCTTCAACTGCGCGCAGATCGTCTCCCACGTCAGCCAGTACATGACGCTGCTGCCGGGCGACGTGATCTGCACGGGCACGCCGCCGGGCGTGGGCCTGGGCATGAAGCCCACCCCCGTGTTTCTCAAGCCGGGCGATGTCATGACCCTCGGCATCCAGGGCCTCGGCGAGCAGAAGCAGAAGGTCGTCGCCTACAGCGGCTAGCCGGTGGCAGCGCGCAGCACCACCGGCCGCGCGGCGTTCCTGCAGCTGCTGTGCGACGAAGGGGTCACGCACCTCTTTGGCAACCCGGGTACCACCGAGCTCCCGATCATGGAGGTGGTGCCCGACTTTCCGCAGCTGAAGTTCGTGCTCGGCCTGCACGAGGCCGTCGTCGTCGGAATGGCGGACGGCTTCTGCCGCGCCTCGGGCCGGCTGGCCGCGGCCAACGTGCACGTCGCGCCGGGCCTCGGCAACGCGATGGGCGCCCTCTACAACGCAAAGTTTTCCGGCTCGCCGGTCATCCTCACGGCCGGCCAGCAGGAGCAGGGACATGGTCTGCTCGAGCCGCTGCTCTACGACCCGCTGGTGCCGATCGCGCAGCCGATGGTGAAGTGGGCCGTGGACGTGACGCGCGCCGAGGACCTGCCGCGCGTCCTGCACCGCGCGGCCAAGGTTGCGCTGACGCCGCCGACCGGCCCGGTGTTCATCAGCCTGCCGGGCGATGTGCTCGACCAGAACGTGGAACTCGACATGGGGCGGCCGGTGCGCGTGGATGCAGTCACGCGCCCTTCCGACGAGACCCTCGCGCGGCTCGCGGACATGCTGCTTGCGTCCACCCGCCCGGCCATCCTCGCCGGCCAGGAGCTTGCATCGCACGACGCCTTCGCCGAGGCCGCGGAGCTCGCCGAGCTGCTGGGCGCCGCGGTCTACCAGTCGCCGGTGCCCTACAGCGCGCAGTTTCCGACGGAGCACCCGGCCTGCATGGGCTCGCTCACGCGCTCGCAGAAGCAGGTGCGCGGCCTGCTCGAGCCCTATGACCTGCTGTTCTGCCTGGGCGCGGACCTGCTGCGCATGTCGGTCTACAGCCCGACCGAGCCGCTGCCGGACAACCTGCCGGTAATCCACCTTTCGGAGCGGAGCTGGGAGCTGGGCAAGAACTACCGCACCGACCTTGCCGTGCAGGCGAACGTCAAGCAGACCCTGGCGGCGCTGCTGCCGCTGCTGCGGGCGCGGCGCTCCGCAGTCCAGGCCGCTGCCGCCGAGAAGCGCATCGCCTTGCTCAAGGGCAGCAACTGGAGCGCGCAGCGCGACAAGGCGCGTATCGAGGCCATGCTGGCGGCGGAGACCGTGCCTATCGATCCCAGGTACATGATGCTGCGCTTCGCCGAATCGCTGCCCAAAGATGCCGTCGTCCTCGACGAAGCCCTGACCTCCTCGGTGACGCTGCCCGGGTTCCTGCCCCTGCGCGACCCGCGCGGCTTCTTCGGGCTGGCGAGCGGCGGCTTGGGATTCGCCATTCCGGGCGCGGTCGGCGTGAGCCTCGCGCTGCCCGGTCGGCCGATTGCCGTCGTGGTGGGCGACGGCAGCACCATGTACGGCGTGCAGGCGTTGTGGACCGCCGCTCACCTGAAACTGCCGATCACCTACATCATCGCCAACAACCGCAGCTACCGCATCATCAAGGAGCGGCTGGTGTCATTTCGCGGCACGAGCAAATTCACTGGCATGGACATGCGCGACCCCGAGATCGATTTCGTGCAGCTCGGGCAATCGTTCGGGCTCGCCGCGCGCCGCGTCACCGACCCGCAGGACATCGCCCCGGCGCTGCGCGAAGCCTTCGCCAGCGGCCGCCCGAACCTCGTCGACATCCGCGTCGCGGACGGCTTCGGCGGCTAGTAAGGGGTGCCGTCCTTCCTGGTGTAGATCCACTTGCCGTCCGGACCCGCGGCGCCGACGACGTCATCGTCCGGGTAGCTGGCCGCATCACCCGCGCTGCGGTCGCCGACTTCCAGGATCAGGACGTTGCTCTGCGTCCGGTTGTGCAGGTGGTGGGCATCGCCCGTTCCCGCCTTGAAGCCCACGCACATGCCGGCCCTGAGCAACGTTTCGCCAGCGTCGGTGATGAGCGTGGGCTCGCCCTCCAGCACGTAGACGAACTCGTCCTGCCTGGTGTGCGCGTGACGAAGCGCCGAATACGCGCCTGGCGCAAGCGTCGTCAGGTTGACGCCGAAGTTGGTCAATCCGAACAGGTCGCCGAGCGGCCGCTTGTCGCGTCCCGCCGCGACCTTCCTCACCATGTCGGCGGGAAATGGCGGCGACGTCGGCTTCGGCCGCAGCGGCGCCTCGGCGGCGCGGATCGCCACGAATGTCTGCCCGGTTGTCATGTCAATAGGTCATGCAGGCGGCATTGAGGATGCCGGCGCTGACCGAGATTGCGGCGAGCACGATGCCGGAGGCGACCTGGCCGTCGGGGATGCGGCGCGTGACGTTGATCAGGGTGTAGCGCACGGCGAGGTAGACGATCAGCTGCACGAGGCCCGCGATCACCGCCCAGAGCATCATGTCCCAGGGATGGACGCTGTGCACGATCGCCGCCGCGAGCGGCAGCGTGAAGCCGAGGACCGCGCCAGATAGGCTGACCGCGGCGGCGACGTTGCCGTCCTTGATGAGCTTCAGCTCGTTGTAGGGCGTTAGCGCCAGGTACGAGATCATGTAGGCGTAGATGAAGACGACGGCGAGGCCCGCGTAGATCAGGAACTCGTCGAAGCCGGAGAGCGAAAATTTCACGAAGTCCATGGTCGGGTCCTCTAGGTGAAGTAGTGGGGCACGAAGCGGCTCGAGTTCTTGGTGATCGGCGAGTCGTCCTCGCGGATGCCGATGCCGGCGGGCTCCTCGCCGACGATCCAGGCGCCGATCACGGGGTAGCGGCCGTCGAAGGCGGGCAGCGGCGCGACGCTCTGGTAGACGAAGCCTTCGCCGCCGTAGCCGCCCGGCTGCTGGCGCACCACGCCCCGGCTGCGGATGGTGACGTTGGCGCCTTCGCGCGACAGCAGGGGCTTGCGCACGTAGTCGGCGCCGAATTTCTGCGGCGTGAAGTACGTCGGCAGCAGGTTGGGATGGCCGTAGTTCATCTCCCAGAGCAGCACCAGCAGCGCCTTGTTGGACAGCAGCATCTTCCAGGCGGGCTCGATGATGGCCGCCGGGCGCGCGAGCAGGTGCTGCCCGAACTCCTCGCGCACCAGCCACTCCCAGGGATAGAGCTTGAAGAGGGTCCGCACCGGCTGGTCCGCCAGGTCGACGAAG
>JAYRND010000186.1:0-5113 GCA_041904885.1 Burkholderiales bacterium
ACGTAGCGCGCGGCGTCGCGGCGCCATTCGGCGGGATCGCGCGACTCCCAGGCGCGGGCGAGCGGCTCGACCTGCGCCGGTACGCCTGGCTCGCCCATCCCGCCGCCGGTCAGACCGCCGCCAGCGCGCGGCCGATCACCTGGCGCGGCTCGCCGCCGGACAGACGGTGGTGGTGGAAAGGCGCAAGGATGTACTGCAGTTCGTCCGGCATCTCCGCCGGCTCGATCTCGATCGGCACGATGGTCTTCTTGTGGTTCATGGCGAGATAGAGCTCGCGCACCACCTGGTCGGATGAGTAGGAATTGGGCGAGGCCATCAGCACCACCGCGTGGCACTCGCGGATGGCGCGCACGATCTGCCCGGCCCAGCCGGTCTTGCCGGTGATGTCGGAGCGGTCCATCCACACCCGCCGCCCCATCTCCTCGATCACCGTGACGATCGGCTCGACGCGCGGGCGGTCCTTGTGCGAATACGATACAAAAAGAGTTCCGTCGGTCTGTCGAGCCACTAGCGGCGCCACTTCGCCCTGGGCGTTCTCAGGACGAGACCTCGAGAACATCGCGGGGCTCGCGGTATTCGCGGCGGCATCCAATGAGCGCTGTTCCCGGCGCGCCGCCTTCTTCTGCCGGCGGCGGGTTCGGCGCCAGATGATGAAAGCAAGCACGAGCAGCGGGATCCAGATTCCGCGCGCGGGGAACCAGCCTGGCTTCGACTCCGGCTCCGGCGCGGGCGGCGGCGACACCGACTTCGTCGGCTCTGGCGCCGACGCAGGCGCTGCGGCTTTGGGCGCCTCGGGGGCGGCTGCAGCTACGGGAGCCGGAGCAGGTTCCGCTTTCTTCACCGGCTCAGGCATTGGCGCTGGCTTTGCCGCGCTCGTCGAAGGTGGCGCGGGCCGCACCGGCGGCGCCGGCCCATCGCGCCTGCCAGCCATCTCGACGCTTTCGCCTAGCTTGCGCGCCGTCTCGTACCACTGCAGCGATTCGGCGTAGTCGCGCGAAATTCCGGGGATTCCCTTGTCGTAAATCTCACCCAGGCGCTTCGCCGCCGCGCCGTTGCCGTTGCGGGCGAGGGAGCGGTAGATCTTGACGGCCCCGCGCGAATCGCTTGCCTCCATCGCTTGGGCCTGCTGCAGGAGTTCCGCGGATTGCTGAGGTGGCCCGCTCGCTGCCGGTGTCGGCGCCGGCGCAGTTGAAGGCGCAGAAGCCGCAACCTGCGTGGCTGGCTTCGCGGCAGCGACGCGGCCGAGCCGTTCCTCTTCCTCGCGCTCGCGCTCCGAGCGCGTCATGGGTTTACGCGCCTCCGCCGACTTGGCCCCAGGCTCGGGCGCCTTTGCTGCCGCCACAGGCGCAGGCTCCGATTTCGTCACCTCCGCCTTCGGTGCCTCGACAGGGATCGGCGCCGCTTGCGGTGCTGGTGCGGTTGCCACGGTCACCTCAGGGGACTTGGCCACGGCCGCCGACTTGGCGCTCCTGGCGCCTTCTTGCGCCTTTTTGCGCGCCTCCGCAGCGGCCGCTTCCCGTGCCCTGACCAACTCGGCCTGTTTGGACGCCTCAGCCTCCGCCCGCCTCGCCGCTTCCTGGGCCTCCTTGACCTTCGCCTGGTCGCCGGCCTTGATCGCTTCAACCTCGGCCGCTCGCTCTTCCTCCAGCTTCTTCAACGCGGCTTGCTGCCGCACCTGCGCCGCCTTCAGCTCTTCTGCCGCCGTGCTCGCCTGCTCGAGCGCCGCGGTCAGCGCCGCCTGCTTCTCCAGGCTCGCCTTACTGAAGTAGTACCAGCTGCCGCCGGCAATCGTGACGATGAATAGGAGGACGGAGGCGATGACGCCGAGCCGCGGCTTCGTCCTGGGCGCTTCGTCGAGCTTCTTTTTCAGCTCTGCCTCGCGCTTAGCATACTCCGCTTCCCTGGTCGCGAGCTGCGCTTCGAACCCGGCCTTTTCTCGGGAAAGTCTCCGGCGAGCTTCGGTTTCGCGCCGGGCAGCTTCTTCAATTTCCCGTTTCTCCTCCCCCGGACTCGCTGGCGCGCTGCCGCCCAACCTCGCGATCTTCCGCCTGGCGAGCGCCGCGTAGATGCCGGTCGGGAACTGCTGCAGGTACAGCTCGAAGTCGCCCGGGTCGTTGCCGTCCTTGATCGCCCGCCAGAACTCCAGCTCCACTTCCTGTGTGCCTGTCGATCCGATGCGCGTGGTGCCTTCGGCCCTGGCTGCGCCCGCCAACATCGCGCCAACGGATACCTTCTCGATTTCGTCGCCCGCGAGCGGCGATTCGATTGCCCGCCGCGCAGCAGCCGCGGCGCAGATTTCCGCGACCGTGGTCGAGGGCGGCAGCGAGGGCAGGTCGCGCAGGCCGAGCGGCAGCGGGGTCGGGTCGCGTCGCACGGTGACAAGCCGGTCCTCCGACCACAAGCCGATCAGCATCGGGGCGTCGATCGAATGCGTCGCCTCGAGAGCGGCACTCCAGATCAGGACGACACTGGTGTCCGCGCCCGGCGGCAAGGAGGGGAAAACGACCGCGTCGAGGCCCGCGGATTGCAGCCCGGCGCGCACGTCGTCGGCGAATTTTGCGTCCTGCGCGCTGGCTACGACGGCGATGCCGCTCATGGAGCGGCATTATCTCCCGCCGGAGAGGCGGGTCAGTGCTTCTTCCAGGTCTTGTCGGGGTTGAAGCGGGTGATCTTTTGCGCCGCGGCAGCGGTGTTCGGGCCCAGGTCCTTTTCGTAGACCGCGCCGTTCTGGTTGACGATGAAGGTCATGATGCCGGAGTTGCCGTAGCTCGCCGGGTACGCGATCAGCGCGAAGCCGCCGATCATCTTGCCGTGCGCCAGGTAGCTGTAGGCGCCGCCGACCGCGTCCGGTCCCTGCCCCGTGAGAATGCGGTAGTAGTAGCCGTAATACGGGATGGGCTTACCGCCTTCATCCGCCTTGTAGCCCGCAGCGGTGGCGCGCGCATAGATCGCCCCAAGCGGGCTCTGCGGTTCGCCTTCCTTCGTCGGGAAATAGAGGCCGTCGCGCTTACCCTTGGAGCTGACGAATTTCTGCGCGTACTGCAGCAGGTTCTCTTTCGCCGGGTTCAGCACGTAGTACTCGCGCTGCGCGTCCACATAAGCCTCCACGGCCTGGATCGCCGACAGCTCGTTGCGCCCGATCCGGCGGTTGAGCAGTTCCTCGGCGCCCTGCTTCGCGTCGAAGCGCCAGGCGCTCCCCGCTTTCACGACCGGGATCGGAAACGGCCAAGCGTCCTTGCCTACCGCGAGGACAGCCTTGGCGTCGCCCTGCATTTCGAGCTTGTTCGCTTCGTCATAGGCGGCCGCGAATTTCTCGCGGCCCGTGCGGTCGGCGACCTTGTCGCCGGAATTGATCACGTTCTTCGCGCCCGTGCCGAGCACTGCAAGCATGGTTTTCTCGTCGTGCGCCTTGACCGCAGCCATGAGCGCCTTGACCGCTTCGTCGGGCGAGGCGAACGACTGCTGCTTCGGCGCGGCCGCCGGCGCACCGATCACCGCCGCGCTAAATGCGCACGCGGCAGCGACTGCGCCCAACCTGATCCAGCGCCAGCCTTTCATCGCCTGCCTCCGCCGCCGCGTCCGCCGCCGCCACCGCCGCGACCACCGCCGCCGCCACCGCCTGCGCGCGCACCACCACCGCCACCGCCACCACCGGCGCGCGCACCGCCGCCACCGCCGTATGAACTCGCGCGGCTGCTCGCGCCACGGTTGCTGAAGTCGCGCGTCTGCGCGCCGCCACCGCCCACTCCGCCGAATCCGCCGCGGTCGCCGCCACCGAACGATCCGCTCGGCTGCTGGGAAGGACGGCCGCCGCCGATGTCGCGCCCGCCGCCCCCTTGCATTCGGTCACCCGCAGTCGCACCGCCGCGCCCCTGGAAATTGCCGGCGCCGCCGCCTGCAGCGATGTCGCGCCGCCCCTGGTCGGCGCGCCCGCGGAATTGCTCGCGGGAATCCACGCCCGGGCGCTGCTGGCCCCCTGCGAAGCGGTCGCGGCTCGCCTGGTCGCGATAACCCGCGCCCTTGCGGTGCTCCGGGTTGTGGGACCACTTGCCGCCGCCTTGGCCCCTGTCCCCACCTTTGCCTTGGCCCCTATCCCCCCTATTGACGTTCTTCTCCCTGTTACTGGTGAAGCTATTGCTGTTGTTGATATTGATATCGCCGCCGTTCCAGTCGCAGTTGCCGTGGCCCCAGTTGTTCCACGCGGCGCCAATCGCAACACCGGCGGCGAACGTAAAGAATGCGGCGCCCGGCACGTAGCCCGGCGGATAGTAGTAATAAGGCGGGTACGCCGGGTACGGCCACGGGCCGTAGACCACCGACGGATTGTAGGTCGGCACGTAGACCGTCTGCGGATCGGAGGGCTCGATCGTGATGTAGGTATTGCCGCCTTCCTGCACCTTTTCGACTACCTGCTCCTTGCCCGACTTGAGGTTGCCCGCCTGATCGGCCTTGGCACGCAGCTTCTGGACCGCATTCATGACGTCCTTCTGCTGGGCGAGGAAGGCGTCGCCCAGCTTTTGCGTCATGTCGATCTTCGAATCCATCATGGTGAGGACCTGCGGGAAAGACGTTAGCGCTTTTACGCTTGCGTCCCAGGACATCTGCTGCAGCGCGTCCTCGAGCTGCTTGCCTTTCAGGCCGGGGTTGGACTTCTGCCAGCGGGCGGCCGACACCACTTCCAGCGGATAGGTCGAGGCCATGAGTATCTGCGCAACCAGCGCATCCGGATAGAGCGCGATCGGAGCCACCAGCTGCTCGATTTCCTCGGCCTTGAAGATCGGCGCCTGGGCGGCGGGCGCGGCCGGGGCTTGCGCGAAGCTTGCGGGCAGCCAGGCAAGCGCTGCGAGCGCGATCATCAGCCGGGACAAGAGCGATGACATCAAGGTTAATTCTACCAAAACCAGCCTAGAAATTCAGCACCTGCTCGTAGTTGACGATAAACCGGTAGTCATTGGTGATGCTCGTTGATCCCCCCAGCTCGGAAGCGACGCGCGTGGCGCGCACGCGCAGCCACAGCGGCCGGATCCAGTCCGGCCATTCCTTCGACGTGAAGCGATAGTCGGCCGTGACGCTGAACTCGGTCTTGTCGGACACGGCGGCGCCGGTGGCAGGA
>JAYRND010000187.1:0-8850 GCA_041904885.1 Burkholderiales bacterium
CCGGAACGCCGGCGGCGCGGAACGCGCTAGCGACGCGCTCGGCATCCCGGTCGCACACCACCGGCACGTCGAGGTGCGCGTTGCGCAGGCCCTGGAAGACGAAGGAGTGGCCGAACTGGCCCGCGCCGACGAGCGCCGCGCGGAAGCGGCGGCCCGGAGCGAGCGCGAGCAGCGTGGCGAGGTTCATGGGCGGTCCCGATCGTGCCGATTGCGCGCTGCGCGATGTTGCCAGCTCGCGCGGCGCTCGGCCAGGTCGAACCCGCCCTGGACGAGGAGCGCGAGCAGCGCGGCCGGCAGCGCGCCGGCGACGAGCAGCGCGTGGTCGTTCAGCGCCAGCCCCTGGACGATGCGCTCGCCGTAGCCGCCCGCGCCGATGAAAGCCGCGATGGTGGCCGTGCCGACGTTGATGACGGCGGACGTCTTGATACCCGCAAGAATCGAGGGCATGGCAAGCGGCAGCTCGATGAGCGCGAGCCGCTGGCCCGCGGTGAGGCCGAGCGCGAGCGGCGCCTGGCGCATGCCTTTGCCGATCCCCTCCAGCCCCGCGTAGGTGTTCCGCACGATAGGCAGCAGCGCGTAGAGGAACAGCGCGATCAGCGCCGGGATGGTGCCGATTGCGCCCAGCAGCGCGATCAGGAAGGCGAGCAGCGCAAGCGCCGGGATCGTCTGGATCACGCCGACCACCCCCAAGATCAGCTGGGTCGCCCGCGTCTTCTGCGCGGCGATGCCGAGGGGAATTCCGGCGGCGATGCTCGCCGCGAGCGACGCGAACACGAGCATCAGGTGCTGTCCGGTGAGGCGAAGGAAATCCGGGCCGAAAAGGATCTCCCGGAATGATCTTTTCGCATTTGGCAGAGTGGCGGCATCGAACAGGATGGCTGCTTCGGCAAAGCTGCGCCCATCCAGCTCGGCTGCCGCGTTGAGGCGGACCATGGTGCGCTCGTCGATGCGGCCCTCCAGCTTCTGCAGCTTCGCCCAGGCCGCCGGGGCCCGGCGCGGCAGGTCGGTGCGGTACAGCAGCACCGCGTCGTAGCGCGGGAAGTACTTGCGGTCGTCCTCCAGCACGCGCAGCTTGTAGCGCTCGATCTTGGCGTCGGTGGTGTAGATGTCCATGACGTCAATGCGCCCGGCGGCGATCGCCTCGTAGGCGAGGCCGTGGTCCAGGCCCTGCGGCGCGTCGAACGGCAGCCGATAGGCCTGCCTGAGGCCCGGCCAGCCGTCGGCGCGGCCGATGAATTCCTGCGACAGGCCCAGCCGCAGCGCCGGGTGATTCGCCAGGTCGGATAGCTTCACGATGCCGAGCGCCCGCGCGCGCTCTTCTTGCATCGCCAGCGCGTAGCTGTTGTTGAAGCCCAAGCGCACGCCGGCGGCAAGACCAAGCGGCGCGAGACCCAGGTTGATCTCGTCAAGCGAAGGTTTGCCGTCGAGCCTGAGAACCTCCTTCGCGATGGTACCGGTGTACTCGGGATAGAGATCGATCGCGCCCGACTTGAGCGCCGCGAACACGATACCGGTGTTACCGAGCCCCTGCCGGTGCACCGCATCGCCCGCGGCGCGGACCAGGATTTCGCCGAGGATGTACGACTCGGTGAAGCGCTTGGAGCCGACCTTCAGACTTTCAGCATGACCGGAAAAAGACAGGAGCGGGAGCAAGAGAAGAACATATTTCATGCCGCGCGTTCGAGCTTTCTCCCTCCCGCGTCAAGAAATTGCAGCGCCGCCAGGTTGGCGTACAGGCCGCCCTGCTTCATCAGCTCGGCGTGCGTGCCCTGCGCCACGACCTGGCCGCGGTCCATGACCACGATGCGGTCGGCATGCTGAACGGTGGCGAGGCGGTGCGCGATCACCAGGGTGGTGCGGCCACGCTCGAGCGCCTCGAGCGCCTGCTGCACCATGCGCTCGCTGGCGGCATCCAGCGAGCTGGTCGCTTCGTCCAGGAGCAGGATTGGCCGGTCTGCGAGCAGCGCACGCGCGATCGACAGGCGCTGGCGCTGGCCGCCCGAGAGCGTCACGCCGCGCTCGCCGAGCGCGGTATCCATGCCCTGCGGCAGGCGGTGGATGAACTCGAGGGCGAACGCCTGCTCGCAGGCCCGCTCGGCTTCCTCGCGGCTCGCCTGCGGCCTGCCGTAGCGCACGTTGTCGAGCACACTGGCGGCGAAGATCACCGGCTCCTGCGGCACGACCGCGATCAGGCCGCGCAGCGCCGCCGGGTCGAACTCGCGCAGCTCGGTGCCGCCGATGCGGATGGCGCCCGATTGCGGGTCGTAGAAGCGCAGCAGGAGAGAGAGCACCGTGGTCTTGCCTGCGCCGGACGGACCGACCAGTGCGACCCGCTCGCCCTGCGATACCTCCAGCGAGAAGTGGTCGAGCGCCAGCGTGCCGGGCCGCGCCGGATACGCGAAAGAAACCCTGTCCAAGGCTATTCCGGTATGCAGAGGGCGCGGCGCCGGCGCCACGGGCGCGCCGATCGTCGGCCGCGCGTCGAGGACCTCCATCAGCCGCTCGGTGGCGCCGGGGGCGCGCTGCAGCTCGCCCCAGACCTCCGACACCGTGCCGGCCCCGGTCGCCGCGACAAATGCGTAAAACACGAAGGCGGACAACTCGCCCGCCGACAGGCGCCCGGCGAACACGTCGTGGCCGCCGACCCACAGGATCACGCCCACCGCGCAGAACGCGATCAGCATCACCGAGGCGATCAGGAACGCCTTCTGCCCGATGCGCGCAACGCCGGAACGGTACGCGGCCTCGGCGTGCCGGCCGAACGCCTCCCGGTCCGCGTCCTCGTGCGCGTAGGCCTGCACGGTGCGGATCTCGTGCACCGCCTCGTCGACATACGCCGACACGTCCGCGACCCGGTCCTGGTTATCGCGCGACAGGCGCCGCACGCGCCGGCCGAGCAGAAGGATTGGCACGAGCGTGGCGGGAATTCCAAGCAGCACGAAGGCCGCGAGCTTCCAGCTCACCACGAACATCATCACCACGGCGCCCGCCATCATCAGCAGGTTGCGCACGAACATCGACAGGCCGTAGCCGATCACCTGCTGCAGCAGCGTAGCGTCGTTGGTCAGGCGCGAGATCACTTCGCCGGTGCGCATCGACTCGAAATACCCCGGCTCCAGGGCGAGGATGTGGCTGAATACCGCGCGCCGCAGGTCGGCGACGACGCGCTCGCCCAGGGTCATCATCAGGTAGAAGCGCACGAAGGTGGCGGCCGACAGCAGCGCCGCTACCCCGATCATGGCCGCGAGCGCGCCATCGAGAAGATCGGGACTGCCGCTGCCGAAACCCCGGTCAACCACCAGCTTCAGCCCCTGGCCAAGCGCCAGCACGCAGCCCGCGGCGACCACCAGCGCCAGCATGGCCACCGCGACCTTCCCCCGGTAGGGTACGACGAACCTCGCCAGCCGAACGACGTGCCTCATGGAAAAGGCACTGTACTAGAAATGGAGCCGCTACCGGCTAGCGGCCGTAGAAGCGGTAGTTGTTTCGCCCCAACTCCTTGGCGCGATACATGGCGGCGTCGGCGTTGCGCAGCAGCGCCTCGCCATCGCCGGCGTCGGCGGGGAAGATCGAGACGCCGATGCTCGCGCCGATCGCGAACTCGCGGCCGTCGACCCGGAAAGCGGGCTCCAGCGAGCGCAGGATCTTCTCGGCGACCACCTGGCAGTCGCCGTCCTGGCGCATGTCGGGGATCACCACCACGAACTCGTCGCCACCGTGGCGCGCCAGCGTGTCGGCCTTGCGCACGCAGCCCGAGATGCGGTGCGCCGCCTCGCGCAGGACCGCATCCCCGGCGCGGTGGCCCAGCTGGTCGTTCACCTGCTTGAAGCGGTCCAGGTCCACCACCATCACCGCGACGCGCGTGTTGCGCCGCTGGGCGAGGTACACGGCCTGACCCAGGCGGTCGTCGAGCAGCCGCCGGTTGGGCAACCCGGTGAGCGTGTCGTGGTAGGCGAGGAACCGGGCCTCTTCCTCCTGGCGCTTGCGCTCGGTGATGTCCTGCGAGACGCCGATCATGCGGTAGGTCCGGCCGGTGCCGTCGGCGATCGTCTTACCGTGGGAGGAAAGCCAGACCACGCGTCCGTCGCTGCGGATGACCCGGTATTCGTTGGTGCAGGCGCCGGCCTGCTCCCAGGCGGCATTGACGGTGGCGAGGTACCGCTCGCGGTCCTCGGGATGCACGCTTTCCAGGTACTCCGACCAGCGGGTGTTGCGGCCCTCCTGCGCGCCCACCAGCGCCGAAGGTTCGCGGCCCCAGTGCAGGCGGCCGGTGTCGCGCTCCCATTCCCAATAGGTCAGCTCGGCGGCATCCACCGCCAGCCGCAGCTTTTCGACGTTCTCGAATTGCGCCGCCGCCGCGACCTTCTCGGCCGTCACGTCGCGCGCGGTGCCCGTCGCCCCCACCACCGCGCCGCGCGCGTCGCGCAAGGGCACGGCATTGAAGGAAAGGTCGACATGGCCGCCGTCGCGGCGCAGGTGCCGGGTCTGGTAGTCGAATACCGACTCGCCCTCGAGGACCCGGCGGAACACCGCCAGGTCCCGCTCGGTGACCTCCTGCGCGAGCACGTGGTTGAACGGCCGGCCGAGCATCTCGCCCGGCTCGCAGCCGTAGATGCGCCGCGTCGCGGCCGGGCTCAGGTACGTCCAGTTGCCGTCCCTGTCCACCGACCAGATCAGGTCGTTCGACGTTTCCACGAGGTTCCGGTACAGCGCCTCGCTCTCGCGCAGCGCCTTTTCCGCGGCGTGGCGCTCGTCGAGCAGCCTGCGCTCCTCCGCGAGCGCCTTTGCATGCGCCTGCTGCGCCCGCCGCAGCTCGCTGACATCGGTGAACATGCTCACGGTGCCGCCCGCGCGGCTGCGCACGAACAGGCCCTGCAGGGAGCGGCCGTCGCGCAGCTCGTAGTGGCGCACCTTGCCCGCGCCGCTGCGCCGCCGCGCGAGGCGCTCCTCCAGCCACTGGGTGCGGCGGCCTTCGTACTCGGGCGGCAGCACCTCGGCCTCCAGGGCGTTCTGCGCGATCACCGGGTAGGTCGTGCCCAGCAGCTGCTGCGCGGTCTTGCCGCCGCCGTAGGCATTGGCGTAGACCTCGTTGCACACCACCAAACGGTCATCGGCATCGTAGATCGCGATGCCCTCGGGAAAGCTCTCGATCGCATCGCGCAGCTGGCCCTCGCTCTGCGCGAGCCGTCGCAGAAGTTCTTCGTTCTCGATCTGGGTCCGCAGCGTCTGCACGAGGCTGCGGTGCGCGTCGCGGTAGATGCGCGCCATGACCGCGCCGAAGGCGGCGACCATCAGCGCGAGCAGCGGGTAAATGCGGCCGCCCTGCACCGCGAGCTGCACCACCACCGCGCTGAACGGCAGGACGCTGAAGCCATAGAACGCGATGGGGCTGGCCGCGTAAACGCCGGCGGCGCCGATGATGCTGCCGCCGATCACGAACACCACCGCCAGCTGCAGCAGCGGTTCGCTCGTTGGCAGGAACAGCGCTGCCGGAACGGTCCAGGTCACGCCCGCGGCAAGGGCACTCGCCGCGAACCAATGTTCCCAGCCGCGCGGGTCGTCCGTGCTATCGCGCCGCGTGTATGCGCGCCGCAGCGCGACCCGGCCCAGCGTCACGGCCACGACCACGGCGAACCAGCCCAGCAACTGCGCGGGCGGGAAAGCGTCCCACAGCACGAGCAGGAGCAGCAGCGCGTTCGCAAGCGTCGCGAGATACGCCGACTGCGCAACACGAAACAGGGCCGCGATGCGCTCGCCGGCAAGGCGCTCTTCGATCATCACGCCAAGCTACCTCCCCCGTTGCCGCAGCGGCGGGTATTGCGGCACACGGCTAACCGTTGTTTACAAACGACTTCTAGGAGGCGGCCGGCGCGGCGCGCTCCACTTCGACCAGGCAGTCGTAGAACGTCGCGGCGCCGCCCATGTCGGCAACGCGCTGCGAGGTGAGCTCGTTGGCGTTGCGCCCATCGGGCGAGAACTTCTTCCACCACACCGAGGGCGCGACCACCACGCCGGGCCGCGGCTTGTCGTTCACGCGCGCGCGCAGCACGACGCTGCCCCGGTCGTTGAACAGCCGGACCCGGTCGCCGTCGCGAATGCCGCGCGGCGCGGCGTCCGACGCATGCAGCTCGAGGCAAGGCTCTCCCTCGGCGTCGCGGAAGCGCTTCAGGTTGGCGAAGGACGAATTGAGGAAGTTGCGCACCGGCGGCGACAGGAAATTTAGCGGGTACTTGCGCGCCAGCCCGGGGTTGCTCGAGGGCAGCTCCGCGGGCGGGTGGTAGCAGGGCAGCGGATCCATGCCCTGCGCCTTGAGCGCCTCGCTGTAGAACTCGCACTTGCCCGAAGGCGTGTGGAAGTTTCCGTTTGCGAACGGCGCGAACCTGTGCGGCAGCGCGAGCCGCTGCCAGCCGTTCTGCTTCAGCGTGTCCCAGTCGATCCCGGCGAGGTTCGCGTGGCCGGAGCCGATCGCCTGGCGCGCGAGGTCGTCGTCGGTGTCAGCGAAGCAGTCCTCGGTAAAGCCCATGCGGCGGGCCAGGCGACGGAACACCTCGGCGTTGGGCAGCGACTCGCCCACCGGCGCGATGGCCGCGTTGTTCGCGAGCACGTAGAGGTGCCCGTAGGACTTGTGGATGTCCGGGTGCTCGAGCTGCGTAGTGGCTGGCAGAACGATGTCCGCGTAGTCCGCTGTATCGGTGAGGAACGAGTCCATCACCACGCAGAACAGGTCTTCGCGTGCGAAGCCCGCGACGACGTTGCTGGAATCCGGGCAAACGGCGACCGGATTGTTGTTGTAGACGACCACCGCGCGTACCGGCGGGTTGGCCTTCGTGAGCGCCTCGCCGAGCCGCGAATGATTGATCACGCGCGGCGCCGGCGACGGCATCAGGTCCGGCCGCTCGAGCTTCGCATGATCGAAGTTGTAGTTGTCCGCCGTGGTAAGGAGCAAGCCGCCCGCCGGGTCGCGCCACGCGCCCACCAGCGCGGGCAGGCAGGCAATGGTGCGTGCCGCCATGCCGCCGCCCGCGTGGCGCTGCATGCCGTAGTTGAGGCGGATCGCCGCCGGCTTCGCGGTGCCGTAGTCTCGCGCGAGCTGCACGATCGTTTCGACGGGCAGTCCGCAGACCTGCGCGGCCCATTGCGGCGAGTGTTGCCCGACCCGTTCTTTCAACAAGTCGAAACCCAAGGTAAAGCGGGAAACATAGTCCTCGTCGACCAGGCCTTCCCCGATCAGCACGTGCATCATCGCCAGAGCGAGCGCGCCGTCGGTGCCCGGCAGCGGCGCGACGTGCTGCGTGCACTTCTCCGCCGTCAGGCTTCGGTAGGGGTCGATCGCCACGAGCTTCGCGCCGCGGCGCTTGGCCTCCTGCGCGCGCGACCAGAAATGCAGGTTCGAGGTGATCGGGTTCGAGCCCCAGATCAGGATCAGCTTCGAATCCACGTAGTGCTCGGGATCCATGCCGTAGCTGCCGCCCAGCGTGGCCTTGATGCCCGCCTTGCCCGCCGACGAGCACAGGGTGCGCTCCAGCCGCGACGCGCCCAGCTTGTGGAAGAAGCGACGGTCCATCGAGCTGTACTGCAACATGCCCATGGTGCCCGCGTAGCTGAGGGGCAGGATCGACTGCGGGTCCTCGGCGGCCAGCGCCTTCAGGCGCGCGGCGATCTCGTCGAGCGCCGTGTCCCAGGAGATGCGCTCGAATTTGCCGCCACCCTTGGGCCCCACCCGCCGCAGCGGATGCATCAGGCGATCGGGCGCATAGGTACGCTCGGCGTAGTGGCTGACCTTGGTGCACAGCGAACCGTCGGTGAACGGATGCAGCGGGTCGCCCTGCACTTTCACGGCGACGCCGTCCTTTACCGTCACCAGCATCGCGCAGGTGTCGGGGCAATCGTGCGGGCAGGCGGCGCGCACCACCTTGACCGAGGTGTCGGCCGACGCAAGCCCCCCGGCGGTCCTAGGCGCGTTCATGGGGCGGGATTTTCCGCCGAACCGGCCGACTCGTCGAGCAGTTCGATCCAGTGGCGCACCGGGCGGTGGGATCCGGACTGCAGGTGCGCGAGGCAGCCGATGTTGGCTGTGGCGATCGCCTGCGGCTCGCCGGCCGCGAGCGCGGCCAGCTTGCGTTCCTTGAGGCGTCCCGAGAGCTCGGGCTGCAGGATCGAATAGGTCCCCGCCGAGCCGCAGCACAGGTGCGGCTCCGGCACTTCGGTGAGCTCGTAGCCGGCCTGCCGCAGATACGACTCCACCTTGCCGCGGATCTGCTGGCCGTGCTGCAGGGAACACGGGGATTGGAAGGCGACGCGCCCACTCTTGCCGGTTTTCACTTCGAACTGGAGTTCCGACAGGTCTTTCGTAAGGGACGAGACCCGCGCCGCCTTGTCTCGATAGGCCGGATCTTCGTTCAGGTGATGCCCATACTCCTTGACGAACGACCCGCAGCCGCTCGCCGTCATCACGATCGCCTCGACCTCGCCGCGCTCGATCATCGGCCACCAGGCGTCGATCAGCGCGCGCATGTCTTCGCGGCCGCCGTGCTGGTCGTTCAGGTGAAAGCGCACTGCGCCGCAACAGCCGGCGCCGCCGGCCTCGACGAGCGAGATGCCGCTTCGGTCCAGCACCCGCGCCGCGGCGGCGTTGATGCGCGGCGCGATCGCCGGCTGCGCGCAGCCCGCGAGGGCGAGCATCTTCCGCGCGTGACGCGCGGGCGGCCCGTCGCCCGGCTCGATCCGGGAAGGAATTTTTTCCTTCAGCGCGGAAGGCAAGACCGGCTTGAACATCCGGCCCAAGGCGAGAAGGAACGAACACACCCCGGTATTCGGAATCACCATGCTCAGCATCGCCCTGCGCACCCG
>JAYRND010000028.1:0-2117 GCA_041904885.1 Burkholderiales bacterium
GAAATTGCCCGTCCTCGGGCCAGGCGATCGCGCCGGGCGCGACCGCGTTGACGCGGACCTCGGGCCCCAGCTCCAGCGCGAGCGAGCGCGTCAGCGCGGCGAGGCCCGCCTTGGCGATGCTGTAGACGACGTAGCCCTTCAGCGGCCGCTCGGCGTGGATGTCCGCGACGTTGACGATGGCGCCGCGCTGTTTTTTCAGCGCAGGCGCCGCCTCCTGCGCAAGGAACAACGGCGCGCGCAGGTTGGAGCCCATCAGCTCGTCCCAGTGGCCGGTCTCGATCGCGCCCACCGCCGTCGGATAGAAGGTGGAGGCGTTGTTGACGAGCACGTCAAGGCGGCCGTAGCGCTCCTGCGCGAAGGCGATCAGCGCCCGCGGTGCGATCGGCGCGAGCAGGTCGGCCTTCACGCGCGCGGCGCTGCCCGCGCGCGCCGCGTTCAGCTCCGCCTCCAGCGCCGTCGCCTCCGCTTCGGCGCCCCGGTAGTGCAGCACCACGCTCGCGCCGGCCGCGTGCAGGCGGCGCGCGATCGCCGCGCCGATGCGGCGGGCGGCCCCGGTGACCAGAGCGGTTTTTCCCTCGAGCGAGTCGCTCATGCGAGCATGAATTCTAGGTTAAATTCAGCCACATGCATCCCGCCGCGCTGCCCGCGCCGGAGCCGCAGGCGCTTGCCGCGAGCCGCGCTCTGCTCGAGCGCATTGGCGCGGAGCTCGCGCGCGCGGGCAACTGGATCCCGTTCGCGCGCTACATGGAGCTTGCGCTGCATGAGCCCGGTCTGGGCTACTACGCGGGCGGCGCGCGCAAGTTCGGCGCGGGCGGCGACTTCACCACCGCGCCCGAGCTCTCGCCGCTGTTCGGCCGCACGCTCGCGCGCCAGGTCGCCGAGTTGCTCGAGCCGGGCGAGGGTGTGCTCGAATTCGGCGCCGGATCCGGCGCTCTCGCGAGCGTTCTGACTTCGGAACTCCCCGGGGTGAAATACGAAATACTCGAAACCAGCTCGGAGTTGAGACAGCGCCAGCAGCAAGCGCTCGGCGACCGCGCGCGCTGGCTGGATCGGCTTCCGGCGCAGTTCCGCGGCGTCATGCTTGCGAACGAGGTCGTGGACGCGATGCCGGTGCATGCCGTCACGTGGACGCGTGCCGGCTTGCTGGAGCGCGGAGTTTGCGCAAACGAAGGACAGCTCGCGTGGTCGGAAAGGCCCGCCGAAAGATCCCTGCTGGAGGCCGCAAGGGAAATCGAGGTCGAAATTCCCCCGTCCGGGCGCTACGAAAGCGAGCTCGCGCTCTTCGCGCGCGCGTGGATGCGCTCGCTGGCCGGGCGCCTCGCACGCGGCGCGATCCTGGTCATCGACTACGGCTTCCCGCGGCGAGAGTACTTCCACCCGCAGCGCTCGATGGGCACGCTCGCCTGCCACTACCGCCATCGCGTGCACGGCGACCCGTTCTACCTGCCGGGCCTGCAGGACATCACCGCGCACGTGGACTTCAGCGCGCTCGCGCGCGCGGCGGCCGAGGGCGGGCTCGAGGTCCTCGGCTTCGCGGGGCAGGCGCAATTCCTCGTCAACTGCGGCGTCACCGAGCTGCTCGAGCGCGAAGACCCGCAGGACGTCCGGCGCTACCTCCCGGCCGCCGCCGCCGCGCAGAAGCTGCTCTCGCCCACGGAGATGGGCGAGCTTTTCAAGGTGCTCGCGGTGGGGCGTGGCGTGCCGCAGCCCCTGCTTGGCTTCATGAATGGAAATCGTTCGCATGCGTTGTAGTCTGTTCTTGATCTTGACGGTCGTGGCGTGGAACGCAATCGCCCAGAAGCCTTGGCAGGACAGCCCGCATGGCCCGATGCTCGAACGCATCATCCCGCCCGGCTTCGAGCCGGGCATGCTGCCCGAGCCGGCCTCCCGCGGCGCGCAGCTCACGCAGCGCTACTGCGTTCAATGCCACAACCTCGCCAACCCGGCGATGCACGACGCGGCGCGCTGGCCTTCGGTCGTGAACCGCATGGTGCCGCGCATGGAAGGCAAGGGGAACATGGGCAAGCTTATGGCCGAGATGATGGCCGGCGTGCAGGCGCCCTCGGCCGAAGAGACGAAGGTGATCGTCGCCTACCACGTCAAGCACGGCCAGAAGC
>JAYRND010000188.1:0-5543 GCA_041904885.1 Burkholderiales bacterium
CGGGCGACCTCTACGTGCAGGTGCACCTCAAGCCGCACCCGGTGTTCCAGCGCGACCACGACGACCTGCACTGCGAGATGCCCGTGTCCTTCGCCACTGCGGCGCTCGGCGGAGAAATCGAGATTCCGACCCTGGACGGCAGCGCGCGCATCAAGGTCCCGGCCGAGACCCAGTCCGGCAAGACCTTCCGCCTGCGCGACAAGGGCATCAAGGGCGTGCGCAGCCAGTCGCGCGGCGACCTCTTCTGCCACGTCGTGGTCGAGACGCCAGTAAAGCTCACCGCGCGCCAGCGCGAGCTATTGGAGGAATTCGAGTCCATCAGCCAGAAGGACGCCGGTCGCCACAACCCGCGCGCCAAGGGCTGGTTCGACAAGGTCAGGGAATTCTTCGAAGGCTGAGCGGCCGCTTTCGGCCGGAGGCCGACGTTCCGTAAATCATTCCGGCCGCCATGGGGTCATCCGCGGTATCCAGCGCGGAACCGCGGCGCGGAACGCCTCGTACTCTCTTCCGAACGTCTGCTCGAGCGTGGGTTCTTCGTACACCACGACCCAGAAGTGGAAGAAGAGCCACAACAGCGCGCCGTACACGATCAGGCGCAAATCGCCCATCAGCACCGCTTGACCCAGGATGATGGCAACGAGCGCGACGTAGATCGGATTACGCACATAACGGTAGAGACCGGTCACCACGAGATTCCGGGGCGGCGCGATGGGCGCGGGGGTGCCGAGACCCTGCAGCGCAAAACGCGCAAATGCGTCGACGAGCCCAGGCACGCCTGCGAGAATCATGATCGCGCCGAGGTAGCGCGTCAGCTCCAGGCCAAGGAATGGCGGCTGGAGTTGCCAGCCCGTGATCGACCATGGAACGAACCCTGCCAGCGTGCATGGGGCGACCACGAAGAAGACCGCCGAGCCCAGGACGGCAATGGTTCGTTGCACGGCGGTTCCTTCCACGCTTGGCGATTCTATCGAATCGTTCCCCCGGTACCATTGCACCATGGAATTCAGCACCGGCCGCCCGGCCACGCTGGCCCCGCGCGGCATGGTGGCCTGCCCGCACAGCCTCGCCTCCTCTGCCGGCGTGGACGCGTTGCGCGCCGGCGGCTCGGCGGTGGACGCCGCGATCGCAGCCGCGGCAGCGCTTGCCGTGATCTACCCGCACATGACAAGCACGGGTGGCGATGCCTTCTGGCTGATCTACGACGCGAAGGCGCGCCGCGTGCGCTACCTCAACGGCGGCGGGCGCGCCGCCGCGAGCGCGAACATCGAAACCTTCCGCGGCCGCGGCATGGCCGAGATTCCGTTTCGCGGCATCCTCCCCGCGACGCTGACGACGCCCGGTGCCGTGGCGAGCTGGTGCGAGGCCCATGCCGCCGCCGGGAAACTGCCTTTCGCGCGCACGCTGGAGGCTGCGATCGGCTACGCGCGCGACGGCTACCCGGTTACCGCGCGCCTAGCGAACTGGATCGCTACCGCGGCGCCGGAACTCAAGGACCTCCCGGGATGGGCGCGGCTTTTCCTGCCTGCGGGAGCGCCGCCACGTGCGGGCGCAAAGCTCTCCAACCCGCAGCTCGCGCGCACCCTGCAGGCGCTCGCCGAGGGCGGCCGCGCAGGCTTCTACGAGGGCCCGGTGGCGCGAGAGATGGCCCGCGCCGCGCGCGAGCACGGCGGCTTCTTCGATGCGGCCGACCTCGCCGCGCAGCATGCGACCTGGGGCGAGCCGATCTCGGGCAGGTACCGCGACCTGACGATCTACGAGACGCCCGCGCCCACGCAGGGCTTCACGGTGCTGCAGATGCTCGGGCTCCTCGAGCCGTTCGAGCTGCACCGGCGGGAATTCGCCGACCCGCTGCGCATCCACCTGATGGTGCAGGCCAAGCAGATCGCATATCACGACCGCGACCGCTGGATCGGCGACCCTGATCACGTAAAGGTTCCGATGGAACGGCTACTCTCGGCGGAATACCTGGACGAGCGCCGGCAGCTGATCGACCGGGAGCGCGCGCTGCCCTGGGACCGCGTGCCGTCCTACGGCAGCCTGAACGGCGACACCGTTTACGTCTCGGCGGTGGACGCAGACGGCAATGCCGCATCGCTCATTAACAGCCTGTACGGCGTGTTCGGCTCCGGCGTGGTTGCCGGCGACACGGGCGTGGTGCTGCAGAACCGCTCAGCCTACTTTTCCCTCGACCCCGCGCACCCGAACGCCCTCGCGCCCGGCAAGGTGCCCCTGCACACGCTCGTTGCCTCCCTTGGCTTTCGCGGCGACAGGCTCTGGGGCGCGCTCGGCTGCATGGGCGCCGACGGCCAGCCGCAGATCCACCTGCAGGCCTACACCGCCCTGCTCGACTACGGCTGCGACATCCAGCAGGCGGTGGAGTCGCCGCGCTGGCTCTCGGGGCGCTTCGGGCTGGGCGAAACGCGCGACACGCTGCACATCGAAAGCCGGTTCGGCGAGGCGGCGATTGCGGACCTCGAGCGCCGCGGCCACACGATCGACCGCTGGGGCCCGTGGAACGAGCTCGCCGGCCACGCGCACGGCATCACGATTGACCCTCAGACCGGCCTCTACGCCGGCGGCTCCGATCCGCGCAGCGACGGCGCGGCGATCGGCTACTAGGCGCGCCGCCAGGTCGTGCCCTGCGGGCCGTCCTCGAGGATGACGCCTTCCTTTTCCAACGACTGGCGGATACGGTCGGCCTCGGCATAGTTCTTCGCCTTCCGCGCGGCGAGGCGCGCGTCGATCTTGCGTTGAATCTCCTCGTCCACCGGCCCGGCCCCGCCCTGCAGGAATGCCTGCGGGTTGCGCTGAAGGAGTCCGAGGGTTCCGCCTAGCGCTCTCAACTGGGAAGCAGCCTTGCCGTTTCCCTGGAATGCCTCATTCGCAAGCAAATGCAGCTCGGCGACCGCCTCCGGGGTGTTGAAGTCGTCATCCATCGCCGCCTTGAAGCGCTGCGCGTGCGGCTCGGACCAATCGACTTCAACCGGCCCTGAATTTCCCTTCAACGCGGTGTAGAGCCGCGTCATCGCAGCCCTCGCATCCTCCAACTGCTTGTCGGAGTAGTTGATCGGGCTGCGATAGTGCGCGCGCACCAGGAAGAAGCGCACCACTTCCGCGTCGAAATGCTTCAGGACCTCGCGGATGGTGAAGAAATTGCCGAGCGACTTCGACATTTTCTCGTTGTCCACGCGCACGAAGCCGTTGTGCATCCAGTAGTTGACGAACTTGCCACCCGTCGCGCCCTCGGACTGCGCGATCTCGTTCTCATGGTGCGGGAACTGCAGGTCCTGGCCGCCGCCGTGGATGTCGAAGTGCTCGCCCAGCAGCGCGCTGCTCATCGCCGAGCATTCGATGTGCCAGCCCGGCCGCCCCTCGCCCCAGCGCGAAGGCCACTTCGGCTCGTCGGGCTTGGAATGCTTCCAGAGCACGAAGTCCAGCGGATCGTGCTTGCTGGGGTCGACGCTGACCCGCTCGCCCGCGCGCAGGTCGTCCAGCGACTTGCCCGAGAGCTTGCCGTAGCCCGGGAGCTTGCGCACCGAGAAATTCACGTCGCGGTTGGCCGCAAGGTAGGCGAGGCCCTTCTGCTCCAGGCGGGCGATCAGTTCCTGCATCTGAGGCACGTATTCGGTCGCGCGCGGCTCGTGGTCCGGCTTCTGCACGCCCAGCGCACCCAGGTCCTCGTGCATGGCGCGGATCACACGCTCGGTCAGCGCCGCCGGCGCCTCGCCGTTCTCGGCGGCGCGCTTGATGATCTTGTCCTCGATGTCCGTGATGTTGCGCACGTAGGTGACGCGGTAGCCGCTTGCGCGCAGCCAGCGCTGGACGACGTCGAAGGCCAGCATCATGCGCGCATGGCCGATGTGGCAGTCGTCGTATACGGTCATGCCGCAGACGTACATGCGCACTTCGCCGGGGCGGAGCGGCACAAAGTCTTGCTTCTCCCTGGCGAGGGTGTTGTAGATCCGGAGCATGTGGGATCCCTTCCGGCGGCGGCGCCAAGCTGCCAAAGTTGTCCTCTGGCAATCCTTGGTCTAGAATGCGCAACCTAACGTAGGGCCTTGAAAAGTATAACACAATGACTGCTTTCGCCGACCTGCGCCCGGGCCTGTTCACCGCCGTTTGTGCGCTCGCCGCGACCTTCTTTTGCGCGCAAGCGCAGGCACAGGCCAACGACATCCAGGATGCGAGCAAGCTCCTGAAGAGCGGGCAGCACCAGCAGGCGCTCGAGCGAGTCAACAAAGTGCTCGCCGCGAAACCGAAGGATCCGCAGGCGCGCTTCCTCAAGGGCCTGATCTTCGCCGAGCAGGGCAACGCGAAGGACGCCACCGAGATTTTCCTGCAGCTGACGCGGGACTATCCCGAGCTGCCCGAGCCGTACAACAACCTGGCGGTGATCTACGCGTCGCAGGGGCAGTACGACAAGGCGCGCGGCGCGCTCGAGCAATCGATCCGCACGCACCCGAGCTACGCGACCGCGTACGAGAACCTTGGCGACGTGTACGCCAAGCTGGCGAGCCAGGCCTACGACAAGGCGCTGCAGATCGACTCGGCGAACGCGGCGGCGAAGAACAAGCTGGCGCTGGTACGCGACCTGGTGGTGAGCGGCGGTCCGACGGGCGCGGGCGCCGCGCCGGTGCCGGTCGCCAGCACCCCACGCAAAGAGCCGGCGGTGGTCGCCGCGATGGAGGCCAAGCCCCCGGCCGAGAAACCGGCCGAGAAGCCCGCGGAGAAACCTGCGGCCGGGAAGCCTGCCAACGACGAAATCATCGGCACGGTGAATTCCTGGGCGAAGGCCTGGGCGTCCAAGAACGTGGACGCCTACCTCGCCTTCTACGGGAAGGACTTCAAGACGCCTGGCGGCGAGCCGCGCGCGCAGTGGGAAGCGGGGCGGCGCCAGCGCATCAGCGCGCCGAAGAGCATCACCGTCTCCGTCAACTCGCCCAAAGTCAGCGTTGGCGCCGACGGCCAGGCGAGTGTCACCTTCCGCCAGAGCTATGCCTCGGACGTGGTCAAGGCGGCATCGACCACCAAGACGCTGGTCCTCGCGAAGGTCGACGGTCGCTGGGTGATCCAGCAGGAGAGGGTCGGAAATTGATCGCGACCCCGGGCGGCATCGCGCGCCTTGCCGCTGTTCTGATCTTCGCCGCCGTACCCTGTTTCGCCGCGGGACCTGAGAAGGCGCTTTCCGGGGTGCTGGAGGCGATCGAAGCCAACCGCATGGACCTCGCCACCCAGCGCGTAGAGGCGCTGATCGCGGCGCATCCCAATTTCCGCCTCGCGCACCTGATCCGCGGCGACCTGCTGCTCGCGCGCGCCCGCCCGCTGGAGACCTTCGGCAACGTGCCGAAGACCGTGCCGCGCGAGAAGGTCGAGGACCTGCGCGCCGAGGCGCTGCTGCGCCTGCGCGCGCTGCGCGACCGGCCCAATGGCGACCGCCTGCCGCGCTACGTGCTGCAGATGGACAGCGGGCAGAAGCACGCGCTGGTCGTCGACTCGCGCCGCTCGCGCCTCTACGTCTTCGAGAACGTCGGCGGCCGGCCGCA
>JAYRND010000189.1:0-3748 GCA_041904885.1 Burkholderiales bacterium
GATCTTGTCCTTCGCGCGCTCGAAGTCGTCCATGTCGACCAGGCGCTTGGAGCCGCGCGCGGCGAACAGCGCCGCCTCGTTCACGAGGTTGGCGAGGTCGGCCCCGGAGAAGCCCGGCGTGCCGCGCGCGATGATGTCGGCCTTGACGTCCGGCGCGATCGGCACCTTGCGCATGTGGACCTTGAGGATCTCCTCGCGGCCGCGGATGTCGGGCAGCGGCACCACGACCTGCCGGTCGAACCGCCCCGGGCGCAGCAGCGCGGGGTCGAGCACGTCCGGACGGTTGGTCGCCGCGATCACGATCACGCCCGAGGTCGCCTCGAAGCCGTCCATCTCGACCAGCAGCTGGTTCAGCGTCTGCTCGCGCTCGTCGTTGCCGCCGCCGAGGCCCGCGCCGCGCTGGCGGCCGACCGCGTCGATCTCGTCGATGAACACGATGCAGGGCGCGTGCTTCTTGGCCTGCTCGAACATGTCGCGCACGCGCGCCGCGCCCACGCCGACGAACATCTCGACGAAGTCGGAGCCGGAGATGGAGAAGAACGGCACCTTCGCCTCGCCGGCGATGGCGCGCGCGAGCAGCGTCTTGCCGGTGCCGGGGTTGCCGACCATCAGCACGCCGCGCGGGATGCGCCCGCCCAGCTTCTGGAACTTGGACGGGTCGCGCAGGAAGTCGACCAGCTCGGACACCTCTTCCTTGGCCTCCTCGCAGCCCGCCACGTCGGCGAAGGTCACCGTGTTCGTGGATTCGTCCAGCATGCGCGCGCGCGACTTGCCGAAGCTGAAGGCGCCGCCGCGCCCGCCGCCCTGCATCTGGCGCATGAAGAAGATCCACACGCCGATCAGCAGCAGCATCGGGAACCAGGACACGAAGATGTTCATGAGGAGCGACGGCTCCTCCTCGGGCTTGGCCTTGATCTTGACGCCGTACTTGAGCAGGTCGGTCACCATCCAGAGGTCGCCCGGCGAGTAGCTGGTGACCGACTTGCCGTCGGACGTGAGCGCCTTGAGATTGCGGCCTTCGATCTGGACCTCGGTGATCCGGCCCGCCTTCACTTCCTCGATGAACTGGGAATAGTCCATCACCGCCTTGGTCTGCTGGCGCGTGTTGAACTGGTTGAACACCGTCATCAGGACCAGTCCGATGACCAGCCAGATGACCAGGTTTTTAAGCATATTGTTCAAGGACTTGCTCCTTCGTCAGGCGACTATTGTAGACCCTTCAGACCCCGCGCGAGCAGGTAGGTTTCCCGCGACTCCTCGCGCGAGGCCGCGGGCTTGAGCGTGCGCACCTCTCGAAACAGGGACTTCAACTCCTTCAGCAACCCGGCGAACTCCTCTCCTTGAAACACCTTTACAAGCAGCGCCCCGCCTTCGCGCAGGTATTGGCGGCAGAAATCCAGCGCCGTCCGCACCAGCTCCGCGGCGCGGGCCTGGTCGGCGGAAGCGATGCCGGAGAGGTTGGGCGACAGGTCGGAGAGCACGACATCCGCCTTCTTCCCCTCCAGGGCCGCCGCGACCTGCGCCTGCACCGCCGCCTCGCGGAAGTCGCCGCGCAGCAGCGTTGCTCCCGAGATGGGGGCGATTTCCAGCAGATCAACGCCGACCACGCGGCCGGAGCGCCCGACGATGCCAGCCGCGACCTGCGACCAGCCCCCCGGCGCCGCGCCCAGGTCCACGACCCGGGCGCCCGGAATGAGCAGCCGGTCGCGGGTGTTAATCTCGATGAGCTTGAACGCAGCGCGCGAGCGCCAGCCGCCTGCGCGTGCCTTGTGGACGTAGGGGTCCTTGACGTGGCGCTGCAGCCAGCGGCCACTGGATTTGGAACGGGCGATGGGAGAAACCTCGATGCGACGGAAATCTAGCCTGAGTGCCGCGATATTCCTAGCCGCAGTCCTCGCCGGCTGCGCCTCCCAGCCCCAGAACGCCGGCGGCCAGGGCCCCTCGCAGGCGGACCTCGCCAGGCTGACCGCGGGTACGACGACTGCGGATCAGGTCAAGGCGATCCTCGGCCCGCCGGTCACCACCGCGCGCTTCGATCGCATGCAGCGGGACGTCTGGGAGTATCGCCGCTACGAAGACCCCTTCAACGAGTTCCACATCTCGGTGCAGTTCTCGGCCGACGGCATCGTCCGGGAGGTGGTGGTCGTCAAGGACTACACGCGCGAGCCCTGCGGCATGTAGGACTTCCAGCCGGCGAGCCTACTCGTACCGCACGTCGAGGATTTCGTACCGCTTCACTCCACCCGGCGTCTGCGCGTCGACGATGTCGCCGGATTCCTTGCCGATCAGCGCGCGCGCGATGGGCGAGTTGATCGAGATGCGCCCCTGCTTGATGTCTGCCTCGTCGTCGACGACGATCTGGTAGGTGGTGGGCGCCTTCCCTTTCTCCTCCAGCTCCACGGTGGCGCCGAACACGCAGCGGCCGTCGGCGTCCAGCAGCTTCGGGTCGATGACCTGGGCGTTGCCCAGCTTCGCCTCCAGCTCCGAGATGCGCCCTTCGATGAACCCCTGGCGCTCGCGCGCGGCGTCGTACTCGGCGTTCTCCGACAGGTCGCCGTGCGCGCGCGCCTCGGCGATCGCGGCGCTCACCGCCGGCCGCTCGACTGCCTTGAGGCGTTGCAATTCTGCGCGCAGCAATTCCGCGCCGCGAACCGTCATCGGGGTCTTGGCCATGGCTTTAGTCTAGTTCAGTTCGGCGTGCAGTTCCTGCAGCCGGTAGGGCTCCAGCCCGGCGAGCGCCTTCATGCCGGTGCATGCCGCAAGCGCGCCGGCGATGGTGGTGTAGTAGGTGACGCGCTGCGCGAGCGCGGTGGTGCGGATCGAGCGCGAGTCCGAGATCGCGGTGCGCGTGTCCTCCACCGTGTTGACGATGAAGCTGATCTCGCCGTTCTTGATCATGTCGACGACGTGCGGCCGGCCTTCAGCCACCTTGTTGATCGTAGTCACCTCGATGCCGTGCGCCTGGAGCACCTTCGCGGTGCCGCGGGTGGCGAACACGGCGAAGCCGAGCTGCACCAGGTCTCGCGCCACCAGCACCGAGGTCAGCTTGTCGCCGTCGCGAACGCTGACGAAGGCCTGGCCGCCGCGGGGCAGCTTGACCCCGGCTGCCACCTGCGACTTGATGAATGCCTCGCCGAAATTCTTGCCCACCCCCATCACCTCGCCCGTGGATTTCATCTCCGGGCCGAGGATGGTGTCCACGCCGGGAAACTTGACGAAGGGAAACACCGCCTCCTTCACCGAGAAGTACGCCGGCACCATGGTCCTGAGCACGCCCTGCCGCTCGAGCGGCACCCCGGCCATGCAGCGCGCCGCCACCTTCGCCCAGGGAATGCCGGTGGCCTTGGACACGAACGGCACGGTGCGCGAGGCGCGCGGGTTGACCTCCAGCACGTAGACCGTGTCGCGCTGGATCGCGAACTGCACGTTCATGAGGCCGACCACGTTGAGCGCCCGGGCGAGCAGCACCGTCTGCCGGCGCAGCTCGCGCTCGAGGTGGCTGGCGATGGAATGCGGCGGCAGGCAGCACGCGGAATCGCCCGAGTGCACGCCGGCCTGCTCGATGTGCTCCATGATCCCGGCGACCACCACGTTCGCGCCGTCGGCGACCGCATCGACGTCGACCTCGATCGCGTCGGACAGGTAGCGGTCGAGCAGCACCGGCGACTCGTTCGAAACTTTTACGGCCTCCTTCATGTAGCGTTCCAGCTCCGCCTGCTGGTGGACGATCTCCATCGCGCGGCCGCCC
>JAYRND010000190.1:0-4608 GCA_041904885.1 Burkholderiales bacterium
CTTGATCGCCGTGCGGTTGAAGAAGAGCGAGATCAGGTTCTTCGCCACCGGCCCGACCGCCAGGCGCGCGAGGTAGCGCGACTCGATGCGCATCGCCGTGTCGAAGTCCACGTAGGCGCCCTCGACCATCGCCGCCATGATCGCCTTGGGCGCCGGGTAGAGGCCGCGCGTCTTCTCGACCACCATTGCCGGGGCGATCGCGAGCATCTGCGAGACCTGGGGGCTCGAGGGCGTGCCGCCGGGCATGCGGAACTTCGGATCGTCCCAGGGCTGCTTGGGCGCAGGGTTGGCGGCGATCCATTCGCGCGCCATCCGGAAGAGGTCCGCCTTGCTCGCCGCGAGGCCCTGGATCAGGCCAAGCTTGGCCGCTTCCTGCGGGCGCATCGTCCTGCCCTCGACGAGATACGGGAACGCCGCCTGCAGGCCGAGGAGCCGCGTCATCTTCGTCACGCCACCCGCGCCGGGCAGAAGGCCCAGCGTCACTTCGGGAAGCCCCAGCTGGATGGACGGGTCGTCCAGCACGATGCGGCAGTGCGCGGTCAGGGCGATCTCCCACCCGCCGCCGAGCGCGGCCCCTTCGAGCACCGCGACCACCGGGATGCCGAGGGTCTCCAGCGAGCGCATGTGCTTCTTGACGCCCTCGATCCAGCGGAACACTTTCGAGCCCTCGTCCGGGCCGAACTTGAGCACGTCTTTCAGCTCCGCGCCCGCGAAGAATGTCTTCTTCGCCGAGCAGAGGATTACGCCTTTGGTGCCGGCTTTCTCGCGGACCAGGCGCTCTACGGTCTCGACAAAGGCCTTTTCCCAGGCCTCGGTCATGGTATTGACCGGCGCGCCAGGGGCGTCGAAGGTCAGCGTGACGATGTTCTCAGCGTCTCTTTCGAATTTGATGGGCATGAAAAATGAAAATGAGAAAAATGGGGTCTGTCCCCATTTAAAGTCGCTCGACGATCGTGGCGATGCCCATGCCGCCGCCCACGCACAGGGTGGCGAGGCCGTAGCGCAGCTTGCGGCGCGCGAGCTCGTCGATGAGGGTGCCGAGGATCATCGCGCCGGTCGCGCCCAGCGGGTGGCCCATGGCGATCGCGCCGCCGTTCACGTTGACCTTCTCGGCGTCGACGCCCATCTCCTTCATGAACTTCATCGGCACCACCGCGAAGGCCTCGTTGACCTCGAAGAGGTCGATCTGGTCGATCGTCATTCCGGCCTTGGCGAGCGCCTTGCGCGCCGCGGGCATCGGTCCGGTGAGCATGATGGTCGGGTCGGAGCCCGAGAGCGCGACCGAGACGATGCGCGCGCGCGGCGTGAGGCCCAACTGCTTGCCCTTCGCCTCGGTGCCGATCAGCACCGCCGCGGCACCGTCGACGATGCCGGAGGAGTTGCCAGGCGTGTGCACGTGCCGAATGCGCTCCACTTGCGGGTAGCGTTGGATCGCGACGGCGTCGTAGCCCATCTCGCCCGCCTTGTCGAAGGAAGTCTTGAGCGCGGCGAGCGCTTCCATCGTGGTCTGGGGCCGGATGAACTCGTCGTTGTCGAGGATCACGTCGCCCAGGCCGTCTTCCACCGGCACGAGCGACTGCTTGAACCGGCCGGCGTCGCGCGCCGCGCCCGCGCGCTGCTGCGAGCGCAGGGCGTAGGCGTCCACCTGCTCGCGCGTGAAGCCCTCCAGCGTGGCGATGAGGTCGGCGCTGATGCCCTGAGGAATGAAGGCGGTGTCGAAGGCCGTCTGCGGATCGCAGGCCCAGGGCCCGCGGTCGGTGCCGAGAGGCACGCGCGACATGGATTCCACGCCGCCCGCGACCACCAGGTCTTCCCAGCCCGAGCGCACTTTCTGCGCGGCCATGTTCACCGCCTCCAAGCCCGAAGCACAGAAGCGGTTCAACTGCACGCCCGATGCCCTGTAGTCCCAGCCGGCCGCCAAGGCCGCCGTCTTGGCGATGCAGCTGCCCTGCTCGCCCACCGGCGTCACGCAGCCCATCACCACGTCGTCCACCTGCGCAGTGTCCAGGTCGTGCCGCTTCTGGAGTTCCTTCAGAACGCCCGTGAGCAGCGAGATCGGCTTCACCTCGTGCAGGGAGCCGCTCGACTTGCCGCGGCCGCGCGGCGTGCGGATTGCTTCAAAGACCATCGCTTCAGCCATCTTTGCCTCCCAATCCAAGTGAACGGGAAATGACTTCCTTCATGATTTCGTTGGTGCCGCCGTAGATCCGGGCGACGCGCGCATCCACATAGGCTTGCGCGATCGGGAATTCCCACATGAACCCGTAGCCGCCGTGCAGCTGCAGGCACTCGTCGATCACGCGGTTCTCCATGTCCGAGGCCCAGTACTTGGCCATCGAGGCGGTGGCGGTGTCGAGCTTCTTTTCCAGCAGCAGCTCCATGCAGCGGTCGACGAAGACGCGCATCACCTGCACCTGCGTCGCGAGTTCGGCCAGCTTGAAGCGCGTGTTCTGGAAGCCGGCCACGGGCTTGCCGAAGGCCTTGCGCTCGT
Source organism: Burkholderiales bacterium (assembly GCA_041904885.1). Taxonomy (GTDB): domain Bacteria; phylum Pseudomonadota; class Gammaproteobacteria; order Burkholderiales; family SG8-39; genus RBG-16-66-20. The sequence continues at coordinate 2,492 of JAYRND010000190.1, forward strand.
TGACGTAGTCGATCGTCCACTGCAGCGCGGCCTCGGACTTCGCCGCCGCGCCGATGGCGATCTGCATGCGCTCCCAGGGCAGCTCCTGCATGAGGTAGATGAAGCCGTTGTTCTCCTGGCCGAGCAGGTTCTCGGCCGGCACCTCTACGTTATCGAAGAACAGCTCGGCCGTGTCCTGGCCCTTCAGGCCCATCTTCTTCAGCCGCTTGCCCTTGGCGAAACCTTTCATCGAGGTGTCGACCACGATAAGGCTGGTGCCTTTGGCGCCCTTGGCCGGATCGGTCTTCGCCACCACGATGACGAGGTCGCAATTCCAGCCGTTGGTGATGAACGTCTTTGATCCGTTCACCACATAACCGTCCCCTTTACGGATCGCCGTCGTCTTCACCGCCTGCAAGTCGGAACCCGCACCCGGCTCGCTCATGGCGATCGCGCCGATCATGTCGCCCGACGCCATCGCGGGGAGGTACTTCTTCTTGAGCGACGCGCTGCCGTAGTTGTTGAGGTAGGGAGCAACGATCTCGGAGTGCAGGCCCCAGCCGAGCGAGGAATTGTTGGCGCGGGCCTGCTCTTCCATCTGCACCATGCTGTACAGGCGGTCGGCGCCCGAGCCGCCGAACTCCTCGGGCATGCTCATGCACAGGAAGCCGTTTTCGCCGGCCTTCTTCCACACCGACTTGTCCACGTAGCCCTGCTCCTGGAAGCGCTCGTCGTGCGGCTTGACCTCCGTCTCGAGGAAGCGGCGCACGCTCGTGCGGAAGGTTTCGTGCTCGGAGGTGAACAGGGTGCGGGGGATCATCGGCGAATTTTAGTCCAAGCCTATAATCCCCGGCATGGGAGGAGAGAGTCTGGTTCGCAGCGTGCGGCTGGTGTCGGGACTCGTCCTGATGGCGTTCGTGACTTGCCACCTGGCGAACCTGGCGATCGGGCTGCGCTCGCTGGCGGAAATGGAGTCCTGGCGCGCGGTGCTGACGGCGCCGTGGACGCGGGGCGCGGGGCTCTGGCTGCTGGCGATCGCCGGAACGATTCACCTTTCGCTCGGGCTCTACGCGGTCGCGGCACGCCGCTCGCTTGCCCTCAGCACCACGGATTTCATGCAGCTGGCGCTTGGCCTCTCCATCCCGCCGCTGCTGATCGCGCACGTGATCGCAACGGCGACCGCGAATGCGGTGTCGCCGGGCTTTTCCTCCAGCTACGGCCAGATCCTGGCGGTGTACTGGAGCTTCGCGCCGTCCTACGCTTTCCTGCAGCTCTTCGTCGTCGTCTTCGTCTGGATGCACGCCGCGATCGGTCTGTACTCGTGGCTGGTCCTCAAGCCCGTGTGGCGGCGCATCGGCGGGCTGGTGATGCCGCTCCTCTTCGCGGTGCCGGTGCTCGCGCTGCTCGGCTTCGCGCAGGCCGGCCAGGAAGTGCTCGACAAGCTGAACTCCGACCCCGCCTGGCGCAAGATGATTGTCGACAACATTACCCCGATCGCCAAGGTGACGCGCGAGCTGGCCGGGCTCCAGTCGCTCGCGATCTGGGCCTACGCCGCTGCCGTCGCCGCCGCCTTCGCGATCCTCGCCGCGCGGATCCTGCGCCACAGGCGCAAGTCGCTGACCGTCTCCTACGACGGCGGCGCGCGGGCGAGCGGCCGTTACGGCCTGTCGATCCTGGAATTCAGCCGGCTGAACGACGTGCCGCACGCCCACGTGTGCTCGGGCCGCGGACGCTGCGGTACCTGCCGCGTGCGCGTGGAGTCCGGCGCGGACCGGCTCTCCGCGGTCGACGACCTGGAGCGCGACACGCTCGCGCGCGTGCATGCCTCGCCCGGCGAGCGCCTCTCCTGCCAGGCGCTGGTGCTCGATGAAGGCGTTTCGGTCACGCGACTCCTGCCCGCCTTCGCCGACGCCTCGGCCGCGCGCGCGCCGCAGGAGTGGGCAGCGGAGCGCGCGCCGGCAGCCGCGGAGCAACGCACGTGAGCGTCCAGGGGATGTCCGGCTGGTCGCTCGAGCTGCTGGCGACCGCCAAGCAGCGCCTCGAAGCGCTGGCGCTCGATCTCACCCAGGCGCCGGAGGAGGCGCGCCGCGCCGCCGAGGCCGCGCACACCACGCTGATGAGCGGCGCGGGCGTGCGCA
>JAYRND010000004.1:0-2639 GCA_041904885.1 Burkholderiales bacterium
GCCCAGCTTCTTCAGCACCATCTCCAGCGGGCAGAAGCAGGTGAAGGCGCTCTGCAGGAGGTTGGCGCCTACGAAGGCGGTGAACCAGAGGAAGTTGGCATTCACGAAGATGGGGCTTGCCTCCACGCCCAGGGCGAGGGACAGCAATACGAACGAGCCTGCGAACATTCTGATCATTCTCTCTACCGACATGTTGACCTCCGTCAAAGGGGAATCCGGGTTGCGATGACCGCAGTCTGCGGGCCGCCCGCCGGATGCGTCTGTGACCTGGGTTCCGCACTGGCGCGCTTCTGTGACCTGGGTTCCATAGCCGCGCGCGCGTTACATCCGGATACAGATCGGGGCGCTTTGATACAGGGGCGTCTTGCGCTGGATCAAGCTTCGTGCGGCATGGCGCGAGAAACTGGTTTCACGCAATCAACCAAACGGAGAAACCTCATGAACGCGAAACTCAGGAAACTCACAGTCATCGGCGCGCTGCTCGCCGCAGGGACCATCGGCGCCACGGCGATCGCGCAGGGGCCCGGCTACGGCGGGGGCATGATGGGCGGCGGCCCGGGCTACGGGCCCGGCATGGTGGGCGGTGGCGGACCGGGCTATGGGCCCGGCATGATGGGCGGCTACGGCCCGGGACGCGGCATGGGCCCGGGCTACGGGCGCGGTTTCGGTCCGGGCGGCGGCTTCGGTCCGGGCGGCGGCTTCGGCCCCGGCGCGGCGATGCTCGAATCGCTCAACCTCACCGACGAGCAGCGCGACAAGATCCAGTCGATCCAGGAAGCGAACCGGCAGAAGAACTGGACGGCCATGGGCGAAGTGCGCACGGAGATGTTCAAGCTGCGCCGCCTGGCGTCCGCGGACAATGCGGACACGAACGCGGTGGTCGAGCAGCAGAAGAAAGTCGACGAGCTGCGCCGCTCGATGCTCGCCTCCCGCCTCGAGGCGCGCAAGCAGGTCGAAGCGGTGCTGACGCCGGAGCAACGCAAGCAGTTCCGCCAGTTCCGGCCGTGGTGGATGCAGGGCAACGAAGGGTAGGCAGGCTGGGCTACACTGGGCGGCGGAACGATCCTTCCGCCGCCAGTGACCGATAGCGCCCTCGACGACAAGGCAGCCGTGCGCAGCCGGCTGCTGGAGCGTTTCCCTCTCTTTGCCGGGCTGGCGCCCGCGCGGCTGGACGCGCTGCTGGACGAGGCGCAGCTGGTGCAGGCGCCCGCCGGCGGCATCCTCTTCGACGCGAAGCAGCCCTGCCGCGGCTTTCCGCTGGTGCTGGAAGGCAGCGTGCGTGTGACCAAGGCTTCCCCGGGCGGGCGCGAGATCCTGCTCTACCGCGTGGAGCCCGGGCAGAGCTGCATCCTGTCGGGCGGCTGCCTGCTCGGGCACTCCGATTACACCGCCACCGGCATCGCGGAGACCGCGGTGCAGATCCTCAGCATCCCGCCCGCGCCGTTCCAGGAGATGATGCTGCAGTTCGAGCCGTTCCGCCGCTACGTGTTCGGCATGTACGGCGAGCGGCTGAGCGAGGTGATGGAGCTGGTCGAGGAGGTCGCGTTCCGGCGGCTGGACGCGCGCCTCGCGCAGCTGCTCATCCGCCGTGGCCCGGTGCTGGAGGGCACGCACCAGCGCCTGGCGGAAGAGCTGGGCAGCGTGCGCGAGATCGTCAGCCGGCTGCTGCGCAGCTTCGAGCAGCGCGGCTGGGTGCGCGTCGAGCGCGAGCGCGTGACCGTGCTCGCGCCGAAGGAGCTCTCGGCGCTCGCCGGCGGCCGCGGGTAGAAAAATGGGGACAGACCCCATTTTTCTCATTTGCGTGAGCAGAAAATAGGAAAATAGGGGTCTGTCCCCATGAAAGTCCGCACGCGCTTCGCGCCCAGCCCGACTGGATTCCTGCACATCGGCGGCGCGCGCACCGCCCTGTATTCCTGGGCGTACGCGCGGCGGCACGGCGGCGCGTTCGTCCTGCGCATCGAGGACACCGACCTCGAGCGCTCCACGCGCGAGTCCGTGCAGGCGATCCTCGACAGCATGCGCTGGCTGGGCCTGGACTGGGACGAGGGCCCGTTCTTCCAGATGCAGCGCCTCGCGCGCTACAAGGAAGTCGCGGAGCAGCTGATCGCCGCGGGGCATGCCTACCGGGACTACATGCCCAAGGAGGAGCTCGAAAAGCTGCGCGCGCAGCAGGTCGCCCGCGGGGAAAAGCCGCGCTATGACCGGACCGTCGGCATGCGATTCCAGGGCGGCGGCTCCCATGCGGTCCGCTTCAAGACCCCGCAGGACGGGACGGTCGGCTGGCACGACCTCGTGAAGGGCCCGATCGAGTTTCCCAACGCGGAGCTGGACGACCTGGTGCTGCTGCGCGCCGACGGCGTGCCGACCTACAACTTCGGTGTGGTGGTGGACGACCTCGACATGGAAATCACCCACGTGATCCGCGGCGACGACCACGTCAACAACACGCCGAGGCAGATCCACATCTTCCAGGCGCTGGGGAAGACTTTGCCCGCATTCGCCCACCTGCCCATGATCCTCGGCGCCGATGGCGAGCGGCTCTCCAAGCGCCACGGCGCAGTGAGCGTCATGCAGTACCGCGACGAAGGGTTCCTCCCGGAGGCGCTGGTCAACACGCTGGCGCGCCTGGGCTGGTCGCA
>JAYRND010000191.1:0-10189 GCA_041904885.1 Burkholderiales bacterium
GCCAAGCGCCTCGGCGCCGAGGAGTCGGTGATCGTGTACCGGCGCACGCGCGAGAAAATGCCCGCGCACGATTTCGAGGTCGAGGAAGCGCTGCAGGAAGGCGTGCTCATCAAGTGGCTCTCCACCATCAAGCAGGCAAGCGAGACCTCGATCACGGTGGAGAAGATGGCGCTCGACGAGAAGGGATTCCCGCAGCCCACCGGCGAGATGGAGACGCTCGCCGCCGATTCGGTGGTGCTGGCGCTCGGCCAGGACGTCGACCTGTCGCTGCTGGACGGCGTGCCGGGCCTGGAAATGAAGGACGGCGTGGTGCAGGTGGGCGCCAACATGATGACCGGGCACCCCGGCATCTTCGCCGGCGGCGACATGGTGCCCGCCGAGCGTACCGTCACGGTGGCGATCGGCCACGGCAAGAAGGCGGCGCGCCACATCGACGCCTGGCTGCGCGGAGAGGCCTACGCACCGGCGCCCAAGCACGAGCCCGCCAAGTTCGAGAACCTGAACACCTGGTACTACACCGACGCGCCGAAGACGGTCAGTCCGGTGCTCGACATCGTTCGTCGGCAATCGACCTTCGAGGAAGTGGTGAAAGGGCTCGACGAAGGCAACGCCCTCTACGAGGCGCGGCGCTGCCTGTCCTGCGGCAACTGTTTCGAATGCGACAACTGCTACGGCGTCTGCCCCGACAACGCCGTGATCAAGCTCGGCCCCGGCAATCGCTTCCGCTTCAATTACGACTACTGCAAAGGCTGCGGCATCTGTGTTTCCGAGTGCCCGTGCGGCGCGATCAAGATGGTGCCAGAGGAAATCTAGGCAGCGCCGATTCGCGCCGCGAACTGCTGAACTGATTCTCCGGCCCGCACGCCAACTCGCGCGGCCGCGCCGTTGACGCGCGAAAGGATTCCTGTTTCCCAAAGCGAGCGGCCGTCGCCGATGCGGGCCGTCATGCCATCGACTGTCGCTGCCGGGATACCACGCTCGTCGAGCGGCATCAGGCGGCTGAAGCCGATGTGGTCGGCGCCGCCGCCCGCGTCGTGGAAGACTGCGGCTGCCGCGTCTACCCCGAGCGCGGACTCTCGCCGTCCGCCGAGGAGCGCGCCGTGGGAGCCGATGACGAGGATCCTGCCCGCGTCTTCGGGAAGGAGCTTGCCGGTGGAGTCGAGCGCCCAGACTTCCGGCGGGCCCTCGGCGACGCGCCAGCGGCCTTCGTCGAGCGGGGGCGGTGCTGATGTTGGCGCGCGTGCAGCGCGCAGGCGGTCAGCAGCCTCACGGCAGGCCTGCCCCGCTGTGACGCCGCAAAGAGACGCGAACGTGTTGGCGTGGCTGATCACGCCGCGCGCGAGCATGTCGGCGCCATCGCCGATGCGTGCGCTCATGCAATCCACGGCGGCCGCGGCCATGCCGATTTTTTCCAGATAGAAGAGCCCGGCGATGCCCGCGCGATCCTTGCCGAGGCCCGCGTCGTTGAGGACCAGCGCGTGCACGCCTGCTTTCGCGCCGAGGTAGGCGGCGATGACCCCGCCGTGCGAGCCCGCGACCAGCACCTTGCCGGCCACGTCGCGCAGCTGGGTGACGCTCTCCGCGGTGACGATCTCGATCAGGGCGATGTCGCGCGAAAAACGAGGAAATACTGGTTTGGCAGGAATCCGTGCTCCCGGTCGAGGCGGTAGCCCGAGCGCGCAAGCTCGGCCTTGACCTGGTCCGGCGCAATTCGCGCGGACTTCGGCGGCCCGATCGGAGAATCCATGCGGAAATCGATGACCGCGACGCGACCACCGGGCTTGAGCGACCCGCGCAGCCGGCTGAAATAGCGCTCGCGATCCTCCACGTGGTGATAGACGTCGACGAGAATCGCCAGGTCGACCTTCTCGGGCAAGCGCGCGTCGCCAGGCTGGGCCCTCGCCGAGACGAGATTGCGCAGACCTTCCCGCTTCGCGCGCTCGGCGAGGTAGCGGACCATGTCGGGCTCCGTATCGAGGCCGTACACCTTGCCCTTCGGCACCATGTGCGCGAACCGAACCGCGAAATAGCCCGTTCCGGAACCGATGTCGGCGACCACCGCGTCCGGCTTCAGCGCCAGCGCCTGGATCACCTCGTGGGGCTTCTGCCACTCGTCGCGCTTGGGGTCGTCGAATTCCTTCGCCCAGCGCTCGGCGTCGCTGAAGCCGTGCTGGTGGGTGTGCGGGGCCTGCGCGACCGCGCCAGCCGACAGCAGCCAGCCCAGCATGAGGATGCACGCCGCGCGAAGCCGGTTCATCCGAACATCAGCCATTCCGGCCTCAGCAGCAGCAGTGCGCCGATCGCGAGCAGCACCAGCCCGCCCGCGAGGTGCGAGAAGCGTGAGTACTCCGCCGTCACGCCGGCGACCTGCAGAGTCCTCATCGCCACCACGAATACGAACAGGTCGTCGAGCATGAACACGAGGATGTACAGCGCGAGGTACCCATAATACTGCCAGGCCGGCAGCCCGCTCAGCGCGAGCACCTGCGTGTACACCGCCGGGATTCCCGCCGAGCAGAGCAGCTCGACGAGGTTGACGGCAAACGCGAGCGCGAGGATGCCGAGGAGCGCGAGCCAGAAGCGGCTCTCGTTGGCGAGCCTGCGCAGGCTCTCGAAGACGCGGCGGCGCGCCTGCGGCGCGGGCACCCGGCAGGCCGCCTCCGGGTCGCGGAAGGATTCGCGCAGGTAGTAGATACCGCCGCCCAGCGCGACGAGCGCGACCGCGGCCCGCACCCAGACCGCGGCACCCATGAACAAGAGGAAGTTGAGCCAGGCCGCCATGAAGACGAAATACACCAGCGCCGAGCCGGCGATGAACGCCGTGCCGAGCGTCCACATGCGCAGGCGGTCCCGCATGCCGACCAGCAGTCCGATCAGGAACACGAGCACCCACATCGCGCAGGGGTTGAAGCCGTCGATCGCCGCCATCACCACCGTCAGGACCGGCAGCGACAGGTCGGCGATGGTGACCGTGCCGAGGAACGGGACGGACATTTCCCGCGGGATGACCCTCTCCGGGACCACCGGCAACTCGCGCGCCGTGCCGGCACCCCCCTCTGCGGGCTTCTGCAGCAGGGGCCCGACCGTGTCCGGGCAGCCGCTCGCGAGGCAGGACGCGACCCTGCGCCGCAGCTCCGCGCCGGTCGTCGCGTCGCCCTCGTAGCCGACGATCGCCGCCGCGCCCACCACCGTGAGCGGCACCGCGGGTTCCTCGAGCCCGATTCTCTCGACGACGGCCGCGAACGCCCTGCGGCTCGCGGCGTCGCGCGTCACCTCGAGATAGCGTACCCGCAGCCGCGGCTCCTCGCCCTCGAGCCGCTGGAGGAACTCGATCTCGCGCTCGCAGTGCGGGCAGCCCTGCGCCCAGAAAAGAAAGAGCTCGACCCGCTCCTGCGGCTGCGCCGCCGCGGCGAACGCCAGCAGCGCAGCCGCCAGCGCCGCGAGCGTGCGCGCGAATTTCACACCGCTTCGAGCGCCAGCGCGATCCCCTGCCCTCCGCCGATGCACAGCGTCACCACGCCGCGCTTGAGCCCGTCGCGCGCCATCGAGTGCAGCAGCCGCGTGGTCAGCACCGCGCCGGTGGCGCCGATCGGGTGGCCGTGTGCGATCGCGCCGCCCTCAACGTTGACCACGTCCTCGCTCAGCCCGAGCTCCCTCAGGCAGGCTAGCGCGATCGCGGCGAACGCCTCGTTGATCTCGATGCGCTGCACGTCGCCGACCTTCCAGCCCGCCCGATCGAGCGCCTGCCGCACCGCGGGAACCGGCCCGATCCCGAACATGCCCGGCTCCACGGCTGCCACCCCGTACGACACGAGTCGCGCCGCGGGCTTGAGCCCCTTCTTCTCGGCCCAGCCGCGCTCGGCGACGATCATCGCCGAGGCTCCGCTGTTCAGGCCGGGCGCATTGCCGGCCGTGATCGTGCCGTCCTTGCGGAACGCCGGCCGCAGCTTGGCGAGGCTCTCCAGCGTGGTGTCGGGACGCACATGCTCGTCGCGTCCGAAGATCTCCAGGCCCTTGCGGCCCTTCACCTCGACGCCGGCGATCTCCGCATCGAACTTGCCCGCAGCCTGCGCAGCCGCGAAGCGCTGCTGAGAGCGCGCCGCCCAGCGGTCCTGGTCCGCGCGGCCGACCTTGTACTGGCTCGCCAGATCCTCGGTATGCCAGCCCGAATGCTGCGAGGAGAAGGCATCGTTCAGGCCGTCGTACAACATGCTGTCGTAGAGCTGCGCATCGCCCATGCGCGAGCCCCAGCGGCCGCTCGGCAGCAGGTACGGCGCCATGTCCATGTTCTCCATCCCGCCCGCTACCGCGCAGCGCAGGTTGCCGGCGAGGATCTCGAGCGCCGCGCTCACCACCGCCTGCGCGCCCGAGCCGCAGACGCGGTTGACGGTCATCGCCGGCACGCCGACGGGAAGCTCGGCCCCGATCGCCGCCTGGCGCGCCGGATTCATGCGCGAAGCGGCCTGGATCACCTGCCCCATCACGACCGTTTCTACGTCGGTGCCGATGCCGCCGGAGCGGCGCAGCGTCTCGGCGATCGCGGTACTGCCGAGCTTGGTTGCCGGAATGGCCTTCAGCGAGCCGCCGTAGGTGCCGATGGCGGTGCGGACCGGATTGCAAAGTACGACTTCGGGTTTGCTCATGACGGACTCCGGAAGAGGGAATTGAAAAAGACTATCGCGTTGGAGCGCGCGCCCATTGATCGTAATCAAGGCACGCGCAACGAGCGCCCCGCTCTAGGACTCGTACCATCCCTTGGTCGCGTTGACCACGCGCACCACGAGCAGCATCACCGGAACTTCGATCAGCACGCCGACCACGGTCGCAAGCGCGGCGCCGGACTCGAAGCCGAACAGGCTGATGGCGGCGGCAACCGCCAACTCGAAGAAGTTCGACGCCCCGATCAGCGCCGACGGGCACGCAACGCTGTGCTTCTCGCCCACCGCGCGATTGAGCAGGTACGCGAGGGCCGAGTTGAAGAAGACCTGGATCAGGATCGGCACCGCGAGGAGCGCGATGATCAGCGGCTGCTTGAGGATCGCGTCGCCCTGGAACGCAAACAGCAGCACCAGCGTGAGCAGCAGCGCGGCGACCGACCAGGGCTGGATCCTCGCCATCGCCGCATCGAACGCCTCCTGTCCGCGCGAGAGCAGCGTCTTACGCAGGACCTGCGCGAGGATCACGGGAATCACGATATAGAGGACCACCGACGTCAGCAGCGTGTCCCAGGGCACGGTGATCGAGGAGATACCGAGCAGGAACGCGACGATGGGCGCGAAGGCGAAGACCATGATCAGGTCGTTGAGCGCCACCTGTGACAGCGTGAAGTAGGCATCGCCGTTGGAGAGACGGCTCCAGACGAACACCATCGCCGTGCAGGGCGCCGCGGCCAGCAGGATCAGGCCGGCGATGTAGCTGTCGATCTGCTCGGCCGGGAGCAGCGGCGCAAACAGCACGCGGATGAAGAGCCAGGCAAGGAACGCCATCGAGAACGGCTTGACCAGCCAGTTCACCGCCAGCGTCACGCCGATTCCCCGGAGGTGGTCCCTGACCTGGTGCAGCGCGCCGAAGTCGATCTTCAGCAGCATCGGGATGATCATCACCCAGATCAGCAGCCCGACCGGGATGTTGACGCGCGCCACCTCCATCGTGCCCAGCGCGCGCACCATTCCCGGTAGCGCCTGGCCCAGGGCAATGCCCGCGACGATGCACAGCGCCACCCAGAGCGTCAGCCAACGCTCGAAGATGCTCATTGAGCTTTCGCGGCGCCGATTTCGTCCAGCTTCTTCTTGATCGCCAGCCGGTCGAGCTTGTCCATCGGCAGATTGACGAGCAGGTTGATGCGCGCGGACAGCACGGACAACGCATCGCGGAACGCGCGGCGCTTCTCCTCGTCGCTGCCCTGCACTGCCGCCGGGTCGGGAACACCCCAGTGCGCGGTCATCGGCTGCCCCGGCCAGTATGGGCACGGTTCGGCTGCGGCGCTGTCGCAGACTGTAAAGACGAAGTCCATCTGCGGCGCGCCGGGCTGCGCGAATTCGTCCCAGCTCTTTGAGCGCAGCCCGTTGGTATCGATGCGGCTCTTCGCGAGCAGCTCCAGGGCAAACGGATTCACGCGCCCCCCCGGCTTGCTGCCTGCGCTGTACGCCTTGAATTTCCCCCTGCCCGCCGAATTCAGGTAGGCCTCTGCAAGAATCGACCGCGCCGAGTTGCCGGTGCAGAGGAAGAGGACGTTCTTCATCCGCAGCAGGCCTTCGCCGCGGTCTTCCCCGGCAACCGCTCCGTGTCGCCGCCGAAAGTCGGGATCGTATCGAGCGAGTGGAAGGACTCCCAGGCGATGCCCTGCGGGTCCACGGTCCAGTACTTGTCGCTCTTTGCGTAGCAGCAGGACGCGCCCTTCTGCGGCAGCACCGAGACGTCGGCCTGCGCGAGGCGCGAGCCGATCTCCTCGAGCTCCGCGCCGCTTTCGGCCTGGATGCCGAGGTGGTCGAGGCCGCCCTTCTTGCCGCGGGTGGAGATCGCGAAATTCACGCGCGGATCGTCCAGCATCCACTTCGCATAGTCGTCCTTCTTCACGGCCGGCTGCGCGGCGAACAGCGCCGAATAGAAGCGGATGCTCTGCTCTAGGTCATGCACGCCTACGTGCACGTGTAGTCTCTTCATGGTCTTCTCCTGGGTTGATGTCGCAGGCCTTGCCACCACAGCAGTTTTCCGTGAGGTAGCCGACCAGCCGGTTCATGCTTTCAAAATCGGCCGAATAGATGACGAAGCGCCCGTCCTGGCGGCTGCGCGCGATTCCCGCGCGAGTGAGGCCGGCGAGATGGAACGAAAGCGTCGCAGGCGGCAGGTCGAGCTTTTCGCCGATGCTTCCCGCCGCCATTCCCTCCGGACCTGCCTGCACGAGCAGACGAAAGATCGACAGGCGCGTGGACTGCGCGAGTGCGCTGAGGGACTGAATTGCCTCTTTCATTTCCATATTTCTAGAATAATGGAAATGAAGATCAAACGCAAACATCTCAAGCAGCCACAGACTTGCGGACCGTAGCAGCGATGGATTTCGCCGCAGATTCAATGGCTTCGCGCGGCTCGCCTTCCACCATGACGCGCAGGACCGGCTCCGTTCCCGAGGGCCGGAGCAGCACCCGGCCGCGTCCGGCCAGCGAGCGCTCGGCGCGGGACTGGGCATCCGCGATCGCCTGGTGCTTCTTCCAGTCGAAGCCCTTCGGGACCTTCACGTTGAGCAGCACCTGCGGATACATGGCGAGGTCCGCGGTGAGCTCGGCCAGCGTCTTGCCGGACTCGCGCATCGCGGTGAGCACCTGCAGCGCCGAAACGAGGCCATCGCCGGTGGTGTGCTTGTCCAGGCAGATGATGTGGCCGGAGTTCTCCCCGCCCAGCTGCCACTTCTTCTGGCGCAGCAGCTCGAGCACGTAGCGGTCGCCCACGCGCGCGCGCGCGAACGGCACGGAGATCTTCGCAAGCGCCTGCTCGAGCGCAAGGTTCGTCATCAGCGTTCCGGCGACGCCCGCAACCTTTTCCTTCGCGGCGCGGTGCCGGACGATCGCGTAGAGCAGCTGGTCGCCGTCGTAAATCCGGCCCGCGCCGTCCACGACCAGCACGCGGTCCGCGTCGCCATCGAGCGCGACGCCGAGGTCGGCTTTGCGGCGCCGCACCTCCGCGATCAGCTTGTCGGGCGCGGTCGCGCCCAGGCCGTCGTTGATGTTGAAGCCGTCCGGCTCTACGCCGATCGCCGACACGTCGGCGCCCAGCTCGTGGAACACGTGCGGCGCGACCTGGTAGGCGGCGCCGTGCGCACAGTCGACCACGATCTTCATGCCCTTGAGGTCGAGATCGCTGGGGAACGTGGACTTGCAGAACTCGACGTAGCGGCCCTGCGCGTCGTCGACCCTGCGCGCGCGGCCGAGCTTGGCGGACTCGTTGCAGCCGATCGGCTGCTCGAGCATGCGCTCGATCTCCGCCTCCACCGCGTCGGGCAGCTTGAAGCCGTCGCGGGAAAAGAACTTGATGCCGTTGTCGGCGTAGGGATTGTGCGAGGCGCTGATCACCACGCCCGCCGAGAGCCGGAGCGCGCGCGTGAGGTAGGCCACCCCCGGCGTCGGCAGCGGCCCGCACAAAAGCACATCCACGCCCGCCGCGGAGAACCCCGCCTCCAGCGCCGCTTCGACCATGTAGCCGGAGATCCGCGTGTCCTTCCCGATCAGCACGGACGGGTGCTTGCCCTGGCCGGCGAGGACCCTTCCCGCCGCGTAGCCGAGGCGCAGGATGAACTCGGGCGTCATCGGGCTCTGGCCCACGGTGCCGCGCACGCCGTCGGTGCCGAAGTGCGCCCTCATTTCTTCCACGCTTCCCAGACCGCGACCACGTCCCGCGTCTCCTTCACATCGTGCACGCGCAGTATTGTCGCCCCAGCCTGCAGGGCGAGCAAAGCGGCCGCGAGGCTTCCGGCCAGCCGCTCGCCGGCCGGTCGGCCCGTGACCGCGCCCAGGGACGACTTCCTCGACCAGCCCGCAAGTACCGGCACGCCCAGGCCGGCGAAGGCTTTCAGCTCCCGCAGCAGCCGGAAATTGTGCTCGACGGTCTTGCCGAAGCCGAAGCCGGGATCAATCGCTATTCGATCCGGTGTTATTCCGGCCTTTTTGCAGGTGGAAACGCGTTCAGAAAGGAACCCCAGAACCTCGGCAACGACATCCTGATACTGCGGATCCTTTTGCATCGTCTCCGGGTCGCCCTTCTTGTGCATCAGGCAGACGCCGCAGTTGCTTGCTGCGACGGCTTCGAGCGCACCCGGCGCCGCCAGCGCCTCGATGTCGTTGATCATCGACGCGCCTTCCGCCAGCACCGCGCGCATGACCGAGGATCTCCGGGTGTCGACGGATACCGGAACATCTTTCAGGGCCTTGAGGACCGGCAGAACGCGTCCGAGCTCTTCCTCTTCCGCAACGGCCCGGGCGCCGGGCCGTGAGGACTCGCCGCCGATATCAACGATATCGGCACCCTCTTCCACGAGCTTGCTGGCATGGGCGATAGCCTCAGCAGGCTGGAGGAACCTGCCGCCGTCGGAGAAAGAATCGGGCGTGATATTGACCACGCCCATCACCAGCGGGCGCTCGAGGCTGAGCTCGAATCGCCCGCAGCGCAGCTTAGGCAGAAGCTGCCGGCGCCGCAGCTCCCTGGGCGCCGTCGCTGGGCGCGCTCGGCGTGCCGCTCGCCGCGGGGGGCTTGGGCGCGCGCGGCGGCCGGCCGGCCATGATGTCGTCGAGCTGTTCGGCGTCGAGCGTCTCCCACTCGAGCAGCGCCTTCGCCATCGCCTCGACCTTGTCGCGGTTCTCCTCAAGGAGGCGCCGCGCGAGCTTGTACTGCTCGTCGATGATGCGCCGGATCTCGGAATCCACCTTCTGCAGCGTGGACTCGGACACGTTCTTGTGCGTGGTGATCGAGCGGCCGAGGAACACCTCGCCCTCGTTCTCGCCATAGACCATGGTGCCGAGCGCATCCGACATGCCCCACTGCGTCACCATGCGGCGCGCGATCTCGGTCGCCCGCTCGAAGTCGTTCGAGGCGCCGGTGGTCATCTGGTTCATGAACAACTCCTCGGCGATGCGGCCGCCGAAGAGCACCGTGATCGTGTTCAGCAGCCGCTCGCGGTCCTGGCTGTAGCGGTCCTCGGTGGGCAGCTGCATCGTCACGCCGAGCGCGCGCCCGCGCGGAATGATGGTCACCTTGTGCACCGGGTCGGTCTTGGGCAGGAGCTTCGCGACCACCGCGTGGCCGGACTCGTGGTAGGCGGTGTTCTTGCGCTCCTCCTCCGGCATCACCATCGAGCGCCGCTCGGCGCCCATGATGACCTTGTCCTTGGCCATCTCGAAGTCGTCCATGTCGACGAGGCGCTTGTTCTTGCGCGCGGCAAAGAGCGCCGCCTCGTTGACGAGGTTGGCGAGGTCCGCGCCGGAAAATCCGGGCGTGCCGCGCGCGATGATGTCCGCCTTGACGTCCGGCGCGAGCGGGACTTTCCGCATGTGCACGAGGAGGATCTGCTCGCGGCCGCGGATGTCGGGCAGCGGCACCACCACCTGCCGGTCGAAGCGGCCCGGCCGCATCAGCGCCGGGTCGAGCACGTCGGGCCGGTTGGTCGCCGCGATGACGATCACGCCCATGGTGCCCTCGAACC
>JAYRND010000192.1:0-10732 GCA_041904885.1 Burkholderiales bacterium
CGGACGGCATGCACCTCGGCCTCGGCGACATGGTGCTGCACATGCTGCGCGACCCGGTCGTGGCGGTGGCGCTGCTTGCCATGCTGGTGAGCCACGGCTGGTCGTTCTTCCGCAATTACCTGGGCCGCGGCGAGTACCAGCACGCGCACGGGGGCGAGCTGATGATGCAGCCCTACCGGCGCATCATCGTCACCCACATGTTCATCATCATCGGCGGCTTCCTGCTGTTCTCCACCCGGAGCCAGGTGCTGCCCATGATGCTGTTCGTGGGGCTCAAAGCCGGCTTCGACTTGTATTTCCACCTCCGCGAACATCGGAGACAATCCGCACCATGAAAGCCGTCGGCCTGTACCGCTACCTGCCCATCGACCATCCGGAGTCGCTGCTGGATGTCGAGGTGGCGACGCCCGTGCCCGCAGGGCGCGACCTGCTGGTGGAAGTGAAGGCGGTGTCGGTGAACCCGGTGGACACCAAGCGCCGCGTCGCCGGCAAGGACCAGGTCGAGAAGGCGCCGAAGATCCTGGGCTGGGACGCGGCCGGGGTGGTCGTGGGGCAGGGGCCGGGCTGCGAGCTCTTCAAGCCCGGCGACGCCGTGTACTACGCGGGCAGCGTCATCCGCCCGGGGAGCAACAGCCAGTTCCAGCTGGTGGACGAGCGCATCGTCGGCCGGAAGCCGGCGAACCTGTCGTTCGCCGAGGCCGCGGCGCTGCCGCTCACCACGCTCACCGCCTGGGAGCTGATGTTCGACCGCATGGGCATCTCGAAGGCCGGCGCGCACGCGGGCCGCTCGGTGCTGATCCTGGGCGGCGCGGGCGGCGTGGGCTCGATCGCGATCCAGCTGGCGAAGAAGCTGGCGAAGCTCAAGGTGACCGCGAGCGCCTCGCGGCCCGAGTCCATCGCCTGGTGCAAGGGCCTGGGCGCGGACGAGACGGTGGACCACTCGCAGCCCATCGAGGGCCGGGAATTTGATTTTGTTCTTTGTTTTAGTTCTACCGACCTGTACTGGAAAAGCTTTCCAGCCATAACAAAACCGCAAGGCAAGATCGGCCTGATCGTGCGCACCACCAAGCCCGTGGACCTTGCGATCCTGCACGACAAGAGCATCTCCGTGTGCCTGGAAGGGATGTTCACGCGCTCGACCTTTCAGACGCCTGACATGCAGGCGCAGCACGCGCTGCTGGAGGAGACCGCGGGCCTGGTGGAGGCGGGCGTGCTCAAGGGCACCCTGACGCAGAACCTGGGCCGCATCGACGCCGCGAACCTGCGCAAGGCCCACAAAATGCTGGAAGATGGGCACGTGATCGGCAAGCTGGTCCTCGAGGGGTGGCCCCAGTGACGAGCCGGCGGGCGGCGCTCGGGGTCCTCGGCGCGGGCATCGCGTTGCCGCGGATCGTGTTCGCGCAGCAGGCGAAGGTGCCTCTGGTCGCGGTGCTGTTCATCGGCGACTCCGACGACGACGAGCGCGCGGCACGGCCGTTCTTCGACGAGCTGGCGCGCCTGGGCTGGGTCGAGGGCAAGACGGTCAACTACGAGCGGCACTGGGGCAAGGGCACGCGCCAGTACGTCGAGACCATGGTGAGCCGCGCCGCCGGCAGCGAGCCCGACCTCGTATTCGCCACCACCGGCAGCCTCGCCGCTGCAGTGGTGAAGGAAAGCCGCACCCTGCCCGTGGTGTTCACCTCGATCATCGACCCGGTGGCCGCCGGCGTGGTCGCCTCGCTCGCCAAGCCCGGCGGCAACGCCACGGGCGCCTACCAGATGCAGGTCGATGCGGCGCCGAAGCGCTTCGC
The DNA here is from genome assembly GCA_041904885.1 of Burkholderiales bacterium. Lineage (GTDB taxonomy): Bacteria > Pseudomonadota > Gammaproteobacteria > Burkholderiales > SG8-39 > RBG-16-66-20. Next base: position 1,791 of record JAYRND010000192.1, read on the forward strand.
CTACGTGCGCGAGGCGATCCCGGAGATCAAGCGCATGGGTGCGGTGTTCGACCGCGGCAGCCCGGATACGAAGCAGCGCATCGATGCGCACGTGCGGGCGGCGAAGAGGTCGGGCGTGGAGCTCGTCGTCCAGGAATTCACGAACTTCGAGGCGATCGCGAAGATCTTCGCCCAGTTCCGGCGCGACCGCCTGCGCGTGGCGGAGATCACGCCTTCGTTCGCGCTCACCGGGCGGCGGCGCGAGGCGGTGGCGCTCGCCGAGCGCAACGAGCTGGCGCTCGTCGCGCACCGCGCCGAGTGGCCCGACGCGGGCGCGATCCTCAGCTACGGCGTGGATCTCACCGAGTCCTATCGCCGCGCGGCCAACATCGCGCACCGCATCCTCAAGGGCGCGCCGCCCGGCACGATCGCCGTGGAACAGCCGAACCGGTACGAGCTGGTCGTCAATCCGCGCGCCGCGCTCGCCCTCGGCATCGCGCTGCCCAAGGCTCTGGTGCAGCAGGCGAGCCGCGTCGTTGCATAAGTGAGAGTTCCGTTCTTCCTGCTGGTGCTCGCCTGCGTCGCGGCGGCGGCGCAGGCGCAGACGGCGGGCGAAGTGCGGCGCATCGGCGTGCTCGCGCCCGCGGCCGCCTCGGAGCCGGCGACGCGCGCGAACCACCGGGTATTCGTCGAGCGCCTGCGCGAGCACGGCCTGGTGGACGCGAGCACGGCCGCGATCGAGTGGCGCTACGCCGACGGCCAGACCGACCGCCTGGCCCTGCTCGCATCGGAGCTGGTTCGCGCCGGGGCGGAGGTCATCGTCACCACCGGCACGCCGGCGACGAGCGCGGCGCGGCGCGCGACCGCCACCGTGCCGATCGTCGCGGCGAGCTTCGCCGAGCCGGTGGCGGGCGGCTTCGCCGACAGCCTCGAGAAGCCGGGGCGCAACGTCACCGGCTTCCTCACCATGGGCAGCGCGGTCTACGACCGGCGCCTGGAGATCCTCGCCGCGACGGCGCCGGCAGCGCAGCGCATCGGCTTGCTCGCGAATCCGGGCAACGAGTTCTTCCTGCGCATCCTGCCCGGGCTGCAGGCCACGGCGAAGCGGCTGGGCAGGGAGCTGGTGCTCGTCTATGCGAGCAACGCGAGGGACATCGAGGACGCATTCGGGGTGATGCGCTCGAAGAAGGTCGGCGCGCTGCTCGTCTCGGAGCACAGCTCGCTGGAGCGGCAGAGCCGCCACATCGCCGCGCTCGCGCTGAAGGACAAGTTGCCGAGCGTATTCCCTACGCCGCGCGGCGCCGACGCGGGCGGCCTGATCGGCTGCGCGAACGACCCGCAGGAGCGCTACCGCAGCGCGGCCGACTACGTGGCGCGCATCCTGAAGGGCGAGAAGCCGGGCGAGCTGCCGATCGTGCAGCCGGTGGAGTTCGACCTGGCGCTCAACCTGCGCACGGCCGCCGCGCTTGGCATCGAGATCCCTCCCGCCGTGCGCGAGCGCGCCGGCCGCGTGATCGAGTAGGGCGCTAGCGGCTCTCCACCGCCCAGGCGCGGATCCGCGCCTTGCGGCCGCGCAGCGCAAGCTCGCCCAGATCCTTCAACTGAAATTCCTCGATGGATTCGAGGGAATCGACCGCCTCCGCCGACGCGATGAAACGGCAGCCCTGTTCGCGCGTGGCCTGCTCCAGCCGCGAGGCGGTGTTCATCACGTCGCCGTGGTAGACGATGGCGCGGCGCTGTTCGCCGACCTCGCCGGCGATCACTTCGCCGACGTGCAGCGCGGCGCGCAGGCCGGGCTCGGCGGCGAACTCGGCGCGGAAGCGCTCCTTCTCCTCGGCGAGGAACGCCTCCATCAGGAAGAAGCAGCGCAGCGGCCGCGCCTCGGTCCTGCCTTCCGCCTCGGTCCAGGTGACCACGATCTCGTCGCCGATGTACTGGTAGATCTCGCCGCGGCAGGCGGCGATCGGCTCCGCGGTGGCGCTGAATACGGCGGCGAGGAAGCGGTGCGCCTGCAGCGCGCCGAGGCGCTCGGAGATCGCGGTCGAGCCGATCACGTCCACGAACAGGAAGAAGCGCCGCTCGGCGCGCGGGTTGCGGTAGCGCCCGAGGATCAGGTTGCGGAAGGTCCGCCGCCCGAGCAGCCCGGACACCTGCAGCGTGAGGACGAAGACCAGCGTCGTCCCCATCGACACGCCGATGGTGACCATCGCGGCGTGGCCCTCGAGCGGCGTCTGGCCGAGCAGCCTGGGCAGCAGGATCACGAACATCGACACGATCCCCGTGTAGGCGACGGTCTTCAGCGCCACCACCGCCACAAAGGGCAGCCGCAGCAGGCGCTTCATGGCCGAGCCCTCGCGCAGCAGGAAGATCTCGATGCCGGACAGGCAGCCGGCAATGCCGATGCCGTTGGCCATGCCGATGAGCATGCTGGCCCAGACCGGGAGCAGGGTCTGCGACAGCAGCGCCCCGTAGCACAGGCCCACCACCGCGCTCGCGGCGAGGATGCGGAGGTAGAGCCGGAAGCGCAGGCGCGCGAGCGCCGTCCTGGGTGAGGCCATGCGAAGCAAAGGGTACTATGCGCGAACCATGCACGACATCCTGATTCGCGGCGCGACCGTGTACGACGGCAGTGGGAAGAAGGAATGGACCGGAGACGTCTGCGTTTCGAACGGACGAATCGCGGAGACGGGCACGGCGAAGGAAGGGGCGGCGAAAGTCATCGACGCCGGCGGCCTGGCCCTGATGCCCGGCATCATCGACGTGCACACGCACTACGACGCGCAGGCGACCTGGGACCGCACGCTGTCGCCTTCGCCTTCGCTCGGGGTGACGACCGCGGTGCTGGGCAACTGCGGCTTCGGCATCGCGCCCTGCCCGGCGCCGCAGCGCCAGACCGTGCTGCGCAACCTGTCGGTGGTGGAGGGCATGGACCTCGCCGCGCTGGAGAGCGGCGTGCGCTGGGAGGCCGAGACCTTCGGCGAGTATCTCGGCCAGCTGCGGCGCATCGGGCCCTACGCCAACGTGGCGGTGCTCGCGCAGCACTCTACGATCCGCAGCGCGGTGATGGGCGAGGAGGCCTCGACACGCGCGGTGCCCTCCGGGGCGCAGATGGCGAAGATGCAGGCGCTGGTTGCCGAAGCGATGGACGCCGGTGCGATCGGCTTTGCGTCGTCTTTTTCTCCGAATCACGCCGGCTGGCAGGGCCGGCCCATGCCTTCGACTGTTGCCTCTGATTCAGAGCTTTTGACCCTTGTCGAACCCTTGAAAGATCGCAAACGCGGGATCTTCGTCATGGCGACGGGCTCCCGGGGTACTCCCGAGTTCATGGAGTCGCTTTCCGAAAAGACGGGGCGTCCGTCGTTCATGGTCACCGTGCTCACCATGTACAACGACGCGGAGCCGGCGAAGGCGATGACCTACTACGAGCGCTGCGCGGCGGCGCGCACGCGCGGCAACGAGGTCTACATCCATACCAGCTGCCAGCCGCTCTCGTTCGACTTCACCCTGGAAGAGCCCTACCTGCTGTATTCACATGACGCGTTTGATCGCATCAAGGCCGCCAGGCCCGAGGAGCGGTCGGGCATCTACAAGGATCCTGCCTTCCGTTCCCGGTTCCGGGAAAACCTGAAGAACCCGAAGCAAGGCATTTTGTTCTACGGTGACTGGTCAAAGGTCGAAAAAGAGAGCACTTCCATCCGTGAGCTCGCACAAGTAGCGGGCAAGGATCCCCTCGATTATTTCCTCGACCTGCCGATCGACCAGCAGCTCATCGGCAAGCTGTTCCAGAACAACGACGCGGGAGTCGCGCCGCTGCTCAAGCACGAGCAGGGCGTGGTCGCGCTCTCGGACGCGGGCGCGCACCTGATCTACTTCTGCGACGCGGGTTTCGGCCTGCACTTCCTGCGGCACTGGGTGCGCGAGACGCAGACCTTCACGCTCGCCGAGGGCGTGCGCAGGCTGACCAGCGACCCGGCGCGCAAGTACCGCATCCCGGGGCGCGGCGAGATCAAGGTCGGCAATGCGGCGGACTTCGTTCTTTTCGATCCGGAGTCCGTCGGAATTTCCGGATTGAAAAGGCAAAAGGACTTGCCGGGCGGCGGAGCCCGCATGCTGCGCGACCCGGTAGGCGTGCACGGCGTCTGGGTCAACGGCGTGCAGGTGCACGACGGCAAGGGTTACGTCGCGCTGGAGAAGGGGCCCGGCCAGGTACTCACGGAGTTCTCAACATGAAGTTGCGATGGATGGTTTGTGTCGTGTTTGGTTTTTTCTCCCTGAGTGCTTTTTCTCAATACCCTGCAAAACCCATTCGAATGCTCTTGGCTTTTCCGCCGGGTGGGCCGACCGACATCAATGCACGCCTGTTCGCGCAGAAGCTCGCCGAGCAGACCGGGCAGCAGGTGGTGGTGGACAACAAGCCGGGCGCCGGCGGCAACCTCGCGGCCACCGAGGCGGCGAAGGCGCCGGCCGACGGCTACACCATCTTCTACAACACCTCGGCGATCGCCATCGCGCCGGCGCTGTATTCGAGCCTCCAGTACGACCCGGTGCGCGATTTCGCGCCGGTGGCGCTCACCGCCACCGTGCCGCTCGTGCTGGTGGTCAACCCCGGCGTGCCGGCGAAGAGCGTGCCGGAGCTGGTCGCCTACGCGAAGGCGAACCCGGGCAAGCTGAACTACGCATCCTCGGGCAACGGCACCATCACGCACCTGTCGGCGGCGCTGTTCGCCGCGCAGATGGGCCTGCAGATGCAGCACATTCCCTACAAGGGCAGCGCGCCAGCGCTGCTGGACGTCGCGGGCGGGCAGACGCAGATGATGGTCGACACCATCAGCACGGTGCTCCCCTACGCGCGCGACAACCGCCTGCGCCCGCTCGCGGTGGCGATGCCGCGCCGGCTCGCGGTGCTGCCGGACGTGCCCACGCTGGAGGAGGCGGCGAGCCTGCCGGGCTTCGAAATGAGCGCCTGGCAGGGCATCGTGGTGCCGGCGGCGACCCCGAAGGACGCCATCGCCCGGCTCAACGCCGAGGTGAACCGGGCGCTGCAGAATCCGGACCTGCGCCAGCGCCTCGCCGCGGGCGGCAGCGAGCCGCTGGGCGGGACCCCGGAGCAGTACGCGGCCTACATCCGCTCCGAGCTGCAACGCTGGAGTAAAGTCGTGAAGGACGCGGGCGCGAAGGCCGACTGAGGCGGCAGTAAGATAGGCGCAGGGGGGACCGGACATGCCGTTGATTGCGATGAACAGGGAGATGGGCTCGCTCGGCCGGGACGTCGCCGCGGGCCTGGAAGAGGCGCTGGGGATGAAGACCCGGCACCACGAGATCATCGACCACCTCGCCAACCGCGCGCGCGTGCGCAAGAGCCACGTGATCAGTTTCCTCGAGGGCAAGCAGGGGCTGCTCGAGCGGCTCACCACGGACCAGGTGCGGCTGCGCGTGCTCACCTGCGACGAGATCATGTCGATGGCCGAGTCCGACGACGCGCTGATCCTGCGCGGCTGGGGCGCGACGTCGCTGCTGAAGGAGGTGCCGCACTGCGTGCGCGTATGCATCTCGGCCTCGCGGCGGACCCGCGTCAAGCGGATGATGGAGCGCCTGGACAGCTCCGACATCGACCGCGTGCAGCGCATCGTGGACCAGAACGACGAGGCCGCGCGCGCGGTGATGCGACGCAACTTCCACATCGAGCCGCGGGACATCAACGAGTACGACGTCGGCTTCAACACCGACCGCATGTCGGTGGCCCAGTGCGTCGACGAGATCGTGGAGATGGTGAAGTCGCCCGAGTTCGCCGAGACCGACGCCTCGCGCGCCAGGCTGCGCGACGTCGCGCTCGCCCACCACGTGCGCGCCGCGCTGCGCACGCACAGCGCCACCGAGCATTGCCTGGTGCGCGTGGAGGCCGTGGCGGGGCACGTGAGCCTGCGCGGCACGGTGGACTACATCGAGCAGAGCGAGGCCTGCAGCGACATCGCCCGGCGCATCAAGGGCGTGCGCGAGCTCGAGAACCACCTGCACGTGGCCGAGACCGGCGCAGATCCCCGCGAATGACGGCGCGCGCATGATCTCGGCGCGGCGGGTCGCGGGTGCGCTGGGGGCCGAGGTCGAGGGGCTGGATCTGTCCCGGCCGCTGGCGAAGGCGGAAATGGAGGAGTTGCGGCGGCTCTGGCACGAGCACCTGGTGCTCTTCTTCCGCCGCCAGGACCTGAGTCCGGCGCAGTTCATGGATTTCGCGCGCCAGCTCGGCGAGCCGGTCGAGTACCCGATGGTGAAGGGGCTGCAGGACTTTCCCAGAATCATCGAGGTGAAGAAGCTCGAGCACGAGCGTGCCGCCTTCGGCGCCATCTGGCACAGCGACACCGCCTACCTGGAGCGCCCGCCCATGGCCTCGATGCTGATCGCGCGCGAGCTGCCGCCCTTCGGCGGCGACACGCTGTTTGCGAATATGTATCTGGCCTTTGAAGCTCTGTCTTCTTCGTTGCGGGACCTTCTTCAAACGCTCAGGGCGGTAAATTCATCGGCGAAGGCCGACGTCACGAAGACGCGCGAGGACCGGGTGCGGTCCTCCGGCACCGAGGACGCGAAGAAGGAGTTCGTCGCCGAGCACCCGGTGGTGCGCACGCACCCGGAGACCGGGCGCAAGGCGCTGTACGTGAATCCCGCGCACACGGTGCGCTTCGCTGGCTGGACCGAGGAAGAAAGCGCGCCGCTGCTGAAATACCTGTACGAGTTCCAGGTGAGGCCGGAATTCACCTGCCGGTTCCAGTGGCAGCCGGCCTCCATCGCGCTCTGGGACAACCGCTGCGCGCAGCACAACCCGGTCAACGACTACCACGGCTACCGGCGCGTGATGCACCGGATCACGCTCGCCGGGGATGTTCCGGCTTAGCTTCCTGTTCCTGCACGCCGGGGGGCGGATGCTGCTGTCGCTCCTCGCCATCGCGCTCGGCGTGGCGCTCGGCTACGCCGTGCACCTCGTCAACCGCGCGGCGATCGAGGAACTCGCTGCGGGCGTGCGCACGCTCTCGGGCGAGGCGGACCTGGAAGTGCGCGGGGGGCGCTCGGGATTCCCGGAGGAGCTGTATGCGCAGATCGCGCGCCTGCCCGGCGTCGCGGTGGCAAGCCCGGTGCTGGAGGTCGAGGCTTCGGTCCCGGGCTCGCGCCAGCCGGTCCGCCTCATCGGCCTCGATCCGCTGCGCGCGGCGCTGATCCAGCCCGCGCTCTTCGCCGACGACCCGGCGCAGCGGCTCGAGCTCCTGAAGCCGGATGTAGTGCTTTTGTCCGGAAGTGCTTTTGATCTTTTGAAGGGAAAGAACCTGAGAATCATTTCGGGTACGGAAATCCATGAACTCAAAGTCGCAGGCACCATTTCCGGTCTGCGCGGTGTGGCCGCGCTCACCGACATCGCCACCGCGCAGTGGCGGCTCGGGCGCCTGGGCGAGCTGAACCGGATCGACCTGCGCCTCGCGCCCGGCGTGGACCGCGAGCAGATGCGCGCGCGCATCGCGGCGCTGCTGCCCGAGGGCGCCTACGTCGCCACGCTGGATGCGGTGGAGGAGACGGGCGCAAGCCTTTCGCGCGCCTACCGCGTCAACCTGAACGTGCTCGCGCTGGTGGCGCTCTTCACCGGCGGGTTCCTCGTCTTCTCTGCGCAGGCGCTGGAGGTGGCGCGCCGGCGCCGCGAGCACGCGCTGCTGCGGGTGCTGGGCCTGCGCCGGCGCGGCGTGGCGCGACTGGTGCTCGCCGAGGCTGCGGCGCTGGTCGCGCTCGGCGGCCTGCTCGGCATCGCCGCCGGCGACGCCATCGCGCTCGTGGCGGTGCGCGTCGCGGGCGCCGACCTGGGGGCGGGAATGTTCCGCGGCATGACGCCGGAGCTGACGTTCTCCGCCGGGGCGGCAATCGCCTATGCGCTCGGCGGGGTCGGCATCGCCGTCGCGGGCGCGCTGCTGCCTGCGCTGGACGCGGCGCGCACGGCGCCCGCGCAGGCGCTCAAGGCGGGCGACGAGCAGGCCATGTTCGCGCGCGCCGCGAAGCTCTGGCCAGGCCTGTCGCTGCTGCTCTGCGGATTTGCCCTGGTGTGGGTCGGGCCCGTGGACGGGATTCCGCTCGCCGGCTATGCCGCCATCGCCTGCGTGCTGCTGGGCGGGGTCGCGCTGATGCCCAAGGTCTCCGGCTTCGCGTTCGAAAGAATCAATCCAGGCAACAACGTTCCCCGCGCCCTGGCGCTCGCCCAGCTGCGCGGCGCCCCCGGCCAGGCGGCGGTCAGCCTTGCCGCCATCGTCGCCAGCTTCTCGCTGATGGCGGCGATGGCGATCATGGTCGCTTCGTTCCGCAGCTCGGTGGACGAGTGGCTGGGGGCGGTCCTGCCCGCCGACCTCTACTTTCGCACCACGCAGGCGGGAGAGACCGCCTGGGTCGACCCGGAGCTGGAAGCCCGCGTGCGCGCGTTGCCGCAGGTCGAGCGCGCGGTGTTCCTGCGCAGCTCGCGGGTGGTCCTCGATCCGGCGCGGCCGCCGGTGGCGCTGCTTGCGCGCGACGGCGTGGACAGCGACGCGGCGGTGCGCTTTCCGCAGGTGGGCGCCACCTACGAGAGGAAGGCCGGCGACCCTCCTGCGGTGTGGATTTCCGAGGCGATTGCCGATCTTTATGGGTTCTATCCCGGCAAGAGGATCCAGCTTCCACTGAGCGGAAAAGCACACTCCTTTGTCGTGGCGGGAATCTGGCGGGACTACGCGCGCCAGCACGGCGTCATCGTCATCGAACGCTCCACGTACGCCGCGCTCTCGGGCGACCGGCGCGCGAACGACGCCGCACTGTGGCTGAAGCCGGGCGCCGATGCCTCGGCGCTCGCTACCGCGCTGCGCGCGCTGCCGGGAGGCGAGCTGCTCGAGATCGCCGGCGCAGGCGAGATCCGCAGCGCGTCGCTCGCCATCTTCGACCGCAGCTTCGCGGTGACCTACGCGCTC
>JAYRND010000193.1:0-2956 GCA_041904885.1 Burkholderiales bacterium
CATCGCCGCCTCGGCCAGAAGCATCTGGGCCTTGGCGATGCGGTCCCCATCGGCCTTCTGCTCCTGGAGCGCCTGGAGTTGCCGGCCAGCATATTGAGACGCCAGCCGCGGGATTCCGAGGTCGACATAGACCCGCGCCACCGTTCCGTACATCTCGGCCTTCATCTCCGGCTGTTTCTCGAACCGTGCCTCGATCAACTGCGCGCCGCGCTCGATCCGCGCCTCCGGAGTCAGGCGCGCCTGGTCCTTCGGGTTGTCGTAGGCTGCGCTGACCCGGAAGAGTTCCGAGACGAACTCGGTGGCCGCCCGGGTACGCTGCCCCTCTGCAGCGGCGCGCCGCCCCTGCAGGAAGGTGGCGGTCGCGCCGGCGATGGCTACCGCGAGGATCACGGTGACACCTATCACTGGCACCCGATGCCGCACCACCGCCTTGCGCAACCGGTACCAGGCGCTGTCCGGACGCGCCTCGATCGCGCGGCCCTCCAGATAGCGCTCGAGGTCCGACGCCAGCGCATCGGCGGTGGCGTAGCGCTCAGTAGGTTCACGCTTGATCGCCTTGCCGACAATGGCATCGAGATCGCCGCGGAGCGCGTGCGCGAGGCGGCGGTCGGTCACCCGGCTGCTGACGGGTGGCGCATCACCCGCGAGGATCGCGTCCTCGATTGCTCCCGCGGTGTTGCGCCTTGCCCGATAGGGAAGCACACCAGTCAGCAGTTCGTACAGCATCACGCCGAGTGCATAGACATCGGCGCTGACACCGAGCGGACGGCCGGCGATCTGCTCTGGCGAGGCGTAGCTCAACGTCAGCACCCGGCCCTGCTCGCGGGTCAGTTCGGTGGCCATGGCGCCGGCTTCGTCCAGCAGCTTGGCGATGCCGAAGTCGAGCAGGTGCACCTGGCCCGCGGTATCCACCAGCACGTTGCCGGGCTTGATGTCCCGGTGCAGCACCAGCCGGCTGTGGGCAAAGGCGACTGCACGCACGACCTGGACGAACAGCTTCAGTTTCGAGCGCAAATCGAGCCCGTGCTCGCGGCAGTAGACGTCGAGCGGCACGCCTTCGATGTACTCGTAGGCGATGTACGGCCGGCCATGCTCGTCGACGCCGGCGTCGTACAACCGCGCGATGTTGGCGTGCTCGAGCAGCGCGCCGATGTCGCGCTCGCGCGCCATGCGCTTGGACAGCCCCGCGGCCCAGGTCAGGCGCGGCAGCTTCAACGCCACACGCCGCTTGAAAGCGCCGTCGGCGCGCTCGGCGAGCCAGACTGTGCCCATGCCGCCGCGGCCGATTTCCCTGATCAGCTGATAGGGGCCGACACGCTCGCCTGTCTGGGCAACTGCATCGTCCGACTCAAGCTCGGGCAGCCGTGGCAGTAGCGCTGTATCGGTCGCCTGCGTCTGCGCCAGCATCGAGCGCAGATGGCGGGCGGTCTCGGGCTTGGACTGCTCCAGTTCACCGAGCCAGCGTTCGCGCGCGTCCGGCGCCAGCGCCTGGGCCTGATCCAGCAGGCTGCTCAGTTCGGCGACATCTTGCGGACGCATATGCAGCGAGCTAGCTCGCCTTACGACCGAGTTGCTGTTCCAAGCGCTTCAGGGGCTCTTTGAAATACGGACTGACATTCGGTTGCGCGACGAACGCCTGCCTTGACACGCCTGCAAACTCCTTCGCGAGTTTCCGTTGTCCCCGGGCCAGCGCGCACAGGCCTGCAACCGCACGCGTTCTCGCCAGCCACGGGTGATTCGGACCGCTGGTAACCATCTGCGAGTCGATCGACCGTTGTAGATCGGACAGCCCTGCTGCGTGATCACCTGACGCGCAACGGATTTCTCCGCGCAATTCGTAGAACGAGAACGTCCGCGAACTGTCCGCGTACTTAAGATGCCGCTCGGAATCCGGAAGCAGTGCGCGCGCGCGTTCAACGTCACCCGCATTCATACGCACCCTGCTCTGCGTCTCGGGAATCACTCGCTCGGTTTCATAGATGGTTCCCTGACCAGACTCGAACTTCGGCGCGCCGCCGAGAAATGCTTCGGCTTCCTGATGGCGGCCCGCCATGCTCAGATTGAACGCAATGTCTGCCCATTGAATGGCGCCCCAGGGATGGAGGCCGGCCCCCATCTCGTTTCTCATCGTAAGTGCCCGACGGAAGTACTTGTCAGCTACGTCGTGGCTTCCAAGATTCATCGCGCAGTCGCCGAGCGGTGTTGTGAGGAGAAACTCCTTGTACATGCTCTGTGTGCCTTCGAGCACCAACGCCTTGCTCGCCTCCGCCAGAGGACAGGCCGATTCGTAGTCGCCTCGGATCATCAACGCCCGAGCGCGGATGAAGTCGAATTCGGCGAGGGATTCCGGGGGCGCAACCGAGTTCGTTGAACGCAGGAATTGCGAGACTTCGTCCAGAACCGCAATCGTCTCCTCGAAAGTGGCGTTGGACTGTGCGTACTCGCGCAACTGGGCATCGGCCTTGGCAAGACTTGCGCGCACACGGTGCGGGCCTCCGGCCTGCTCGAGTATCGCGATCGCCCGCCGCACATACTCGCGCCCTTCGTCCAAGTGATCGTATTCCATTAACACTGCCCCAAGAATGCGCTGCAATCTTGCTGCAGTAAGAGAGGCGGGGCCCTCAGCTTCGATTGCTTCTGCAACGGCGGCGTCGAAGAACGGTTTCGCCTCACTAAACCTGTTGGAGATGGCGAGGAGCTGGCCCTGCGTGAATTTCAGCCATGCGCCGGCGCTCGACTTGGGGCGCTTCTGAGCGACGAGAATGCGCTGGCCCTCCTGCATGGTTTGCGTGGTTTCCTCCATCTTTCCCTGGTACATGAGCGCGCGCGCCAGCAGTGCGAGTGCATCGGGCCTCAGAGTCTCGCTCGTGGGAAGCAGCGCAATCGCCTGCCGCAGATGTGCTTCCGCATCGACCTCTTTGTCCGCCGTCAACGCTGCCTGCGCGAGAAGGATCAG
>JAYRND010000194.1:0-8942 GCA_041904885.1 Burkholderiales bacterium
TAGCAGTTGGCCACGGTCTGCGCCTCCACCCCCTGCGAGGCGTCCACCACCAGGATCGCGCCCTCGCAGGCCGACAGCGAGCGGCTCACCTCGTAGGAGAAGTCCACATGCCCGGGCGTATCGATGAGGTTGAGCAGGTAGGTTTGCCCGTCTTTCGCCTGGTATTCCAGCGCCGCCGTCTGCGCCTTGATGGTGATGCCGCGCTCGCGCTCCAGGTCCATCGAGTCGAGCACCTGCTCCGCCATCTCGCGCTCGGCCAGCCCGCCGCAGATCTGGATGAAGCGGTCGGCGAGCGTCGACTTGCCGTGGTCGATGTGCGCGATGATGGAGAAGTTGCGGATGCGGCTCTGTGCCATAAGCAAAGAGGGTGCCGCAGCACCCTCCGTAAAGCCGCGATTTTACTGCAAAAACCCGGCTCGCCCCCGCCCGCTCAGCCCTTGTCGGTCAGGCCGTTGACGGTGACGTAGGCCATCGCGTCGCCGCGCCGCACCTGCAGCGTGATGACCGCGCTCTTGTCCAGGCCCGAGAGCAGCTTGTTGAGCTGCTCCACCGACTGGATCGGCGTGTGCTGGCCCTTGTGCACCAGGCTCACCAGGATGTCGCCGCGCCGCAGCTCGCCGCGCGCGTCCGCGCGCACCTCGGTTATCACGACGCCGTTGGAGAGCTTGAGGTCCTCCTTCTGCTTCGGCGTCAGCTCGCTCACCATCAGCCCGAGCCGGTTCGCCGCGGCGGCCGCCTGCTTCTGCGGCTTCTGCGGCTCGCGCCCGGCGACGCGCGCCTCCTCCCATTCCCCCACCGTGATGCTGAGGTTGCGGGTGCCCCCCTTGCGCCAGACTTCGAGCTCGGCCTTGCTGCCCGGCCGGATCGCCGCCACGAAGCGCGGCAGGTCGCTCTGCGAATCGACCGGCTTGCCGTCCACCTTGGTGATGATGTCGCTGGACTCGACGCCGGCGCGCTCGGCCGGGCTGCCCTTCTCGACCGACACGACCAGCGCGCCGCGCGGCTTGTCGAGACCGAACGAGGTCGCCAGGTCCTTGGTCACTTCCTGGATGGCGACGCCGATCCTGCCGCGCGAGACCCGTCCCTTCGCCTGCAGCTGCGTCTGCACGTCGAGCGCCACGTCGATCGGGATCGCGAAGGCGATGCCGAGGTAGGTGCCGGTGGGGCTGAACAGGCGCGAGTTGATTCCCACGACCTCGCCGCGCATGTTGAACAGCGGGCCGCCCGAGTTGCCGACGTTGATCGCCACGTCGGTCTGGATGAAGGGCACGAGGTTGGCGTCCTGCATGGTGCGCCCCTTGCCCGACACGATTCCCGCGGTCACCGTGTTCTCGAAGCCGAACGGCGAGCCGATCGCCACCACCCATTCGCCCACCTTGAGCTTGGCGGGGTCGCCCATCTTCACCGCCGGCAGCGCGCCCGCCGGCTCGATCTTGAGCAGGGCGATGTCGGTGCGCTTGTCGCTGCCGACCAGCTTGGCCTTGAATTCGCGCTTGTCGGTGAGCTTGACGGTGATTTCGTCGGCACCGTCGACCACGTGGTCGTTGGTCAGGATGTAGCCGTCCTTGCTGATGATGAAGCCGGAGCCGAGCGAGCGGCTCTCCTGCCGCGGACCTTGGGGATTGGGCTGCTGGCGCGGGATGAAGCGCCGGAAGAATTCCTGGCCTTCCTCGCTTTCCAGGCCCGGGATCTGCGGGATCGTCACCTGCCGACGGGCGGCCTGCGTGGTGCTGATGTTGACCACCGCCGGGCCCTGCTCCTCGACCAGGCGCGTGAAATCGGGCAGGTCCCGCCCCTGCGCGCCGGCCTGCGCGGCAAAGCCCAGCGCCAGTGCGGCGAGGAAAAATCGAATCCGGTTCATTGCTGCTGCCTCCGCTCGTTCATTGTCATTGTGGACGCCGGTATTCGACCCGGCTGGCAATCCGCTGCACGCTGGCGGCGGGCGCGTCGCCGACCACCGTCACGACATGGTTCGCCACCGCGCGAGTGTAGATCTGGAATGCGCCCAGGCTCGACGGGCCCGGCCGCACGCTGTCGTCGCGGCCGGCCATCGGCTCGATGAACACCGATACCGCCGCCATGCCGTCCGAATAGACCACCTGCCCCACCGAGCGCGCCTCCCCGAGCTGGCGCGTGACCTCGGCAATCTTGCGAAAACCCGGCAGGTCGGCCTGCACCGACCAGCCCGCGCTGGTGAGGTTCGCCGGAACGACCGCGGTCTCGTCGACCCGCCACTTCTGCACCGCGTGGCGGGGGCGCGCTCGCTCGCGCGATACGCCGCCGATCGAGAATTGGACGAAGGTGAATTGCTCCACGGTCTCGCCGCGGCCGTCGAAGGTGCGGGCCTTGAGCAGCATGCCGCTGCCGGTGTCGGCCCAGAGCTTGTAGCCGTAGCGCAGGTCGTCCTTCGGGGTCAGCACCACGGCCTCGCAGTCGTAGCCGGCGATGCGGGCGGGCTCTCCCCGCGTGATGGTGTAGTGGCGCGCAAGCTCGGACACGTGCTCGGGAAGCAAGCCCGGGAACGCGCGCTGGTCGACGCGCCTCTCCACTTTGACGGTGCGGCTCTCGGGCAGGTAGCAGCGCACCGTGTCGCGCGTGCGCACGATCTCGCGCCGCACGCCGTCCAGCACCTCGACCCGCTCGATGCCTTCCCCCGGGCCGCTGATGCGCGTGATCCGCGAGGTCTCGGTGCGGTCGCCCTGCTGGTAGACGAAGGTGCCGGTATAGGAAAGCTTCTCGGTCGCCTGGTAGACCCGGCGCAGCAGCGTCAGCGGATCGGCCGCAGGCTCGGGCTGCGGCTGCGCCGCGCAAATGCCGCTGCAGACCGCCAGCGCAAGGCCCAGGCCGCGCATCATCGGCCCGGCCCGCGCGCCTCGCCCGACACCGTGCGAACGTACGGCGCAACTCCCTGGAGGCTGTTGCGCGGCGAGTAGCCCTGGTGCGCGAGCAGGTAGTCGTCCGCCTTGTCCGGCGGCGCGACCCGCGCCGCCTCTTTCGGCGGCGCCTTCTGGGCGACCTGGACCGGCGCTTCCGCGCCCTGCTGCTGCATCAGGAACGTCGTGCCGCCCACGAACGCAACCGCGAGTCCCGCGGCCAGCGCGAACTTCCACGCCGGCGTGCGCGCCGCCGGCATCACCTTCGGCGCGGGGGAGAGCACGGTGGGTTCCTGCTCGATCTTCTCGGCGACGCGCGCGGAGAAGCCGTCGGAGAGCATGTGCGCGTCGCGCATCAGGTCGCCGATCAGGTGATAGCGCCGCCAGCCGTCCCGGGCCGCCTCGTCGCCGCGCAGCGCGTCCAGCGCCCTGCCCGCTTCCTCGTCCGGAAGCTCGCCGTCGATGAGCGCCGAGATCTTCGATTTCATCACCACCTCTTGTCCTTCGCCGAGTCCAGCAGCGGCTTCAGGCGCTCCGCGATCGCCTCGCGCGCCCGGAAGATCCGGGAACGCACCGTGCCCACCGGGCAGTCCATCAACTTCGCGATTTCCTCGTAGCTCATGCCCTCTAGCTCGCGCAGCTGGATCGCGCTGCGCAGTTCCTCCGGCAAAGCTTCGATCGCGCCATTCACAGTGGCGGCGATCTCCTTGGACAGCAGCACGCTTTCCGGCGTGTTGATGTCGCGCAGCAGGTCGCCGCCTTCAATGCTCTCCGCCTCTCCCGCCTCGACTTCGGTCGAGGTCGGCGCCCTTCTTCCCGCCGCCACCAGGTAGTTCTTGGCGGTGTTCACTCCAATCCGGTACAGCCACGTGTAAAACGCGCTTTCGCCGCGGAACGAAGGCAGCGCCCGATACGCCTTCACGAACGCTTCCTGCGTCACATCCTCGACCTCGCCCGGGTCACGGACCAGCCGAGACACCAGCCTCGCGAGCTTGCGATGGTATTTCTCCACCAGCAGCCCGAAGGCGCGCTTGTCGCCGCGCTGCGCGCGCTCGACCAGCTGCTGGTCAATATCGCGCTCAGACATGGCCGCTGCCGCCCGCGCCGGCGATGCCTATGTGCCACAGACAGCCGCCTTTGGAAATAGTTCGTTGCGCGCGCACTACAGTTGCTCCAGCGCAATTCGCGCCTGCCTGGGGCCCGGCAGACGCCCCCAGAGCGCCCACAAGCGCAGCAATCGGAAGTCCTCGGGCGCGAGCATCCCCGTGGAGAGGAACAGCGACCGTCGCCGGCGCGCCTGCAGGCGCACCGCGACCCAGAACCGGGTCACGACCCCCAGCCCGTCGCGGTCCAGGACCGCCGATTCTCCATTTGCAAACAGGCACTTTGCGCTACCGTCGGAAAGGATCTCGATGCTCCTGGGCGATCCGGGCGCACGCAGCAGCGCACGGTCCCGGGCCGCGACCCCGCCCAGCGCGAGAACCAGGGCGGCCAGCACGGGCCCGGTCCAACCTGTCAAAACTGTCAGCAGGCTGCCCGCTGCGGCGAGATGCACCGAGGCGATCGCCGCCGCCAGCGCGCGGGAAGGAACCAACTCGAGCCGGAGCGGGCGCGACGCGGTCGGCGCGGCGGCGCTCAAACCTGCCGGAAAACCAGCGTGCCGTTGGTGCCGCCGAATCCGAAGGAATTCGACATCGCAGAGCGGATCGGCATCTTGCGCGCCGAATTCGGCACGTAATCCAGGTCGCACTGCGGATCCGGCGACTGCAGGTTGATGGTCGGCGGCGAGACCTGGTCGCGCAGCGCGAGGATGCTGAACACCGCCTCCACCGCGCCGGCGGCGCCGAGCAGGTGGCCGGTCATCGACTTGGTGGAATTCACCACGATCTTTCGCGCATGCTCGCCAAACACACGCTTCACCGCCATGGTCTCCGCGATGTCGCCCAGCGGCGTGGAGGTCCCGTGCGCGTTGACGTAGTCGACCTCGTCGGCGTTCATGCCCGCGTCGCGCAGCGAATTCCTCATGCAGCGGAAGGCGCCGTCGCCGTCCTCGGCGGGCGCCGTGATGTGGAAGGCGTCGGCAGACACGCCGTAGCCCGCCAGCTCGCAATAGATCCGCGCGCCGCGGCGCTTTGCATGCTCGTATTCTTCCAGCACCACCGCACCCGCGCCCTCGCCCATCACGAATCCGTCGCGGTCCTTGTCCCAGGGGCGGCTGGCCCCGACGGGGTCGTCGTTGCGCGTGGACAGCGCGCGCGCGGAGGCGAATCCGCCCATCGTCAGCTCCGTCACCGCGGCTTCCGAGCCGCCCGCGATCATCACGTCGGCCTCGCCGTGGCGGATCAGCTTGCCCGCCTCGCCGATGCAGTGCGTGGACGTCGTGCACGCGGTGACGATGGCCAGGTTGGGGCCTTTGGCGCCGAGCATGATCGAAAGGTTGCCGGCGATCATGTTGATGATCGTCCCGGGAATGAAGAACGGCGAGATCCGGCGCGGCCCGCTCTTCTTCAGCTCGTCGTAGGTTTCCTCGATCAGCGGCAGGCCGCCGATGCCCGAGCCGAAGTTGACGCCGAAACGCTCGGCGGCTTCCGGCGCGATCTGGTTGCCCGAATCCTTCCAGGCCTGCATCCCCGCCGCGATGCCGAAGTGGATGAAGCGGTCCATGCGCCGCGCTTCCTTCGGCGAGAGGTATTTGGTCGGATCGAATTCCTTCACTTCGCCGGCGATCTGGCAGCTGAGCCGGGACGCGTCGAAGCGGGTGACCCGGGTGATGCCGCTTCTGCCCGCGAGCGTGCTGTCCCAGGCCTCGGCGACGGTGTTTCCCACCGGGCTGATGATTCCCAGCCCGGTGACCACTACTCTGCGGCGTTGCACGGTGCGGTGCGGGAGCGCGCCCGCTCAGGCCTTGGCGTGCGACTTCACGTAATCGATGGCGAGCTGCACCGTGGTGATCTTCTCGGCCTCCTCGTCCGGGATCTCGGTCTCGAACTCCTCCTCGAGCGCCATCACCAGCTCAACCGTGTCGAGCGAGTCCGCGCCCAGGTCGTCGACGAACGAGGACTCCGGCTTGATTTCCGCCTCGCTGACGCCGAGCTGCTCCGCGATGATCTTCTTGACCCGCTGTTCGATGTTTTCCATGCGTACTCCTTCCCTGATCGTGGCCGCTATTTTACCGGAATCAAGACATGTACATGCCGCCGTTGACGTGCAGCACCGCGCCGGTGACGTAGCCCGCCGCCGGCGAGGCGAGATAGGCGACCGCCGCCGCGATGTCCTCGGGCTGGCCGAGCCGGCCGAGCGGAATCTGCCCGAGCAGCGCGTCCTTCTGCGCGTCCGGCAGCGCCCGCGTCATGTCGGTGTCGATGAAGCCCGGCGCGACGCAGTTCACCGTGATGTTGCGGCTGCCGAGTTCGCGCGCGAGCGACTTCGACAGCCCGACGATGCCGGCCTTGGCGGCCGCGTAGTTGGCCTGCCCCGGATTGCCGGAGGCGCCGACCACCGACGTGATGTTGATGATCCTTCCCCAGCGCGCCTTCATCATGCCGCGCATCACCGCCCGCGAGAGGCGGAACACCGATTTGAGGTTGGTCTCCAGCACCTCGTCCCAGTCCGAGTCCTTCATGCGCAGCGCGAGGTTGTCGCGCGTGACGCCGGCGTTGTTGACGAGGATCGCGATCGCTCCGGCCTCCTTCTCGATCTCGGCGAGCGCGGCGTCGGTCTGCGCGGCGTCGCGCACGTTCATCACTTTGCCGATGATTCCCGCCTCCGCGATCGCTTTCACACCCGCCTCGCCGGTTGCCGTGCCGACGACCTTCGCGCCCCGCTTCGCCAGCTCGAGCGCGATCGCGCGGCCGATGCCGCGCGAGGCGCCGGTGACCAGCGCGACCTTGCCTTCCAGCATGGCTAGCCTCCTTTCACGGCGGCGAGCGCCTGCTCGAGCGAGGCGCGGTCCGCGGCGGCGATGCCCTGCGCGCGCGCGTCGATCCGCTTCACCAGCCCCGCGAGCACCTTGCCGGGGCCGCATTCGACGACGTGCGTCACCCCCTGCTCCGCCATGTGGCGGATCGTCTCCACCCAGCGCACCGGCGACGCCGCCTGGCGCACGAGCGCGTCCTTGATCTTGACCGGGTCTTGCTCTTGCCTCACGTCGACGTTGTTCAATACGGGGATCCCGGGAGAAGAAATCTGAATCCCGTTCAAATACCCCCCCAACTTCATTGCTGCCGGCTGCATCAGCCTTGAGTGGAACGGCGCGCTCACCGGCAGCGGCATCGCGCGCTTCGCGCCGCGCGCCTTGCAGGCTTCGATGGCGCGCGCCACCGCAGCCTTGTGGCCGGCGATGACGACCTGCCCGGGCGCGTTGAAGTTCACCGCCTCGACAGCCTCGCCCTGCGCAGCCTCCGCGCAGGCGGCACGCGCCGCGTCGTCCTCGAGTCCCAGGATCGCCGCCATGGCGCCCTGGCCTTCGGGCACGGCTTCCTGCATCGACTGCGCGCGGAACCGCACCAGCGGCAGCGCCGCGCCGAATGTCAGGGCGCCGGCGGCCACCAGCGCGGAATACTCGCCCAGGCTGTGGCCCGCCACGATCGCCGGCGCCGGCCCGCCGAGCGCGCGCCAGGCGCGGTACGCGGCGATGGCCGCCGTCACCATCGCCGGCTGCGTGTTCACGGTAAGGTTGAGCTGCTCGGCCGGGCCTTCGTCGAGCAGCTTCACGAAGTCCGCGCCCAGCGCCGCCTGCGCCTCGGCGCGCACGGCATCCACTTCAGGCAGCCCCGCATACGCCTTCAGCATGCCGACCGATTGCGATCCCTGCCCGGGAAAGACCATCGCGAGCTTCATTTCACGCTCCTCACATCGTGACCAGGGAGGCGCCCCAGGTGAAGCCTCCGCCCACGCCCTGCAACATGACCTTGTGGCCGGCCTTGATGCGGCCCGCGCGTACATATTCGTCGAGCGCCAGCGGCACCGAGGCAGCCGAAGTATTCGCGTGCCGGTCCACCGTCACCACCAGGCGCTCGCGCGGCAGGCCCAGGCGCTTGGCCGTCGCCTCCAGGATGCGCACGTTGGCCTGGTGCGGGATGAGCCAGTCCACCTGCTCGAGCGGCACGCCGGCGGCGGCGCTCACCTCGCGCGCGGCCTCGTCCAGCACCTTGACCGCGACCTTGAACACCTGGCTGCCCTGCATCTGCAGGAACGGGGAGCCGACAATCGTGCCACCGCAGACGTTGCCCGGCACCGAGAGGATGCCGGCCAAGCTGCCGTCGGCGTGCAGGACCGAAGCGTGTACACCCGGTGCCTGCGCCGCGCTCAGCACGACTGCCCCCGCGCCGTCCCCGAACAGCACGCAGGTGGCGCGGTCGTTCCAGTCGAGGATGCGCGAGAACACCTCTGCGCCGACGACCAGTGCATTCTTGTACACCCCGTTCCTGATGAAACTATCGGCAGTCGCGAGCGCATAGACAAACCCGCTGCACACCGCCTGCACGTCGAAGGCCGCGCTGCCCTTCACGCCGAGCTTCGCCTGCACCAGGCAGGCCGTGCTCGGAAAAATGTAGTCGGGGGTCGAGGTCGCGACCACGATCAGGTCCACCTGCCCGGCGCTCATGCCGGCGGCCTCGAGCGCGCGCCGGCTCGCTTCCAGCGCGAGGTCGCTGGAGGACTGCGACTTGTCGGCCACGTGCCGCTGGCGGATCCCCGTGCGCTCCTGGATCCAGGCGTCGGTCGTGTCCATGCGCTTCGCCAGCTCGTCGTTGGTGACGACGGTGGGCGGCAGGAAGGCGCCGGTGCCGACGATGCGCGAATAGATCATGGCTGCGCCCGCGGGATGCTTTCGGAGATGTGGCGTACCAGGTCGTTGCGCACGACCTCGACGGCGCGCCGCAGCGCCTGCACGAACGCGTGCCGGTCCGCCGAGCCGTGGCTCTTGATGACGATGCCCTTCAGCCCGAGCAGGCCCGCGCCGTTGTAGTTGCGCGGGTCCATGCGCGCGCGCAGCGCGCGCAGCACCGGCAGCGCGATCAGCGCCGAGAGCTTGCGCAGCGGGTTGCGCGAGAACTCCTGGCGCAGGAA
>JAYRND010000195.1:0-1937 GCA_041904885.1 Burkholderiales bacterium
GTCGTCACCGGTGTTCTTGCGCAGCTCGAGGAACTCCTCGATGTCCAGGTGCCAGCTTTCCAGGTAGGCGCAGACCGCGCCCTTGCGCTTGCCGCCCTGGTTGACGGCCACCGCGGTGTCGTTGACCACCTTCAGGAAGGGCACCACGCCCTGGCTCTTGCCGTTGGTGCCCTTGATGTGCGAGCCCAGCGCCCGCACCGGCGTCCAGTCGTTGCCGAGGCCGCCCGCGTACTTGGCGAGCAGCGCGTTCTCCTTGATGGCGTCGTAGATGCCGGTGAGGTCGTCGGCGACCGTGGTCAGGTAGCAGGACGAGAGCTGCGAGCGCAGGGTGCCCGAATTGAACAGCGTCGGCGTCGAGCTCATGAAGTCGAACGTGGAGAGCACGTTGTAAAACTCGATCGCGCGCGCTTCGCGGTCGCTCTCGTTCAGCGCCAGGCCCATCGCCACGCGCATGAAGAAGGCCTGCGGCAGCTCGATGCGCTGGCCGCGCTCGTGCAGGAAATAGCGGTCGTAGAGCGTCTGCAGGCCGAGGTAGCCGAACTGCAGGTCGCGGTCGGCGCGCAGGGCGCGACCAAGGCGCGCCAGGTTGAAGCGCGCCAGCTCCGGGTCGAGTAGCTCCGCGGCCACGCCCCGCGCGATGTACTGCGGGAAATAGCTCGCGTAGCGCGTCGCCATCTGCGCCTGAGAGACCTCCTCGCCGAGGATCTCGAGGCGGATGGTGTGCAGCAGCAGCCGCGCCGTGGCGTAGCCGTAGGCGGGGTCCTTCTCGATCAGCGCGCGCGCGGCGAGGATCGCCGACTTGCGCACCTCGTCCATCGGCACGCCGTCGTAGAGGTCGCGCAGGATGCTCTCGCGGATCGCGGCGGGCCGGGCGCCGGGCTCCAGGCCCTCGCAGGCCGAGGCGAGCAGCGCGTCGAGCGCGTTCAGGTCGAGCGGCCGGCGCTGCCCGTTCTCCACCACGTGCAGCTGCGGGCCGGCGGCCTGCGCCTCCCGGGCCGCTTTCTCCTGCGCCCGCTGCTCGGCGCGGACGCGCGCGCGCTCCTCGCGGTACAGCACGTAGGAGCGCGCCACGTCGTGCTGGCCGGCGCGCATCAGCGCGAGCTCGACCTGGTCCTGGATGTCCTCGATGTGGAAGGTGCCGCCCTGCGGCTGCCGGCGCAGGAGCGCCTGCACTACGCTCCCGGTCAGCTCGGCCACCAGTTCGCGCACCCGGGCGGAGGCCGCGCCCTGACTGCCGCCGACCGCCAGGTAGGCCTTGGTCATCGCCACCGAGATCTTCGCCGGCTCGAAGCCCACCACCGCGCCATTGCGGCGGATGATCTTGTAGTCGGCGTACGCGGGGCGCTGCGCGCTACTGCTGCCGGGCTCGGCGATGTCCGCTCCGATGGCCGTGGTGGCTGCCGTGCCCTGCTGCGCGATCTGCATCTCCCGTCTCCCCTGTCCGCCGCACCGCCCGCCCTGCGCCGGGGAATGACAGCCCCGATCCGTCCTAGCGCAGAACCACAATATCTAGTGCTGAACGATTGATTAGCAACTATTTGTTGTGGGGGACTGTACACACCGCGTCCGCATTTTGCAAGTGACCGGACGATGGCGAAGCCATTGCGCACCGCAATATACGGTGCCCGAAGGCCGTGCGCCTACTAGGTCTAGTAGTGGGAGTTAGCGGAAACGGCCGAGCGCGGCGAGCAGGCGCGGCCAGTCGAAGCGCGTGCCCGGGTCGGCCTTGCGACCGGGAGCCACGTCACTGTGCCCGGCGACCGCGCGAATGGGCAGGTACAGGATCAGGAGCCCGAGCAATCCCGCGAGCCGGGTGTACTGAGCGCTCTCGAATCTGCCTTCGTCCGTGCCTTCCAGCTCGATCCCGACCGAGAAGTCGTTGCAGCGCTCGCGGCCGCGCCAGCGCGATGCGCCCGCGTGCCAGGCGCGCGCCTGCA
>JAYRND010000196.1:0-3563 GCA_041904885.1 Burkholderiales bacterium
ACGATCGAGTGGATGCCGTCGCAGCCGACCGCGCAGCTGCCGTCGACCGCAGTGCCATTGGAGAATTTCGCGGTAACGCTTTCACGCCCTTCCACGAGGGAAAGGCATTTCATGTTCAAGGCAACGGCGTCGTCTCCCAGCCGCTCCCGGACCGTCGCCAGCAGGACCTCGTGCAGGTCGGCGCGATGGATCGAGAGCTGCGGCCACTCGTAGCCCGCATGCCGGCCGCGCGGCTCGCGGTAGATGAGCTGGCCGAAGCGGTTGTAGAAGCAACCCTCGGCGGTGGCGACGGCGACGCGCTCGAGCGCGGGCCCGAGGCCCAGCTCGGTGAGCTCGCGCATGCCGTGCGGCAGCAGGTTGATTCCTACTCCCAACGGCTGGATTTCCGGCGCCGCCTCGAATACGCGGCAGGCGATGCCGGCCTGGTGCAGCGACAGCGCGAGCGTCAGCCCGCCGATGCCGCCGCCGATGACGAGGACCGGCCGCATGCCCTCAATCCGCCGAAATCTTCGCCTCGCGCACGACGCGGCCCCAGCGCTCGAGATCGGACTCGATCAGCTTCGCCAGCTCCGCCGGCGAGCCGGTGATCGGGTTGAGGCCCTGCTTGAGGAGCCCGGCGCGCACGTCCGGCTCGCGCAGGATCGCCGCGAGCTCCGCGTTGAGCAGCGCCACCACCGCGCGCGGCAGGCCTGCGGGCCCGAGCAGCGCGTACCAGATGTCCACGTCGATGTCCTTCACGCCCGCTTCCGCGAGCGAGGGCACGTCCGGGGTCGCCGGCGCGCGCTGCGCGCCTCCCGAAGCGAGCATGTTGAGCTTGCCCGCCTGCACCTGCGGGAGAGCGACGTGCACCGGCAGGAACATGAGCTGGATCTGCCCGCTCAGCAGGTCGTTGACCGCGCCGGCCGTGCCCTTGTACGGCACGTGCACGAGCTGCAGGCCGAACTGCAGCTTGAGCAGCTCCATCGCGAGGTGGTGCGGCGTGGCGTTGCCGGGCGAGGCGTAATTGAGCTTGCCCGGCCGCGCCTTCGCCAGCGCGACGAGCTCCGCGACGTTCCGCGCGGGCACCGAGGGGTGCGCGACCAGCGAGAGATTGCCGATGGCGGCGATGCCGATCGGCGTCATCGCCTTCGGGTCGTAGGGCACGATCGGGTACAGCGCCGCGCTCTGCACGAGCGTGGTGGCCGTCATCAGGAGCGTGTAGCCGTCGGCAGGCGCCTTCGCCACGGCCTCGGTGCCGATGTTGCCGCTCGCCCCGGGGCGGTTTTCGACGACGACGGGAGCCTTCAGCCTTTCCTGGAGCTTCTGCGCGAAGACCCGCGCGAGGATGTCGATCCCCGTTCCGGGCGTGAAAGGGACGATCAGCTTGATCGCACGATCCGGGTATTGGGCCTGCGCGCCGGCCGTGACGTACATCGCGCACAGGAGCAGGGCCACGAGGAAACGCTTCATGAAACAATTATAGGCATGAGCGTGACCCTTGCCGACATCCGCGCCGCGGCGGCGCGCATCTCCGGCGCGGTGGCGCGCACGCCCTGCCTGCACAGCCGCACGCTCTCGCGCCTCACCGGCGCCGAGGTGTGGCTGAAGTTCGAGAACCTGCAGTTCACCGCCTCGTTCAAGGAGCGCGGCGCGCTCAACAAGCTGCTGTCGCTGGACGCAGCTTCCCTTCGCCGCGGCGTGATCGCGATGAGCGCCGGCAACCACGCGCAGGGCGTCGCCTACCACGCGGCGCGGCTGGGAGCGCGCGCGGTGATCGTGATGCCGCGCGGCACGCCGAACACGAAGCTGCACAATGCGCAGGTGCTGGGCGCCGAAGTGGTGGTCGAGGGCGACACGCTCGCCGAGGCCGCGCGCCACGCGCACGAGCTGGAGGCGCGCGAGGGCCTGGTGTTCATCCATCCCTACGATGACCCGGCGGTGGTCGCCGGCCAGGGCACGGTCGCGCTCGAGATGCTCGAGCAGGCGCCGGAGCTGGAAGCGCTGGTGGTGCCGATCGGCGGCGGCGGGCTGATCGCCGGCATGGCGACGGCGGCGCGCGCGCTCAAGCCGGGGATCGAGGTCCTCGGCGTGGAGTCGAAGCGCTACGCGGCCATGCACCAGCGGCTGCGCGGCCTGCCGGTGTCGGTCGGGGGCGACACCATCGCCGAGGGCCTAGCGGTGCGGGACGTGGGCGAGCTGCCGCTGCAGATTTTGCAAACTCTTTCAATCGAGGTGCTGCTGGCGGAGGAGGAAACGATCGAAAGCGCGATCGTTTCGCTCATCGAAATCGAGAAAACCGTGGCCGAGGGCGCGGGCGCGGCCGCGCTGGCGGCGCTGCTCGAGCACCCGACGCGCTTTGCCGGCAGGCGCGTGGGCCTGCCCGTCTGCGGCGGCAACATCGACGTGCGCACGCTGGCCTCGGTGCTGATGCGCGGCCTCGCGCGCGACGGCCGCCTCGTGCGCCTGCGCGTGACGCTGCCCGATACCGCGGGCAGCCTCGCCAAGGTGGCCGCCATGATCGGGGAGGCGGGCGGCAACATCGTCGAAGTGCAGCACCAGCGCCTGTTCGGGACCGCGTCGGTCAAGTCGCCGGACGTAGAGTTCGTCCTGGAGACCCGCGGTCGCGATCACGCCGCGCAGATCGAGGCGAGCCTTGCCGAACATGGAATACTTTCCACATTTATCTGATTGTCTTGGCGCTGGCAGGGCGCCCCGGCAGGTGGTAATACTGCGGACGGGAACCACAGGATGTCCGACCAGCCTTCGATCCTGATCGTCGACGACACGCCGGAAATGCTCGCGATCGTGGAGCGGATGCTCCGGGGGCAGTACCGGACGCGGACGGCGTCCAGCGGCAAGCAGGCGCTGGACCTGGCGCTCGCCGAGCCGCCGGCGCTCATCCTGCTCGACGTGATGATGCCCGGCATGAGCGGCTTCGAAACCTGCCGCGAGCTGAAGTCGCGCCCCGAGACGCGCGACGTCCCGG
Source organism: Burkholderiales bacterium (assembly GCA_041904885.1). Taxonomy (GTDB): domain Bacteria; phylum Pseudomonadota; class Gammaproteobacteria; order Burkholderiales; family SG8-39; genus RBG-16-66-20. The sequence goes on from JAYRND010000196.1 coordinate 2,966, forward strand.
TCATCTTTCTCACCGCGCTCGACGACGTCAAGGACGAGAAGGCCGGCTTCGACTCGGGCGCGGTGGATTACATCACCAAGCCCGTGTCGCAGCCGATCCTGCTCGCGCGGGTGAAGAACCACCTGTCGCTCAAGGCGGCCGCGGATTTCCTCAAGGACAACAACCGCTACCTGCTCTCCGAGGTGGCGCGCCGCACCGAGCAGGTGCAGATCATCCAGGACGTGACCATCATGGCGATGGCCTCGCTCGCCGAGACGCGCGACAACGCCACCGGCAACCACATCCGCCGCACGCAGCACTATGTGCGCGCGCTCGCCGAGAAGCTGCAGGCCCTGCCCCGCTACCGCTCGGAGTTCGACGACGAGACGATCACGTCGCTGTTCAAGTCCGCGCCGCTGCACGACATCGGCAAGGTCGGCATCCCGGACTCGATCCTGCTCAAGCCCGGCAAGCTGACGCCCGAGGAATTCGAGATCATGAAGACCCACACGGTGCTCGGGCGCGACACCATCCTCGCGGCCGAAAAGATGATCGGCGCGCCGAGCAGCTTCCTGCGCCACGCGCGCGAGATCGCCATGTCGCACCAGGAGAAGTGGGA
>JAYRND010000197.1:0-10938 GCA_041904885.1 Burkholderiales bacterium
AATGGTTCGAGCGCGCCGCGAAGGCCGGCCACCGCGATGCGGCAGGGATGGCCGACGACCTGCGCGGCGGCGCGAAGCCGCAGGTCGGCTTCGACCTCGTCGCCCAGTTCGCCGCGGAGTGGCTGAAGAAGAAGGCCGGACGCGGCTAGTCGTCCTCGAGCGCGCCTTTCAGGAAGTCCTTGAGGACGGGGCCGATGGCCTCCTTGATCGCCTTGAGCTCAGCGGCCCTCCGGTCAAAATCGATACCGAGGTCTCCGGTTTCCGTGACCGCCAACTCTATTGAGACCGGATCAGCTTTGCCCAGCGGATACGCGACCAAATCAGTCGAAGCGCAGCGCCCGTCACAGGCATAGGGTTTCGCCTTTGCTCCGATGTCCACCTTGCCCGGGATCGACACTCCTCCCTGGCCCACCAGTGCCAGCGACGGCTGCGGCTGCCGCTGTCTCGCGATCGCCTTGACGCTGACGCCGAATGACACGGCAATGTGCGCGGCATTTTCAGCGTCGCCCTCCTTCGTTTTCGCCGCGGCCTTGACCACTCTCGCGTAGACGGGCTCCATCGTGAACGCGGTGGTTCCACGCGCCTGCAGCCTAAGCACCGCGCCGAAGACGATGGACCTTTCGTTGTTCTTAGCCTTGTTCTCAATGAAACGCACGAGCAGCAGGCACTTCGCCGCCCTCAATCCGTCAGTCGTGGTAATCGCACGATCGCCATAGGTCGCCTGGGCCGCTTTCTTTTCGGCATCCAATTTGCGTATCTGCTGGTCCATGAAGAGATCGAAGATCAACTTGCCGACCGCCGAAATGACCGGGATTGCCAAGCCCGCCATCGGCCTGATGTCCGGCCGTGCCTTGCCAACACACGCCGCAGCTGCACGGTCAAGGTCGTCGTCGAGCTTGAGGTCGTTGGCGCCGAGGTCGGCTGGCGCGACCTCAGCCGGTGGCGCATTGAGCAACACCAGAAACGTCTTTCCGCCCTTCACTCCGCTATCCGGCGTCTTGTCCAGATCGCGCACGACTGCGCCTCCGTTACAGCCGGAGATCAGCATCGCGACAACACACAAAATCGAAAATCGAGCCATGAAGTCCCCCCTTTTGAATGATCCCCGGGGGAACGATAGACACTTGGCTTGAATGGCGGAATGGCCGCCGGACAGCCGGAATTACGAATTGGACGGCGCGATCAATTCGGGACGCGAAAGCGGAAAGCGCGTGCCTCGCGGCGAATGTACCCCGCGGTAGGTGTGGCGAAGTGGGTTCCGAGCACCAATACTCCACCGCCCTGATATTTCTCCAGGAAAGCGCGGCGCGTGGCGCGCGCGGCCTCGGGGTCGACGTCGAATCGGTTCGCCATGTCGGGCTCTCCGCACTGTACCGGGTGGTGCATGAGGTCGCCCGTGATCACCGCGTCGCTGCCCTGAGAGGAAATGCGCACCGACACGTGCCCGGGCGTGTGGCCGGGCGTGGGCTCGAGGAACACTTCGCCGGTGATGCGGTGGTCCGGCGCGACGAGGTCGGCGAGGCCCGCCTCGACGATCGGGCGGACGGAATCGTCCTGGATGGCCTTGTCGTGCGCGTCCTTCGCCTGGCTCCAGTATTCCCATTCGCGGCGGCCGATGAGGTAGCGCGCCTTCGGGAAGGTCGGCACCCAGCGGCCGCCCACGAGCATCGTGTTCCAGCCGACATGATCCACGTGCAGGTGCGTGCACAGCACCGTGGTCACGCGCTCGCGCGCGAAGCCCGACTCGGCGAGGTCCTCGAGGAAGCGGCCCTTGCGCATGTTCCAGTTCTTCACCTCGCGCGGCTTGTCGTTGCCGATGCAGGTGTCCACCACGATCACCTGCCCCTGCGACTCGACGATGAAGGCGTGGATCGAGGACAGGAGCATGCCCTCGGCGGTGAGGAAGTGCGGCCGCAGCCAGGCGTGCTGCAGGAGCTTCTCGGGCGTGGCGTCGGCGTAGAGGAAACTGCCCGGCGTAGGGCCCTCGGCCTCCACGACGCGCGTAATGCGCACGCCGCCGACCTGCCAGCGCTGGATGGGATAGGTGGTAGCCACGCGCCGGCGCTCAATCCGCGTCGTCCGGCGCACCGCCCGTGGTGGCGAGGTCTTCCTGCTTCACCTTGTCCACGTTGAACTTGCCGGCGCGCTCGGCCATGGTCTTCAGCACCTCGGCGAGCGGCGGCGGTTCGCCCTGGATCCAGCGCAGCGGGTTGATGCGCGCGACCACGAAGGCCTTCAGATAGGGGCTGACGAATCCTTTCGCCTTCAGCTTCGCCACGACCGCAGCGACTTTTTCGTCGAGGTCTTGCAGCAGTTGAGCGTGTTTTTCTCTTTCCTTCAGTGATTTTGAAAGGCTTTCGGAAGAAAAGGCGGACAACCTCCGGACAATCGAGTTGTAGGCGCCGCCGCTGAAGCGCGGGTTCTTCTCGTAGCACAGGCCCATCGTCACGAAGGAGGCCTCTTCCAGGTAGAAGGAGAAGCCCGCCTCCTTGCGCGAGGCGTCCTCGTCCATCAGGCCGCGGTAGATGCGGATGACCTCCAGCGACTTGTCGCGCAGGTTGTGCGCCTTTTCGGTGTTGAGGGCGAGGATCTGCCAGGCGACCTCGCGCTTGGGCACCACCAGCGCGGTGAGGCTCTTCGCGCCCAGGCGGCGCATCGCGGCGAGCCGGTGGCCGCCGTTGGGCGTCCAGAAGCCTTTGTCTGGGGCGGCGATGGCGATGATCGGGTCGAGGAAGTAGCCGGTCTTGTCGATGACGTCGGCGAGCCGCTTGTGGTGCATGTCGGAGACGTCGCGCTGGAAGGGCGTCGGCTCGACCTTGTCGATCGGCAGGATGGCGAGCAGCAGCGGGTTGCCGCCGAGCGGCTCGCGGAAGGCGGCCAGCACCGCCCCGCCGTTCCTCGCGACCAGCTCCCGCGAATTCCTTTCAAAATCCGCGTATTCGACGGCGCAGTCCTGCGGCGCGAAGCCGCGCGTGCCCGCCTTCGCCTTGCGCGCGCGCTTCTTCGGCGCCGCGCGCTTCAGGCCGGATCTCTTCGGTGGTGCCATGCCGTCCTCCCGCTTTCATTCTAGCTAGAATAGTCACGACCGATTCCCCTGGAGACCCGCCATGCGCCGCCTGCTCGCCGCCCTCGCCCTCTCTTCTTGCGCCGCCCTGCCCGTCTGCGCGCAGGACCTGACCGTAGGCGCCAACGATTCGGTCCAGTCGGTGCTTGCCGCGCAGAAGGGCAAGCGCGTCACCGTGCGCACCACCGGCGGACAGGAGCTCACCGGCACGGTGCGCGAGGCGACCGCCAGGCTGGTGGTGCTCGGCGGGCTCACCGGCCGCGAGTTCTTCGACGCGGCGATCCCGCTGGAGAAGATCGAAGCGGTCCTGGTGCGTACGAAGCAGTAGCCTAGACGTAGGGCGCGGCCAGCTTCTCCGCCGCGAGCGCGCGCTGCACCGCGGGCCGCGCCAGCATCCTCTGCAGGTAGGGCCCGATGTGCGGCAGGCTGCGCGCCGGGCGGGCGAAGCCGCGCGTCCAGCGGCAGAGCACGAGCGCGTAGGGATCGAGCAGGCTGTAGCGCTCGCCGAGGAACCAGTCCCCGCCGTGCGCGGAGAGCTGCGCGTCCAGCTGGTCGAGCATGCCGCCGATCTTCGCCTCGGCATGGCTCTTCAGCTCCGCCGCTCCCGCGGCGTTGCCCTCGTTCATCCAGCGCTCGGGGTAAAAGTAGAGGATGAGCGCCGCCTGCAGCGTGTTGGTCATCCAGGCGAGCCACTTGTAGGCGTGCGCACGCCCGGCGCCGCCCACCGCCGGCACGAGGCCTGACGCCGGGCGGCTGTCGGCGAGGTGCAGGCACACCGCCGCGGTCTCGTAGAGCACAAGCCCGCCGTCCACCAGCACCGGGATGAGGCCGTTGGGGTTGAGCCTGAGGTAGGCCGGCGACTTCTGCGCCGACCTGGTGCGATCCACGTACTGCAGCTCGAACTGCAGGCCCAGCTCCTCGAGCAGGATGTGCGGGATCAGGCTGGCATTGCCGGGGTAGTAGTGAAGCTGGATCATGGCGCGGCGTCGGCCTCTGGAAAAAATCGGCGGGGATGAGACAATACGCACATGGACGAGACGCAACAACCCGCACCCCCCGCCGCACCGCAGGTTTCCCCGCACGCGCGCATGAAGGAACTGCAGGCGATTCCCGACCGGCAGCGCACCGACGCCGAATGGGACGAGCTGAACGACCTCGAGATCAAGCTCGCGTCGGTCAACCGCCAGGGCGCGCCTATCCCGAACGCGCAGCAGCACCGCCAGGGCGGCGGCGGCCAGGGCCAGCGCAACGACCAGCGCCGCGGCGGCCGGAACGACCAGCGCAAGAAGTTCCACGGCCGGCGCCAGCGCCCTGGCTAGGCCGGGCCCCACCGCTTTGCGCGCGCTCGCTTCGGCGCTGCTCGCCGCCTCTCTTGCCGCGCCGCTCGCCGGCTGCGGCGGCACCGCGTCCACGCTCTGGCCTTTCGGCGGCGAGGGCACGGAACTGAGCCGCAAGCCGGCCAACGCCGCCGAGTACCGCTGCGACGGCGGCGCCACGCTCTACGTGCGCACCCTCGACCAGAACGCGGTCTGGCTGATCGCGCCCGACCGCGAGATACGCCTGGACCGCAAGGCCGAGGGCCGCTACGGCTTCGGCCGCGTCGAGCTGGGCTTCGGCAAGGAGACGATGGAGCTCACCGACCCGCCGGCCACCTATACCAACTGCAAGCGCGTCTGAGAAAGGAGCGCCAGCCATGATCGACCTGTACGCCGCCGGGACCTCCAACGGCATGCGCGCCCGCATCGCGCTCGAGGAATGCGGGCTCGCCTACACGCTGCACCCGGTGGACTTCGCCAAGGGCGAGAACAAGACGCCGCAGTTCCTGGCGATGAATCCCAACGGCCAGATCCCGGTGATCGTGGACCGCGACGGACCGGGCGGCAAGCCGATGACCATGTCGCAGTCCACCGCGATCCTGATCTACGCCGCGGAGAAGTCGAGCAAGTTCCTGCCGAAGGACCCGGCCGTGCGCGCGGCCATGCTGCAGGCGCTGATGAGCGCCTCGACCGACGTGACGCCCATCTTCGGCGCCTATTTCGGCGCCAAAAACAAGGAGCCGAACTCGCCGGTCACGCAGATGTTCAAGGACCGCGTCCGCGCCCTCTTCAAGGTCTGGGACGACACGCTTGCTGCGCGCAAGTACTGCGCGGGCGACGAGGTGACGATCGCCGATTTCTCGCTGTACGCCGGCTACGCCCGCGTGAAGGGCGCGGCGCCTGACGCGGTGGAGGGCATGCCGCACCTCGCACGCTGGGCCGAGGCGATGGCCGCGCGCCCGGCGATCCAGCGCGCGCTGAAGTTCTAGCGCCCGCCCCTGGCCAGTGATCGTTTGATCTCCTCGATGTCGAAGATCGCGGGCTGAAGCGCGTTCAGGAAGTCGAAGCTCTCGGCGACCGAGTGGTCGCGCGTGTAGGAAATCATGCGCTTGGTCGCGGCGACCGCCACCGGCGCCTTCGCGGCGATGCGCCGCGCGACCTCCAGGGCGCCCGCGACCAGCTGCTCGTGCGTGTCGAACAGGCCGTTGACGAAGCCCAGCCGCTCGGCGCGCTCGGCGGAGAGCCGGTCGCCGGTGTAGCCCAGCTCGCGCACCACCGCCTCGGGAATCTGCTTGGGCATGCGGTTGAAGGTGCCGACGTCGGCCATCATGCCGATGTTGATCTCGTGGATCACGAACCAGGCGTCCCTCGTCGCGTAGCGCAGGCAGCAGGCGGTCGCCATGTCCACGCCGCCGCCGATGCAGCCGCCCTGCACCGCCGCGATCACCGGGAAGGGCGCGTCGGCGAGCGCGTTGAGGCTCGCCTGCAACTCTTCCAGCTTGGCCCGGAATTTCTTTCTCCCTTCCACGCTTTCCGTGGTCAGCTCACCAGAACCAAACATCGAAACATCCAATCCGGCGCAAAAATGGGGCCCGGTGGAGGACAGCACGAGCGCGCGCACGTCCAGCGAGCGCACGATCTCCGGCAGCTCCTTCCAGAACGCCGCGGTCATCGCGTTGCGCCGCTCCGGCCGCGACATCTTCAGGTGCGCGACGCCGCCTTCCTCTGACAGTTCAAAACATTCGTGGGCCATGCTGCCTCCGGGTTTATCTTCGAGTCCGGAACGCCGCTTCGGGGGCGCCGGAAAGTCCCAGTTTCGCACGCGAACGCCGTATGATGCCCGCCACTCGCTCCCCTGAGGCCGAATGGCGGCATTGTCGGAGACGCGGCAGTCGGCATTTCCACGCGGCATCGCCCGCGCAGCGACCCCCTTGAGCATGTGGGGCGGAGACACGCTGGTCTACCGCTCGATCATCCTGCTTTCCGCCCTCGCCCTGCCACTGCTCGCCGTGATCGGCCTGCAGGCCCGCGGCGAGCTGCCCTGGCAACCGATGGTCTTCGCCGCGGTCACGCTCGGCGTCTCGCTGCTCTGCCACCGGCTGGCGAAGCTCGGGCGCAACGAGCTCGCCGCCGCCATGCTGGTCGCCTCGCTCTGGACCGCGGCCACCGCCTTCTCGATCTGGACCGGCTACGGGATCCACAGCGCCGCGGTCTTCATCTACCTGCCCTGCCTGCTGTACACGGCGCTCTTCTTCGGCGTCGCCGCCGCCTCGGCCGAGCTCGTGCTGACCGTGGCCGTGCTGGTGCTGATGGTCCTGGGAGAGGCAAGCGGCGAACTGGGCGGCGCGGCGGCGTTCGTCGCGACGGGCTCGAACGCGACCTTCCTGCTCGGCGTCATCCTCACCTGCATCGGCACGCTGGTCACCGGCGCCATCTACCACCGGCGCATCGAGCACGAAGCCGCGCGCGTGGTCGCCGAGTCCGAGCGGCGGCGCGTGGCCATGGAGCTCGCGCAGGCGGCGCAGGCGCAGGTCGAGACCGCGCACGCGGCGCTGCTGGCTCTCAACGCCCGCATCGCCGCCAGCGAAAGCGCGCGCGGCGAAGAAATCGGCCGCGCCGGCCGCGAGCTCGCCCTGCTGCACGCGGCGCTGGCGAAGGACCTGCCCGCGGCGCGCCGCGCGGGCGGCGAATCGGTGGCGGGACTGCTCGACCTGCTCGAGGAGCTGGCGCGCTACGGCTCCCAGCCGCTGCGCAACGAGCGGCTCGACCTCACCGCGCTGGCGCAGGAAGCGGCGCGCGTGGCGCGCGAGGCTCCGGAGCACGTGCGCGTCAGTTTCGAGATCGAGCCCGGCATGCACGCATTCGGCGACCGCGAGATGGTCGCCGCGCTGCTGCGGCGGCTGGCCGGGCGCGCCGCGCGCGCCTGCCTCGACGAGTCCATGCCCTGGGTGAAGATCGGCGCGGAGCTCTGGAAGGGCCAGCCGGCATTCTTTGTGCGCGACAACGGCCCCGCCCTGAACGCGGACGCGCGCGCGCGGCTGTTTCGGCCCTTCGGGGAGGGAAACGGCACGCCCGAGGCGGACGTGGCCTGCGCGCGCCTGATCGCCGAATGCCACGGCGGCGAGCTCGACGTGGAATCGGCCCCCGGCCGCGGCACCACCGTCCGGGTCTCGCTGCCGACCTAGGCGAGCGCCCGGAAGAACTCCCCCACGTCGCGCGCGAGCGCCTCCGGCTGCTCGAGCGCGGCGAAATGGCCGCCTTTCGGCATCACCGTCCAGCGGCGGATGTCGGTGTAGGTCTTTGCCGCGAGCGCGCGCGGCGGGATGAGGATTTCCTTCGGGAACTGCGCGTAGCCCATCGGCACGCCGATGGTGCCGCCTTCCGGAATCGGCCAGCCCGAGTGCAGGCGCGCATAGTACGGCCAGAAGGACGAGCCGATCGCGCCGGTGAACCAGTACAGCGAAATGTTGGCGAGCATGTCGTCGCGCGGGATGGCGTTCTCGGGGTTGCCTCCGCAGTCACTCCAGGTCCGGAATTTCTCGACGATCCAGGCCGCGAGGCCCGCGGGCGAGTCGCTGAGCCCGTAGGCAAGTGTCTGGGGCTTCGTTCCCTGGATCGCCTGGTAGCCGGTTTCCTCCCGCAGGAAATGGTTTAGCTGCTTCAGATACCCGGGGTCTGTCGTAAGGCTCGGGTCCCTGCGGACGATCAAAAGATTCAAGTGAATGCCCGTCACCCGGTCCGGATATCGGTGACCGAGAACGGTACTGATCGAAGCGCCCCAGTCGCCGCCCTGGCAGCCGTAGCGCTGGTAGCCCAGCACGCCCGTCATCAGTTCGGCGAACGCCTCGGCCATGTCCTCGGTGCCGAAGCGCGCCTGCCCGGGCGCGAAGGACAGCCCGTAGCCCGGCAGCGAAGGCGCTATGACGGTGAAGTCCTCCTGCAGGAGCGGAATCAGCCGCAGGAACTCGAACACCGAGCCGGGCCAGCCATGCGAAAGGAGCAGCGGCATCGCGCCCGCTCGCTTTGCCGGCGCATGGATGAAGTGCAGGTCGATGCCCTTCACGCGCGCGGTGAATTGCGGGAAGGCGTTCAGTCGCGCTTCCGCGGCGCGCCAGTCGAAGCCGCTGCGCCAGTATTCGACCAGGCCCTTCATATACGCGAGGCTGGTTCCCGTCGACCAGGCTTCCAGCGGAGGCTCGTCGGGCCAGCGCGTGCGCGCGAGGCGCTCCTTCAGGTCGGCGAGCTGCGGCTCCGGGACTTGCAGGCGGAACGGCCGCGGGGCAGGTGTGCTCATGCGCGAATCATGATAAATCGGTTCGCCATGCGCTACCGCCTGTACTACTGGCCGGAGATCCAGGGCCGCGGCGAGTTCATCCGGCTCGCGCTGGAGTACGCCGGCGCCGAGTACGTGGATGTTTTGCGTCGCTCCGGCCTGCCTTCCTTTCCAAGGAAATTCACGCCCTTCGCCATGCCCTACCTGGTCGCGGGCACGCGCGTGATCTCGCAGACCGCGAACATCCTGCTCTACCTCGGGCCGCGGCTGCGCCTTGCGCCCCGGGGCGAGGCCGGGCGCCTCTGGGCGCACCAGCTCCAGCTGACCATCGCGGACTGGCTGGTCGAGGTCCACGACACCCACCATCCCATCGGCTCGGGCCTGTACTACGAGGAGCAGCGGCGGGAGTCGAGGCGCCGCGCAGCCGACTTCCTCGCGCACCGCCTGCCGAAATATCTGGACTATTTTGAAGGGGTATTACGGCGCTCCGGCGGGCCCTGGCTGCTCGGTCGGGCCCTCACCTACCCCGATCTTTCGTTGTTTCAGATGGTTGCGGGACTGCGTTACGCCTTCCCCCGCGCCATGGCCGGCCTCGAGAGGCGCTGCCCCTGCACTATTTCCCTGCATGGGCGGGTCGCGGAGCACCGCCGGCTGGCCGCCTACCTGGCTTCCCGGCGCCGGATTCCCTTCAACCGGATGGGCATATTTCGGCACTATCCGGAGCTGGATTCGTTTCGAAATAAATCAAAAAAAACATAGACCTGCACCACCGTTCGGTGGTATAAAGAGAGGGTGCGGGAAGAAGCCTTGGACTGGACGCTGGACCGAATCCAAACGTTGAGCAAACCGGAGGTCAAGCAGCTGCGCGCCAACGCGGAGCGGCTTGAGGAATCCGGGGTGGTTGCGTTGTGCGACGAGGTGCTCGGCATCAAGGCGAAAGCCGCTGCGACCGGAGCGGCCCGCCCGGCCAAGGCAACGAAACCCAGAGGAACCCAACGGTGAGCGAGCAAGTTCAAGACGGCGTGCGGGAGCATCCCGGCCGCCAGGCGCGCAGGCGCTTCATGATCGGCAAGTACGAAATCATCGCCCAGCCGATCGCCGGCTCCGCGCACATGCTGCGCTACACCGTGTTCGTCGGCGGCCGCCGCGTCGGCGCCACCGCCAGCATGCCCACCGAATCGGACTGCCGGTACCTGGAGCGCCCGCCGGTGGTGCCGCCGCTCAAGCCTTTCCAGGTGTTCTACCGTCCCGGCCGCCCGAAGAAGGGCACGCCCCCGCCGCAGCAGACGGGCGACGTGCACCTCGGCCTGCCGCGCGACGACATCCCGGCCGGCATCGCCATCCCGGCGCGTTCCGGCGAAGACGGCTAAAGCCGCAAGACCTGTCGCTCCCGCGGAAGCGGGAGCCTAATTTTCGGCAGTTACCTTCCCGCGCAGGGCCTTGATCCGGCCCCGCCGGAGCTTTCCTTCCAGCCGCCGCCGCACCGACGCCAGCGTCGGCTTGGTCGCGCGCCTTTCCTTCGGCACCCGCGCCGCGGCATCGACGATCCGCTGCAGGCGCTCGATCGCCTCGGCGCGGTTCAGCTCCTGGCTGCGGTGCTGCTGCGCCTTGAGCACCAGCACGCCCTCGCGCGTCAGGCGCTGATCGTTCCTGTGCAGCAGCCGCGCCTTCAGCCAGCCCGGGAGCGACGAAGCCCCGACATCGAAGCGCAGGTGCACCGCGCTCGAGACCTTGTTCACGTTCTGCCCGCCCGCGCCCGCCGAGCGCACCGCGCTCAGCTCGATTTCGCTTTCGGGGATAATGAATTTCATCGCGTCCTGCCCAAGGCTACACTGGCGCCATGCCCCGAGTCATCCGCGACACACTGATCTCGGTCCGCGAGCTCTTCATCACGGCGGGGCCGTTCCTCCTGCTGGCGCTGGTCCTGCTCGCCGGCGCCTACTTCGTGCTCAAGCCCACGCCCCCGAAGCGCGTGGTGCTCGCCACCGGCCCCGACCAGGGCGCCTACCAGGCCTTCGGCAAGCGCTACCAGGAGGAACTGAAGCGCCACGGCATCGAGGTGGTGCTGCAGGCGACGCCGGGCTCGCGCGAGAACCTGCGCCTGCTGCGCGACCCGAAGAGCGAGGTGCAGATCGCGTTCGTGCAGGGCGGCGCGGGCGCGGCCCAGCCCAATGCCGAGGAAAAGAAGGAAGAGGCCATCCCGTTGCAGTCGCTCGGCAGCATCTTCTACGAGCCGCTCTGGCTGTTCTACCGCATCGAGGCCGCGAAGAAGCTCAACAAGGAGG
>JAYRND010000198.1:0-8367 GCA_041904885.1 Burkholderiales bacterium
ATGCGCAGCGTCACCGACCGGCTGCGCGCCACGGGTACGCGCGGGCGCAAGACGCTCGCGGTGACCACCACGCAATCGCTCGCCTCGCTGTGGCTGATCCCGCGCCTGTCGGGGTTCACGCGCATGCATCCGGAGCTGGATGTGCGCATCAGCGCCGAGACGCGGGTGCTGGACCTCGAGCGCGACGGCCTGGACCTGGCGATCCGGCACGGGCCGGCGAGCATGGTAGGCCCGAACGCGCTGCGGCTTTTCGGCGAGCGCGTGTTCCCGGTCTGCAGCCCGAAGCTGCTGAAGGACAAGTCGCGGCCGCTGCGCGAGCCGGCGGACCTGCGCCACCACGTGCTGCTCCAGTACGACGACCCGGACGGCCGCCATCCCTGGATGCACTGGAAGACCTGGCTGGAAGTGGAGCGGCTCGCGGACCTTCGGCCCGCGGGCAACCTGGTTTTCTCGGGCTATGACCAGATCATTCCGGCCGCGGTCGCCGGCCACGGCATCGCGCTCGGCCGCAGCCCGCTGGTGCGCAAGCTCCTTGCCTCGGGCGAGCTGGTCGCGCCGTTCAAGCGCAGCGCCGATCCGGCGCGCGCCTATTTCGCGATCCTGTCGAAGAACTCGGCGGACCGGCCCGAGGTCGCCGATTTCATCGCCTGGCTGAGGGAAGAGGCGAAGGCCGAGGGGCGCTGATGTACGCGGGAAAGTACGCGGTGGAGCGCGCCACCGATCCCGCCTTCGTCATGGCTGGGACGGGGGAGACGGTAAGTTACGCGGAGTTCGACGCGCGCACCAACCGCCTCGCGCACCTGCTGCGCGCGCAGGGGCTTCGGCGCCTCGACCACTACGCCGTGTTCATGGAGAACAACAACCGCTACCTGGAGAGCTGCGGCGCCGGCGAGCGCTCGGGCCTCTACTACACCTGCGTGAACTCCTATCTCACGCCCGACGAGCTCGCCTACATCCTGCAGAACAGCGAAGCGCAGGTGCTCGTCACCTCGGCGGAGAAGCGCGAGGTCGCGGCCGAAGCGCTCAAGTCCTGCCCGCGGATCCGGCTATGCCTGGTGGTCGGCGGCGGCGCGGGGGAGCAGGGCCTGTTCGCGGACTTCGAGCGCGCGGTCGGGGCATATCCGGCCGCGCCGATCGCAGACGAGTGGCTTGGCACGCCGATGCTGTACTCCTCCGGCACCACCGGCCGGCCGAAAGGCATTCTGCGGCCGCTGCCGGAGAATCCGCCCTCCAAGCCGCTGCCGCTGTTCGACTTCCTGGTGAAGCTGTGGCGCTATCGTGAGGGGATGACCTACCTTTCGCCCGCGCCGCTGTACCATTCTGCGCCGCAGGCGGCGGTGGGCCTGACCATCCGCTGCGGTGGCATCGCGGTGATCATGGAGCGCTTCGATCCCGAGGCCTACCTCGCGCTGGTGGAGAAATACCGGGTGACGCACAGCCAGCTCGTGCCGACCATGTTCAGCCGGATGCTCAAGCTCCCGGCCGGGGCGCGCAAGCGCCGCGACCTCTCGTCGCTCGAAATCGCCATCCATGCCGCCGCGCCCTGCCCGGTGCAGGTGAAGGAACGAATGATCGAGTGGTGGGGGCCGATCATCCACGAGTACTACGGCGCGACCGAGGGCCTCGGCTTCACGGCCTGCGACAGCGCGGAATGGCTCGCGCACCGCGGCAGCGTCGGCCGGGTGCTGCTCGGCGACCTGCATATCCTCGATGGCGAGATGCGCCCCTGCGCCAAAGGCACGCCCGGCGAGATCTGGTTCAAGACCGCCACGCCGTTCGAGTACTTCAACGATCCGGCGCGGACGGCGGCGACGCGCTCGGCCGACGGCACCATGAGCACCGTGGGCGACGTGGGCTACGTCGACGACGACGGTTTCCTGTACCTCACCGACCGCTCCACGTTCATGATCATCTCGGGCGGCGTGAACATCTACCCGCAGGAATGCGAGAACCTGCTGATCACCCATCCGAAGGTGGCCGATGCGGCGGTTTTCGGCGTGCCGAACGATGACCTGGGCGAGGAGGTCAAGGCGGTCGTGCAGGCGATGCCGGGCGTCGCCACCGGCCCGGCGCTGGCGCAGGAGCTGATCGAGTTCTGCGGCCTGCATCTCGCGCGCCAGAAATGCCCGCGCTCGGTCGATTTCATCGCGGAGCTGCCGCGCCTGCCCACGGGCAAGCTGTACAAGAAGGCGCTGCGCGACCGCTACTGGGCGGGGCGAAAGAGCCGCATCGTGTGAAGGCCGCGCCGGCCTAGACCGTCAGCACGATCTTGCCGATGTGCTGCGACGATTCCATCAGCCGGTGCGCCTCGCTCGCCTGCGCGAGCGGGAAGGTCTTGTAGATCACCGGCTTGATCCTGCCTGCCTCGATCAGGGGCCAGATCTTCTCCCGCAGGTTTCGCGCGATGGCGCCCTTGAACTCGACCGGGCGCGGGCGCAGCGTCGAACCGGTGAGCGTCAGGCGCTTGACCATGACGTTGCTGATGTTGATCTCGGTTTTCCACCCGCCCAGCACCGCGATGAACACGAGGCGGCCGTCGGGAGCGAGGCAATCGATCTCGCGCGGAACATAGTCCCCGCCCACCATGTCGAGCACGACGTCCACGCCCTTGCCGCCGGTGGCCGCCTTTGCTTCCGCGACGAAGTCCTGCGTCCTGTAGTTGATCGCCTTCTCCGCGCCGAGCTTGACGCAAGCGGCGCATTTTTCGTCGCTGCCCGCCGTAGCGAACACCCTGTTGCCCATGGCAGACGCCATCTGGATCGCGGTCACCCCGATCCCCGAGCTGCCGCCCTGCACGAGCAGGGTCTCGCCGGGGGAAAGCCTGCCCCGGTCGAACACGTTCGACCAGACGGTGAAGAAAGTCTCGGGCAGCGACGCTGCTTCGACCGGACCGAGCCCCCTGGGGATCGGCAGCGCCTGGACCTCCGGCACGACGCAATACTCCGCGTAGCCGCCGCCATGCGCGAGCGCGCACACCCTGTCGCCGACCTTCCAGAGCTTCACTTCCGCGCCGCATGCGGCGACTTCCCCGGCGATCTCGAGGCCCGGCAGCGGCGAGGCGTCCGCCGGCGGCGGATACTTGCCCGCGCGCTGCGCGACGTCGGGACGATTGACGCCCGCGGCGGCCACTTTCACGAGGATCTCGTGCGGTTTCGGGACGGGTGCCGGCTTTTCGGCGGGAACCAGCACATCGGGGCCGCCTGGCTTGCTGATCTCGATGCAGCGCATCATGGTTCCATTCTTCGAGGGGTCCGAATCATAGCAAAGCGGCGTACACTCCCCGCCAATGATTCGAGCGATTCTCGCCGCCGGCCTGCTCGCATGCGGCATCGCCGCGGGCGTTGCGGCGCCGGTCCCGCTGCCCGGCCCGCGAGAGGCAGTTGCCATCGGCAAGTACGCCGATTTCCTCGAGGATCCGGGCGGGACGCTCAGCTTTGCCGAGGTTTCCTCCGGCGGGCGCTTCGCCCCAATCGGGCGCGACGTGCCGAATTTCGGCTATTCGTACTCGACCTTCTGGCTGCGGTTCTCGCTGCCGCGCGAAGCGGGGCAGATGCTCGCGCCGTTGCTCGCGCTCGAGATTCGCTTCCCGAGCATCGACGTGATCGAACTTTACGTTCCCTACCAGCGGCCGCAGGGGATCGAATACGTGGTGCAGCGCGGCGGCGACCAGTTGCCGTGGAGCACGCGCGAGGTCAAGCACCGCAATCACATTTTCCGGATACCGCTGACCGGCATCGCCGACGCGCCTGCGTACCTGCGCGTGCAGAGCGAGAGCGTGCTGACGGTTCCCGCCTACCTCTGGCGGCCGGAAGCGATGGTCGCGGCGGACCGCGATTCGCAGTTCGCCTACGGGATTTTCTACGGCCTCGTGTTGGCGCTGTTCCTCTACAACCTGATGCTGCTGCTGTCGCTGCGGGACCGGGTCTACCTGTGGTACGTGCTGTACGTCGGCTCGTTCGGCCTCGCCCTGGCCACCTTCGACGGCTTTGGCTACCAGTACCTCTGGCCGGAGAGCGTCTGGTGGGCGAACCACGCGCTCGCCACCGCGTTCTGCGCCACGCTGCTTTTCGGCACGCAGTTCGCGCGCACGTTCCTCGGTCTCGCATCCTTCAACGTCTTCGCCAACCGCTTCCTGATCGCGGTCATGGGATTCGCGGGAGTGGGCGTGTTCATCTCGGCCACTGGCGTGCTGGTTTCCTACGGAATGGTCATGCGCGGGGTGTCGGTGATCGCCTGCGCCACGGCGGCGATCGTGCTCTACGTCTCGGTGCGCGCGATGCTCGGCGGCTACCGCCCGGCGCGGTTCTTCCTGCTCGCCTGGTCGGGGCTGCTGGTCTTCATCGCGCTGGGGGCGCTTCGCAACTTCGCGCTGGTGCCCACGCATTTCCTCACGGTGAACGGGCTGCACGTCGGCCTGTCGCTCGACATCCTGCTGCTGTCGTTCGCGCTCGCCGACCGGATCAATGCGCTCAAGCGGGCGACCGCCGATGCGCAGGTGGCGGCGCGCGAGCGCGAGCATGTCGTCGAGCAGCTGCGCCACATGGCGCAGCACGACCCGCTGACCGGGCTGCCGAACCGGGCCTCGATGCAGCAGCGCCTCGCTCTGGCGGTCGAGATCGCCAAGCGCAACCGCAAGAAGCTGGCCGTGATGATGGTGGACCTGAACGATTTCAAGCAGATCAACGACAGCCGCGGGCATCCGGTGGGCGACCACGTGCTGGCCGCGGTCGCCGGCAGGCTGCGCTCCAGCGTGCGGGGCTCGGATACGGTGGCCCGCTACGGCGGCGACGAGTTCGTGGTGCTTGCCGGCGAGCTGGACCGCGCCCAGGACGCCGGCAATATCGCCGAGAAGGTCGCCGACATGGTCAGCGTGCCGCTGCCGGTTGACGGCGCAGTGGAGAAGGTGGGCTGCTCGATCGGCATCAGCGTCTATCCGGACGATTCCGAGGATCCGGAAGTCCTGATCGAGCGCGCGGACCGCGCCATGTACGCGGCCAAGACGGCGAAGAACAGCCGCTACGCCTACTTCAGCAGCTCCTGAGCCGCTGCTCCGCCGCCCAGGATAGGTCCACGTTGCCGCCGGAGAGGACCACGCCGACGCGCAGGTTCGCGGCGTCAATCTTCTTCTGCAGCAGCGCGCAGGCCGCCAGCGCACCGGTCGGCTCGACCAGCAGCTTGGTCCGCTCCCAGAGGAAGAACATGGACTGCAGCAGCTCCTCGTCGTTCACCGTGAGGAAATCGTCCACGTGCCTGCGGATCAGGGCGAAAGTGAGCTTGCCGAGCGACATGGTGCGCGCGCCGTCGGCGATGGTCTGCGGAAGCGGGACGGTCTCGATCTTCCCGGAACGGAAGGAACGCAGGCCGTCGTCGCCCTCGGCCGGCTCGACGCCGATCACGCGGCAGCCGGGCGAGAGGTGCTTGGCTGCGACCGCGCAGCCCGAGAGCAGGCCGCCGCCGCCGCAGGGCACGAGCAGCAGGTCGAGCGGACCCGCGTCCTCGATCAGCTCCTTGGCCGCGGTTCCCTGGCCGGCGACGATGTGCGGGTGGTCGAAGGGCGGGATCAGCGTCAGGCCCCGTTCGCGGGCGAGCGTCTCGGCGATTTTCTGCCGGTCCTCGTTGCTCGCGTCGTACATCACAACTTCGGCGCCGTAGCCGCGCGTCGCTTCCAGCTTCACCCGCGGCGCGTCCGTGGGCATGACGATGGTGGCCGGCACGTCCAGCAGCCTGCCCGAAAGCGCGACCGCCTGCGCGTGGTTGCCCGAGGAGAACGCCACAACGCCGCGCTTTCGCGCTTCCGCGGGCAGCTGCGAGAGTGCGTTGTAGGCGCCGCGGATCTTGAACGCGCCCATGCGCTGCAGGTTCTCCGGCTTGAAGAACACCCTGGCGCCGGTGCGCGCGTCCACCGTAGCGGAGGTCAGCACGGGCGTGCGATGCACCACGCCGCGGATGCGCTCATGCGCGCCCGCCACGTCGCCGAACGTCACATCCGGGCTCACTGCCATCGCCTGAGCGCCTCGCGCGCGACGTCCTCGCCCCACTCCTGCAGGAAGTGTCCGCCCTCGGGATGCAGGTAAGGCTCCGGGCAGTTGCGGATCAGCTTGCGCAGCGCCTGCATCACCGGCGGCCCAAGGACCGGGTCCTTTACGCCGATCGCCATGAACGCCTCGCCCTTCCAGTCGTTCCGCCACCAGTCGCGCGCGCGGCGCGAGATTGCCGCGCCCGGCGCGTCCGGCCGGTCCGGAACCAGCTGCGGGAACCGGCGCACGCCGGCCTTCGACGCGGAGTCGGGGTAGGGCGCCTCGTAGGCCGCGGCCTCGGCCGCAGACAGGTGCGGGCAGGCGCGGCCGAGCAGCTTGCCGCAATCCATGTGCGGTGTCTTCGCGACGTATTCCCGCCACGCGACGAAGCCGTCGGAGAGCGGCACATCGCCGGTGCCGAGCGCGGTATTCATGACGAGCAGGCGCTCGAAGCGCTCGGGCATCTCCAACGGCAGCGTCAGCCCGAGCAGCCCGCCCCAATCCTGGACTGCCAACGCAATGTGGGAAAGATTCAGTTGTTCGATGAAGAACAGCAAAAACTCTCGATGAAACTCGAACGTATAGACCGATTCCTCGACCGGCTTGTCCGACCTGCCGAAGCCGATGAAATCCGGCGCCACCACGCGGTAGCCCGCGGCAAGGAACGGCGAGATCATCTTCCGGTACAGGTAGCTCCAGGTTGGCTCGCCGTGCAGGCAAAGCAGCGTTGGCTGGACGCGCCCGTCGGCGCGTGCGCCCTTGCCTTCGTCCAGGTAGTGGGCCCGCAGGCCCTTCCACTCCAGGTAGTGCGGCTGCCAGGGAAAGCCGGGCAGGTTTGCGAATCGCTCGTCCGGGGTGCGCATGGGCGGATTGTAGAATGGACCCATGGACTACTCTAAATATCAGGACCTGAAAATACGCCGGCTCGAGCCCGGCATCCTCGAAATCGCGATGGGCGAGGAGGGCAAGCTCTCGACGGCAACCGCGCGCCTGCACAAGGAGCTGGCCGACGTCTGGCTGGACGTCGACCGCGATCCGGAGACGCGCGTGGTCATCCTGCGCGGCATCGGCAGGGGATTCTCGGCGGGCGGGGACATGGCGATGGTCGAAGAGATCACCAAGGACTTCGCCGCGCGCGCCCGGGTCTGGCGCGAAGCGCGCGACCTCGTCTACAACGTCATCAACTGCTCGAAGATGGTGGTGTCGGCCATGCACGGGCCGGCTGTAGGCGCCGGCCTGGTCGCGGGCCTGCTCGCCGACGTGTCCATCGCCGCGAAGAACGCGCGCATCATCGACGGCCACACGCGCCTGGGCGTCGCCGCGGGCGACCATGCCGCGATCGTCTGGCCGCTACTCTGCGGCATGGCGAAGGCGAAGTACTACCTGCTCCTGTGCGAGCAGGTTTCGGGCGAGGAGGCCGAGCGAATTGGGTTGATTTCAATGACCTGTGAGGAAAATCAACTGCAGGAAAAAGCGCTCGAGGTCGCGCGCAAGCTCGCCGCCGGTGCGCAGACCGCGTTGCGCTGGACCAAATACAGCCTCAACAACTGGCTGCGCATGGCCGGACCTTCGTTCGACGCCTCGCTCGCGCTGGAAATGCTCGGCTTCACCGGCCCGGAAGCAAAGGAAGGCCTTGCCTCCCACCGCGAGAAGCGAAAGCCGTCGTTCCCCGCGGAACCGAAAGACTTCTAGGCAGGCTTACTGAAGTCGAGATTTTCTTCCGCCGCCGGCGCCGCGGGCGCGGCAGTCGCCGGCGCGGCCTCCGAGCCGTTGATCAGGCGCTCGAGGTCCCTGGCGATGGTCGCAGGGTCGGGGCCGATGCGCGCCATGCTCTGCAGGAAGATGCGCACCGGCAGGTCGACCAGCGTGGGTTGAGGATGGTCGCGCAGGTGCGCGACGTTTTGCGCCGCGGGAACAATGCGGCCGCTGCGCACGCCGGCCATTTCGTTCTCGAGGCCCTGCACCATCGCGGCCTGCGCGCGGCCGATGCCCATCAGCAGTTCGGCGAGTTGCGTGGCGGAAATCTGCAGCATGGCGCCCTCCTTGCGGATTCAGCGGCCGAATGGCCGGATGCCCGGATGCTAACATCCGCCGCGGATGGTGAAGCGCATCCTTGCCGGGATCGCGGCCTTCGTCGCGGTGGTCGCGGCGGGGCTGGCGGCCCATGTCTTCACCGCATCGGGAGACACCGTGTTTTCCTGGAAGCGGCCGAACGACCTCGGCGTGAAAGACGGCCGGCTGGCGCCGCCGAAGAGCACGCCCAACTGCGTCTCCAGCCAGGCCGACCCCGCCGACGCGGAGCATTACATTGCGCCGATCGCCTTCAAGGGCGATGCCGCCGCGGCGATGG
>JAYRND010000029.1:0-1638 GCA_041904885.1 Burkholderiales bacterium
ATGCCCGCGCCCTGCAGCTGGAAGCCCGCATAGAGCGGGATCGTCACCAGGAACCCGGCCAGCGAGCCCAGGAAGGCGATCGTGCGCTGCAGCGGTGCCTTGTCGTCGCCTCCGCAGGCGAGCACCAGCAGGCCCGCGGCAACAGGAACCCAGATCGCCAGGCTGAGCAGCATCCGGCCCTATCCCCCGATCAGCCGGTACTTGACGACCGCGTAGATCGCGCAGACGCCGAAGATCATCATGAACGCGTACCAGTAGATCAGCCCGCTCTGCACCAGGCGCAGGACGCCCGCGAACCAGCCCACCAGCCGCGCCGAGCCGTTGACCATCACGCCGTCGATGGCGCGCTGGTCGCCGCCCTTCCAGAGGCCCGTGCCGACCGCCCGCGCGCCCTGCGCAAACAGCCAGGAATACAGCTCGTCGAAGCCGTACTTGCGCTCCACCAGCGCGTACAGGGGGCCGAAGGCGATGGCGATCCGCTTCGGCAGGTCGGTACGTACTCGGTAGAGGTACCAGGCGGCGGCGATTCCGGCGAGTGCGAGCCAGAACGGCGGCTGCGACATGCCATGCAAGGTATAGCTCGCCAGGCCGTGGAATTCTTCCGGCTTGTTCACCAGGGAATTCAAGAAGTACTCGCCGAATACAACATAGCCGATGAACCAGCCCGCGCCGATGGAAGGAATCGCCAGCAGGACCAGCGGCACGGTGACCACCGCCGGCGACTCGTGGGGCGGATGCGCCTTGTCGAAGCGCTCCTCGCCATGGAAAGCCATGAATACGAGGCGGAAGGTGTAGGCCGCGGTGACGAAGACGCAGGCGAGCACGCAGAAGTAGGCGAAGCCCGCGCCCGGCACCTGCGCGTGGTGCGCCGCCTCGATGATGGCGTCCTTGGAGTAGAAGCCGGCCAGCGGCGGGATGCCCGCGGAGGCGATGGCGCCGATCAGCAGCGTCCAGTACGTCCAGGGCATGTACTTCTTCAGGCCGCCCATGCGGCGCATGTCCTGCTCGTGGTGCATGGCGATGATCACCGAGCCCGCGGCGAGGAACAGCACCGCCTTGAAGAAGGCGTGCGTCATCAGGTGGAAGATCGCCGCCGAATAGGCCGAGGCGCCCAGCGCCACGGTCATGTAGCCCAGCTGCGAGAGCGTCGAATAGGCGACCACGCGCTTGATGTCGAACTGGGTGAGCGCCACCAGGCCCATCGACAGCGCGGTGATCGCGCCGATCACGAGCACCACCGACCTCGCGGTCGCGCTCAGCTCGTACAGGGGCGACATCCGCGCGACCATGAAGATGCCGGCGGTGACCATGGTGGCCGCGTGGATCAGCGCCGAAATCGGGGTCGGGCCTTCCATCGAGTCGGGCAGCCATACGTGCAGCGGGAACTGCGCGCTCTTGCCCATCGCGCCGACGAACAGGAGGATGCAGATCAGGCTGATCTGGCCCGGATTTGCAGTAGCCTGGGTAAAAACCGCTGAATAATCAAGCGTGCCGAACTGCGAGAGGATCAGGCCGATGCCCAGGAGGAAGCCGAAGTCGCCGACCCGGTTGACCAGGAACGCCTTCAGGTTGGCGTAGATGGCGGTCGGACGTTTGAACCAGAAGCCGATCAGCAGATACGAGACCAGTCCGACGGCC
>JAYRND010000199.1:0-10699 GCA_041904885.1 Burkholderiales bacterium
AGTCAGCCAGCTGGGCGAATCCGCCTGCATGAGCAGCGCGATGGCCGCCACCAGCAGCGCATTGTCGGCGAGCGACGAGAAAAACTGCGCCGCCATGATGATGTAGAACCCGGACCCCATCCCGGCGGGACTTATAGCACGCCAAGATGCGCTTTGCGCGCGCCGCGGGTATCCTGCAACCATGCCCAGGCCCATCCGCGCGACGATCGACTCCGCGGCGTTTGCACACAACTTTGCAATCGCGCGCCGCCACGCGAGGCAGGCGAAAATCTGGGCGGTGCTGAAGGCCAATGCCTACGGTCACGGGCTGCTGCGCGCCGCGCGCGCCCTGGCGGATGCCGACGGATTCGCCGTGCTCGATTTCGTGGAGGCGCTGCGGCTGCGCGAGGCGGGCGTCACCAAGCCGGTCCTGATGCTGGAGGGATTCTTCAAGCCCGCGGACATCGAGCTGCTTGCGAAATACCGGCTGACGCCCGTGATCCACAGCATCGAGCAGGTGGAAATGCTGGAAAAGGCGCGCTTCGAGGGCGCGCTGCCGGTCTACCTGAAGGTGAACAGCGGCATGAACCGGCTCGGCTTCACGGTGGACAACGTGCGTCTTGCGTGGAACACGCTCGAAGCGCATGCGGGAGTCGAGTCGATCACGCTGATGACGCATTTCGCCGACGCCGACGGCGAGGGCGGAGTGGCGGCGCAGCTGCAGTGGTTTCGCGAGCTGGTACAGCCGTTCGATGCGCCTTGCTCGCTCGCCAACTCGGCGGCCCTGCTGCGCTATCCCGAGGAAACACGGGCGGACTGGGTGCGGCCGGGAATCATGCTCTATGGTTGCTCGCCCTTCGGCTTCAAGAGTGCTGCTGAGATCGGGCTGCGGCCGGTGATGACGCTCGCCTCCGAGATCATCGCCATCCAGCGGCTGCAGCCGGGCGAATGGATCGGCTATGGCCACACCTACCAGGCCGCCCAGGAGATGACCATCGGCGTGGTCGCCTGCGGATATGCCGACGGTTATCCGCGGCATGCGCCCACGGGAACGCCGGTGCTGGTGGCGGGGACGCGCACGGCGACCGTGGGCAGAGTCTCGATGGACATGCTATGCGTGGACCTCTCCGAGCTTCCCGATGCCTACGTGGGCTCTCCCGTGACGCTATGGGGCGAAGGGCTCCCCTGCGACGAGGTCGCGACGGCGGCGGGTACGGTGAGCTACGAGCTGCTGTGCGCGCTGGCGGCGAGGGTGCCGCAGTTCGAGTCTTGAAAAAGGCCAAGACCGCGTACGTGTGCTCCGACTGCGGCGCGACGGCGCTGCAGTGGTTCGGCGCCTGTCCATCCTGCGGCGCGGCGGGGACGCTGACCGAGACGTTCGCGGAGCGCGGCGCGAAGCGGGCGGCGGGGCCGGCGCCGGGGGCCGTATCCCTGGACGAAGTGCCGACGCGCGAAACGGAGCGGCTCTCCACCGGCATCGGCGAGCTCGACCGGGTCCTCGGCGGCGGGCTGGTCGCCGGCCAGGTGGCGCTGATCGGTGGCGACCCCGGAATCGGCAAGTCGACCCTGCTCCTGCAGGTATCGAGCAACTTTCGGGAGCAAGCGCGGGCCCTCTACATCTCCGGGGAGGAGTCCGCGGAGCAGGTCGCGCTGCGCGCCAGGCGCCTGGCGCTGGACGCGCGGGCCGTGAACCTGATCGCCGAGATCCAGCTGGAGCGGATCCTGGCCGCGCTGGACGCGCAGCGGCCGCAGGTGGCGGTGGTGGATTCGATCCAGACGCTGTGGTCCGAGGCGCTGCAGTCGGCGCCCGGGTCGGTGGCGCAGGTGCGCGAGTGCGCGGCGCAGCTTGCGCGCCACGCGAAGAAGACCGGCACGGCGCTGTTCATCATCGGCCATGTCACCAAGGAGGGGACGATCGCCGGGCCGCGCGTGCTGGAGCACATCGTCGATACGGTGCTCTATTTCGAAGGCGACCCGCATTCGAGCTTCCGTCTGGTGCGCGCGGTGAAGAACCGTTTCGGTGCGGTCAACGAGCTGGGCGTGTTCGCCATGACCGACCGGGGGCTGCGCGCGGTGACCAATCCTTCCGCGCTATTCCTGTCCAACCACGGCAAGGACGTGGCCGGCTCCTGCGTGCTGGCGACGCTGGAGGGAACCCGCCCTCTGCTGGTGGAGATCCAGGCGCTGGTCGACAGCGCGCACACGCCCAACCCGCGCCGGCTGTCCGTAGGGCTGGAGCAGAACCGCCTGGCGATGCTGCTTGCGGTCCTGCACCGCCATGCGGGGATCGCCACCTGGGAGCAGGACGTGTTCGTCAACGCGGTGGGCGGGGTGCGCATCGGCGAGCCTGCGGCAGACCTGGCGGTGTGCCTGGCGGTCGTTTCCTCCTTTACCGACAGGCCAATACGAGCCAAGACGGTCGTGTTCGGCGAGGTAGGCCTCGCGGGCGAAGTCAGGCCCGCGCCGCGCGGCCAGGACCGGCTTCGGGAAGCCGCGAAGCTCGGCTTCGAAAAGGCGATCGTGCCCAAGGCCAACCTGCCGAAGGCGAAGATGGCCGGCATCGAAGTGATCGGAGTAGACCGCGTGGACCAGGCGGTGCAGGCGCTGCGAAACCTGTGAAGGTCCTGGCCGTAACCGGGGGCGGGCAGGGCATTGGACGGGCGGTCAGCCTTTTCTTCGCCAATGCGGGCTACGCGGTGTCCCTTGCCGATACTGACGCCGCCGCCGGCCGCGAAGTGGTGCGCATGATCGAGGCGAACGGCGGAGCGGCGCTGTTCGTGCGCACCGACGTCGGCGTGCCGGCGCAGATAGGCAGATGGGTCGCGCAGACGGTGAAGCGGCTGGGTTGCCCGGATGCGCTCGTCAACAACGCCGGCATCGGCAGGCGCGCGCGCTTCCTCGATCTGAAGGCGCGCGATTTCGATCGCGTCATTAACGTCAACCTGCGCGGCACCTTCCTGTGTTCGCAGGCCTTCGCCCGGCACATGGCGAGAAGGCGCAAGGGCGGAACGATCGTAAACATCGCCTCGACGCGCGCCTTCATGTCGGAGGCCGGAACCGAGGCCTACACCGCCGCCAAGGGCGGCATCGTGGCGTTGACGCACGGCATGGCGATCAGCCTGGGACCGCTCGGCATCCGCGTGAACAGCGTGAGTCCCGGCTGGATCGAGACGCGCGACTGGCAATACACGCCGCGCGCCAGGAAGCCGGTTCACTCCGGGCGCGACCGGGAGCAGCATCCCGTGGGCCGCGTCGGGCGGCCCGAAGACATCGCCGAGGCCTGCCTCTACCTCGTCGAGCAGGCCGGCTTCGTCACCGGCCAGAACCTGACCGTGGACGGCGGCATGACGGTCAAGATGATCTACGAGGAGTAGCCCGCCGGATCCTCATACGGCCGGGGGATTCCGGTCGGCAAATGTCCCTCGCTGGTGCCAGTACGGGTAGGGCAAGGTTACCGCGCTCGCCGCATCCAGCGCCGCGATCTGCTCCTTGGACAGCTTCCAGCCGACGGCGCCCAGGTTTTGCCGCAGCTGCTCCTCGTTGCGGGCGCCGATGATGAGCGTGGATACCGACGGGCGCTGCAACAGCCAGTTGAGCGCGATCTGGGCGTTCGTCTTGCCGGTCTCCGAGGCGATCGCGTCGATGGCGTCCACGATCCTGAACACGTGCTCGTTCGGGACCGGCGGGCCCTTGTCGATGGCGAGCTGGCTCTGCAGGCGGCTTTCCTTGGGCAGCGGCGCGCCGCGGCGCAGCTTGCCGCCGAGCCGCCCCCAGCCCAGCGGGCTCCAGACGACCGCGCCCACGCCCTGCTCGACGGCGAGCGGCATGAGCTCCCATTCGTAGTCGCGGCCGATCAGCGAGTAGTAGGCCTGATGCGCGACGTACCGCGCGAGCCCGTACTTCTCCGAGGCGGCGATCGACTTCATCAGATGCCAACCTGAGAAGTTCGAGCAGCCGACGTAGCGGATCTTGCCCGCGCGTACCAGGTCGGTGAGCGTGCCCAGCGATTCCTCGACCGGCGTCATCGCGTCGTAGGCGTGCAGCTGGTACAGGTCGATGTAGTCGGTGCCCAGGCGCTTCAGGCTCGCTTCCACCGCGTTGATCAGGTGGTAGCGCGAATGGCCGAGCTGGTTGGCGCCTGGCCCGCGGCGGAAGCTGCCTTTGGTGGATAGGAGGATGTCGCCGCGCGGCCGGCCCTTGATCGCCTGGCCGAGGATCTCCTCCGCGAGCCCGTTCGAGTACCCGTCGGCGGAGTCGAACATGTTGAGTCCCGCTTCGAGACAGATGTCGACAAGGCGTGTCGCTTCCTTGACGTCGCTCGCGCCCCAGGCCTTGAAGAACTCATTGCCGCCCCCGAAGGTGCCGGTCCCGAAAGTGAGCGCCGGGACCAGAAATCCCGAGCGCCCGAGTTGCCGGTATTCCATCAATGATTCTCCATGAGCTGGCGCGCCGCGCGAACGCCGCTGCGTACGGCCGCCTCGAGTGTAGGCGGGTACTCGGAATCGAGGTAGTCCCCGGCAAGAACCAGTGTGTTGTCGATCTGGAAATCCATGCGCGGCGCATGGGGAACGCAGGCCATGGTTGCGCGCTTTTCGGCGATGACGCGCGACCATTGCGGCTCGGGCAGGTCCATCAGCGCCTTCTTCAGTTCCTGGTGGCAGGCGGCGGCGAGCTCGTCCTGCGCCATCTGCTGGTGGTCGCCCTGCGCGCTGATGACGCAGGCGATGAGGCCACGCTCGCCGGTGAGCCGGCTGCGGTCGAAGGCCCACTGCACGAGTCCGTCGGCAAGGCCGAGCATCGGAAAGCCGAGACGAATGGACTCCGGGTATTGCAGGTAGCAGGTGTAGATAGGCTGGTATTCATACTCCGGCACGGATCCGGGCAGCAAGGCCTTGAGCTGGTGCGGGCCGACCGCGAGGATGACGCTCTCGAACTCGCCGCGCAGCGCGGCGAGGTCGCGCACCGGCGCGTTCAGCCGTACGTCGCCGCCGCGACTTTTCACGTATGCGCAGGCCGGCTCCGGAAACAGGCGCGACAGGTCGGCGCGCGGCAGCAGCAGGTCGCTCGCACCGGAGGGACCCGCCAGCGAATCGCGCAGCACATTGGCGAAGACCTGTGCCGAGGCCTGCTCCGGCGGGGTGTTGAGCGCCGACACGCAGAGGGGGCGCCAGAGGTAGTGGCCGATCGCGCCATTCTGGCCGTGTCGGTCGAGGAGCGCGCTGACGGTGAGGCCTGTCTCGACCCGGAAGGCGGCCCTTTTCAGGAAAAGCATGAAGCGGACCGCGCCCAGCCGTTCAGCGAGCGGCAGTCGCATGGAGCACAGCAGGCCAAGGAGGGTACCGAAGGGCGCGGGCAGCCACATCGATCGGAAGCTGAAGCCGTCGGCATAGCGCAGCTCTAGCGGCAGCCGCAGGATCGCCTCCGAAGGGACGTCGACCAGTCGCATCAGCCGCAGCAACTCGTCATAGGCGCCGGCGAGGATGTGCTGGCCGTTGTCGAGTTCGCGGCCCTCGGTTTTCACCCGCCGCGCCCGGCCGCCCGGCACGGGGCCCGACTCGAACACCGTGACCGGAACTCCCCGTTCCGCGAGCGTGACCGCGGCCGCCATGCCCGCGTAGCCCGCGCCCACGATCGCTATACGGCGATCCAAGTCTTCCAGGCCAGCCAGAGTTTGCGCAACGGCGTCAGGGACGTGCGCTGCGTGAGGACCTTGAAGCCGTCGCGCTCGATCTCCGCCAGTGTCGCGCGGTAGATCGCGGCCATGATCAGGCCGGCGCGCTGGTCGCGTCGGTCTTCCGCAGGCAGGGCCGCGAAGGCCTGGTCGTAGTAGGCGGCGGCCCGCTGCGCCTGGAACTGCATCAGCGCCCGGAAGGAATCGCCCGGTTTCCGCTCCAGGATGTCCGCGGCCTTCACGCCGAACTTCTGCAGCTCGTCCATCGGCAGGTAGATGCGGTTCTTGCGCGCGTCCTCGCCGACGTCGCGGATGATGTTGGTCAGCTGGAAGGCGGTGCCGAGGGTCTTCGCGTAATCGAGAGTACGCGGATTCCGGTAGCCGAAAATTCCGGCGGCGAGCAGGCCGACCGCGCCCGCCACGTGGTAGCAGTAGCGCTCCAGGCCCGCGAAGTCGAGATAGCGGGTCTGCGTCAGGTCCATCTCCATGCCGTCGATGATCTCGTTCAACCGCTGCGGGTCGATCCGAAAGCTCTCCGTGAAGGGCTGCAGCGCCCGCGTCACCGGGTGCTGCGGCCTGCCTGCGAAGAGCCCAGCGACCTCGCTGCGCCACCAGACGAGCTTGGTGCGCGCCACCTGCGCGTCGGTGCACTCGTCGACGACGTCGTCCACCTCGCGGCAGAAGGCGTACAGGGCCGTGATCGCGCGCCGGCGCTCCGGCGGCAGGAACAGGAACGAGTAATAGAAGCTCGATCCGCTCGCCGCGGCCTTCTGCTGGCAGTATTCGTCGGGCGTCACAGGGCTCGGAAGAAGAGCAGGGGCCAGTCGAACCACTTGTGCGTCGGCCGATGGCGGAACATGTCGTAGCCTGCCTGCTCCAGCTTGTCCAGGATGCGCAGCCCGCCCTGGACCGTGACCGCGATCTCGAGCCGCAGTCGGCCTTCCAAACCCGACAACAGGGATTTTCCTTCCTGCATCATCTGCCTCGCCCGCTCTACCTGGAAGCGCATGAGCGCCTGGAAGGGCGCGTCGCAGCGCTGCTCGCGAAGCTGATCCTCCGTGACGCCGAACCGGCGCATCTCGTCCTGGGGCAGGTAGACGCGGTTCTTTGTCTCGTAGTCGATGCCCACGTCCTGCCAGAAATTGATGATCTGCAGCGCCGAGCAGATGCGGTCGGAGGATTCGCAGTTCGCGGGCGAGTTCTTCCGGAACAGGTGCAGCAGAAGCCTGCCGACGGGATTGGCGGAACGACGGCTGTAGTCGAGCACCTCGGCGAAGTCGGCATATCGATTCTTGACGACATCCTGCGAGAAAGCGTCCAGCAGGTCGTGAAAAAGCTGCAACGGCAAGCCGTGTTCGTTCCTGATTTGCTTCAGCTTCTCGAAGAAATCGCTTTCCGGCCTCTCCAGCTGGTCGCGCCAGCGCCGAAGGTTCTCCAGCCGCGCCGCCGGGGCCTCGTCGCCCTCGTCGGCGAAGTCGTCGGCGGTGCGCGCGAAGCGGTAAATGGCGGCCACGGGCTCGCGCAGCTCCCGCGGCAACAGGAGCGACGCGACAGGGAAGTTCTCGTAATGGCCGACCGACACTTGCGAGCTATAATACGTTGTTTTTTGAGAGGCTTTTCGAGCCGGAAGCAACCCGGCGAAGGTGGCGGAATTGGTAGACGCACCAGATTTAGGTTCTGGCGCCTAACCGCGTGTGGGTTCGAGTCCCACCCTTCGCACCAACGACTGAGCAAAGGAAGCGAGCGTAATGCCGGTGAACGTGGAACAGCTGGGTACCTTGGAGCGGCGCCTGTCGATGACGGTGCCCGTGCAGGACGTGGAGCGCCAGGTCGATGACCGGCTGAAGAAGCTCGCGCGGGACGTCAAGCTGCCGGGTTTTCGCCCCGGCAAGGTGCCGATGAAGATCGTGGTGCAGCAGTACGGGTCGCAGGTGCGCTCGGAAGTGCTCGGCGGTGCGGTGGAGAAAGCCTTCGGGGACGCGGTCAAGGAAGCCAATCTCCGCGTGGCGGGCTACCCCCGGATCGAGAAGAAGGACGGACCGGCCGACGCGACGGCGCTGGAGTTCAGCGCGACCTTCGAGGTGTACCCGGAGGTGAAGATCGGCGACGTTTCGGCCGCCAAAGTCGAGCGTCCCGCGCTTACGGTGGACGACGACGCGGTCGAGCGCACCCTGGCCATGCTGCGCAAGCAGCGCGTGACCTACGCGGCGGTGGAGCGCGAAGCGCGCGAGGGCGACCGCATCACGGTGGATTTCGAAGGCCGCATTGGCGGCGAGGTCTTCCAGGGCGGCAAGGCGGCGGGCTTCTCGTTCCTGCTGGGCGAGAAGCGCATGCTGCCCGAGTTCGAGGCGAGCGCCCTTGGCATGAAGGCGGGAGAGTCCAGGAAGTTCGAGGTCCGGTTTCCCGAGGACTACCACGGCAAGGACGTGGCCGGTAAGACGGCCGAGTTCTCCGTGACTGCGAAGCGGGTGGAAGAGCCCCGGCTGCCCGAGCTCGACGCCGAGTTCGCCAAACAGCTCGGCGTGGCCGACGGAGACCTCGCAAGAATGCGCGTCGAGGTGCGCTCGAACGTCGAGCGGGAGGTGAAGAAGCGCATCGAGGCGAGCGTCAAGAGTCAGGCCCTGCAGGTGCTGCTCGACGCCGCGCCCCTGGAGCTGCCCAAATCCCTGGTGCAGATGGAGCACCAGCGCATGGTCGAGCAGGCGGCGGCCGAGTTGCGCGCGCGCGGGGTGCCGCTGGAGCGCATGCCGATCGATCCGCAGGCGTTCGAGGCGGGCGCGCGGCGCCGCGTCGCGCTCGGGCTGATCATCGGCGAGCTCGCGCGCGCCGAGAAGCTGCAGCCGAAGCCCGCCGAGGTGCGCGCCCTGATCGAAGCCGAGGCGCAGAGCTACGAGCATCCTGCCGAAGTGGTAAAATGGTTTTACATGCAGCCGCAGCGCTTGTCCGAAATGGAGAGCCTGGCGCTCGAGAGCAACGTCGTCAGCTGGGTCTTGTCCAAAGCCAAGGTCGAAGACAAGGCGATTGCATTTGACGAACTCATGGGCGGCAACGCATGAACTCCCCGGCTTGGAAGTCGAGCATGATTGAGCCTCAAGGCCTGGGCTTGATCCCGATGGTGATCGAGCAGTCCGGCCGCGGTGAGCGCGCCTACGACATCTATTCGCGCCTGCTGAAGGAGCGCGTGGTGTTCCTGGTCGGACCGGTCACGGAGGTGACGGCGAACCTGATCGTCGCCCAGCTGCTGTTCCTCGAATCGGAGAACCCGGACAAGGACATCTTCTTCTACATCAATTCCCCGGGCGGCTCGGTGTCGGCGGGCCTCGCGATCTACGACACCATGCAGTTCATCAAGCCCGACGTCTCGACCCTTTGCATCGGCCAGGCCGCGAGCATGGGAGCGCTGCTGCTTGCGGCGGGGGACAAGGGCAAGCGTTTCGCACTGCCGAATTCGCGTGTGATGATCCACCAGCCGATGGGCGGCTTCTCCGGGCAGGCCTCCGACGTGGAGATCCACGCGCGGGAAATCCTCTATCTGCGGCAGCGCCTGAACGAGATCCTCGCCAAGCACACCGGGCAGACGGTGGAGACCATCGCCCGCGACACCGACCGCGACAACTTCCTGTCTTCCGAAGACGCGGTAAAGTACGGCCTCGTGGACCGGGTACTCACAGCGAGGGAGCAGAGCTAGGTGTCCGAGAAGACCTCTTCGGGCGAGAAGCTGCTGTACTGCTCGTTCTGCGGCAAGAGCCAGCACGAGGTGCGAAAGCTCATCGCCGGGCCGTCGGTGTTCATCTGCGACGAGTGCATCGAGCTTTGCAATGACATCATCCGCGAGGAGACTGCCGGGGACAAGGGCGGCAAGGGCGCGAAGTCGGACCTGCCGGCGCCACACGAGATCCGGAGCATCCTCGACCAGTACGTGATCGGGCAGGACCAGGCGAAGAAGATCCTCGCGGTCGCCGTCTACAATCACTACAAGCGTTTGAAACACCTGTCGAAGAACGACGAGGTGGAGCTCGCCAAGTCCAACATCCTGCTGATCGGGCCGACCGGTTCGGGCAAGACGCTGCTCGCGCAGACGCTCGCCCGCCTGCTCAACGTGCCCTTCGTGATCGCGGACGCGACGACCCTGACCGAGGCGGGCTATGTCGGCGAGGATGTCGAGAACATCATCCAGAAGCTGCTGCAGAACTGCGACTACGACGTCGACAAGGCCAAGCGCGGCATCGTCTACATCGACGAGATCGACAAGATCTCCAGGAAGTCCGACAATCCGTCGATCACGCGCGACGTGTCGGGCGAGGGCGTGCAGCAGGCGCTGCTCAAGCTCATCGAGGGCACCATCGCCTCGGTGCCGCCGCAGGGCGGGCGCAAGCATCCGAACCAGGATTTCGTCCAGGTCGACACCACCAACATCCTGTTCATCTGCGGCGGCGCCTTCGACGGCCTGGAGAAGATCGTCCGCAACCGCACCGAGAAGACGGGCATCGGCTTCGGCGCCGAGGTGCGCAGCCCGAACGACTCCAAGGCGACCTACGACCTGCTCAAGGCGGTGGAGCCCGAGGACCTGATCAAGTACGGGCTGATCCCCGAGTTCGTCGGGCGCATGCCGGTGGTGGCCGCGCTCGAAGAGCTGGACGAGAAGGCGCTGATCGAAATCCTGGTCGCGCCGAAGAATGCGCTGATCAAGCAGTACCAGCGCCTGTTTCTCATGGAAGGGGTGGAGCTGGAAGTTCGCCCGAGCGCCCTTGGCGCGGTGGCAACCAAGGCGCTGGCGCGCAAGACGGGCGCCCGCGGCCTTCGCTCGATCCTGGAACAAGTCCTGCTCGACACCATGTATGACCTGCCGACGCTGGAAAACGTCAGCAAAGTCGTGATCGACGAGCAGATGATCTCCGCCGACGGCAAGCCGATCCTGATCTATTCGGATCCGCCTAAGGTGGCCGGCAGTACCGCCTAGAGGTCCCCATGTCTGAACAAGAGCAACGAGCCCCCGGGTCGCCCGCCGAAGCGGGCGCGGTGCAGTATCCGCTGCTGCCCCTGCGCGAC
>JAYRND010000200.1:0-4136 GCA_041904885.1 Burkholderiales bacterium
GACTGCGTGCGCGCGATTCGCGAAGCGGTGAAGATTCCGGTCACCGTAAAGCACCGGCTTGGCCTGGATTCCATGAGCGATTTTTCGTTCGTGGAGAATTTCGTGGGCAAAGTATCGCAGGCTGGCTGCCGGACTTTCATCGTCCACGCCCGGAATGCGGTCCTGAAAGGACTTTCTCCCAAGGAAAACCGCGACGTCCCGCCCCTCAGATACGACTGGGTCCTGCGCCTCAAGCGCCACTTTCCGCAGCTGGAGATCGTGCTCAACGGCGGCCTGGCAAGCGCACAACCCTACCCCGGCGTGGATGGCGTGATGCTGGGCAGGGCCGCCTATCACGATCCCTGGGTGATGGCGGACGGCGCCAGGTCGCGGCGGGACGTGGTGGCGGCCATGGTCGACTACGCGGGGAAAGAGATTTCCAGGGGAACGCGCCTGCGGAGCATCTGCCGGCACATGCTGGGGCTCTACCACGGCCACCGGCGCGCGCGGCTCTGGCGCCGCATGCTGTCGGACCCGGCGCGGCTTTCGCAGACCGATCCGGCGCTCCTGCGCGAAGCCATGGAAGCAGTAGAATCCGGCGAACTCCGGGAGAACACAGATGAGCGCAGTGCTGAAATCCAAGCCAGTTAAGGAACGCGTCAGCGCGGACGAGTGGCAGCTGCGCGTGGACCTCGCGGCCGCCTACCAGCTCGCCGCGATCTTCAAGTGGACCGACCTCATCTACACGCACTTCTCCGCGCGCCTGCCCGGCCACGACGAGTTCCTCATCAATCCCTACGGCTTGATGTTCGAGGAGATCACCGCCTCCAACCTGATCAAGATCGACCACGACGGCAAGGTGCTCGACGACCCGACCGGCCTCGGCTACAACGCCGCCGGCTTCGTGATCCACGGCTGCGTCCACCAGGCGCGCCCCGAGGCAGGCTGCGTCATCCACACGCACACGCGCGCCGGCGTCGCCGTTTCGGCGATGAAATGCGGCCTGCTGCCGATCAGCCAGCACGCCATGTTCATCCAGCGCGACGTCGCCTACCACGACTACGAGGGCATCGCGCTGGACATGGACGAGCGCGTGCGCCTGGCGAAGGACCTCGGCAAGACCGCCAAGGCGATGATCCTGCGCAACCACGGCCTGCTCACGCTGGGGACCACGGTGCGCGAGGCGTTCGAGGTGATGTACTACCTCGACTGCGCCTGCCAGATCCAGATCGACGCCTGCGCGGGCGGCCTGGACAACGTGCTGCAGATGAGCGCGCAGGCGGCCGAAACCGCCTCGCGGCAGTTCAATCGGGCCGACCGGCCCTCGAACCACAAGGATTGGCCGGCGCTGCTGCGCCTGCTCGACCGGCGCGGCAGCAACTACGCGTCCTAGCGGGCTGTCTTCCTGAGGGACTGCAGGCGCTCCTGCGCCTTCTTGTCGCCCGCGTCCGCCGCCTTTTTCAGGAGCGCGGCGGCGGCCTCCGCATCACCCTGCCCGCGCCGCTCCAGCCGCATCAGCGCGGCGTTGTACGCGGCCACCGGCTGACCGAGCTGCGCCGCGAGCTCGAAGGTCTCCAGCGCCCGCTCCGGGCACAGCATGTAGATGTCCCAGCCGGCCGCGGCGCGGAGCAGGCCGTCCGCGCTCTTCTCCTTCGCGAAATGGTCCGCAAAATAGGCCGGCCAGCCGACGGCCAGGGAGAGGAAGATCTCGCCGCCTTCGGCGATCTCGTAGCGACCGCCGACCATGGTCGTCGCGGCCTGCCGCGTGGTCCGCAGCTTTCCATCCGGCGAGACCCAGAGGAATCCATCCATCCCCGCCACCGGCGTGCTGCCGAGCGCCTTGGCGACCTGCTCGGCAAGGGACGGCGTGCGCTCGTCGGGGCGCACCGAAGTCCATGAGGCGATGAGCGCGACCCGCTTCACTCCCTTGGCGATCGACGGCCGGATCGCGCCGGCGACGTCCTCGATGGTGAGGATCCGCAGCTGGCCGTCGTAGAAGCGCCAGGGGCTGGCGTTCACGATCATGTTGAGGATCGCCGGGTCGTCGTTGCCCTTGACCTTCTGCAGGTAGCCGGAGGCGGCGCGCCATGGGTCGAGGCAGGCCTGCGTCTTGCGGTCGCAGTTCTGCACCGGCTCGACACCCTGCAGCGGCAGCGAGTTCTTGCACTGGGCGCCCGCGGCAAGGCTGAAGGCGCTGAGGGTGGCAAGGACGAGTGCGCGCATCATGGCGACTCCGCCTCTAGGCCGAAGACCGCGCCGGCTGCCTGCTGCCGGGCAGGCTGAGCACCGTGCCGATGGTCAGGATCGCGCTCGCCACCACCGTGTAGAAGACGAGCGAGGGCCGCCCGCCGTCCAGCAGCCAGCCGAAATACACCGGCGTCAGGATCGAGCCGACGTCGAGGCCGGAATACACGAAGCCGTAGACCTTGCCGGTCGCTCCCGGCGGCGTGGTCGAGCGCACGATGAGGTCGCGCGACGGGTTGGTCATGCCGCCGCAGAAGCCGGTCGCGGCGAACAGCACGGGCAGCGCCGCCGCCGGCAGCCAGGCCGCGGCAAGGATGAACATCAGCACCGCGCTCGCTGCCATGCCTCCGACCGCCACCAGGTCGTGGCGCGAGGTGCGGACCGCGACGAAGCCTCCGGTGAAGATGCCCGCCGAGGCGCCGAGCAGGTAGGCGGTCAGCGCGGCCGAGGCGGCCGGCGCGCTCACGCCGTACAGCGAGATCATGGTGGCGACGCCGAAGGTCTGGATGCCGATGAAGCCGACCGCGATCAGCACGAAGTAGCCGAAGCACATCAGGATCGGCGCCGAAGTGAGCACCTTCAGGTCGCCCGCGAAGCCCTCCCCCGAGCGCCCGCCGCCGTCGGCCGGAGCCGCGTAGAGCGACTCGCGCTGCAGGGCGAGGAAGGCGATCACGAGCGCGCCCACCGCCGCCGCGCCCAGCAGCGCGCCGCGCCAGCCCGTCGCCTGCACCATCGCGATGGCGTAGGTCGGCGCCGCCGCGTAGCCGAGGAAGCCGGCGATGCCGTGCCAGCTGAACGCGTAGCCGAGCAGCTCCTTCCGCACGCGCGCGTTCAGGATCGAGAAGTCGCAGGGATGGAACACGCTGTTGCCCAGGCCGCCGACCACCGCGGCGAGGAGGAGCATCTCGTAGCTGTGCGCGAGGCCGGCCAGCAGCGCGCCCGCCGTGCTCATTGCCAGGCCGAAGAACAGCACGCGCCGCGCGCCCAGCCGGTCCACCGCGAAACCGGCGACCGTCTGGAACACGCCGCTCACCGTGTAGTAGAGCGCGACCGTGCCGCCGAGAGCAGTGTAGGACACGCCCAGGTCGTCCTTGATCAGCGGGAACACCACCGCGGTGGCGATCTGGAAAAAATGCGACAGCCCGTGGGCGAGCGCCACCAGGCTGATGATGCGCACGTCCCTGTTAAGAGCCCGTTCCAATCACTTTTCCTATGAAGCCTGCCACGGCGTCGAGCACCTTTTCCGGCTGGTCCTTGTGCGGCGAATGGCCGCAGTCCTTCAGCTTGAGCAGCGTGCAGGGCCCGCCCACCTGCCGCTCGATCGCGTCCAGCTGCGCCATGGTGCCGTATTCGTCCCTGTCTCCCTGGACCGCCAGCACCGGGCAGCGGATCCTCGGGAGGTATTCCTCGATGTTCCAGTCGCGGAACCGCGGATCGAGCCAGGCGTCGGCCCAGAGGTGGAAGGTCTTCGCCGGGTCCCTATGGTACTTGCCGAGGCCTTCCCGCAGGCCGCTTGTTTCAAATGTTGACGCGATCTTCTCGATGCTCTTCAGGTTGAACGGCTCGACGAAGGTATGCGGCGCCAGCACCGCCACCGCCCGCACCGGGAACGACCCTGCGTAGATCAGGGCGATCGACGCCCCGTCGGAGTGGCCGACCAGGACCGGGTTGTGGATTTTCAGACTGGAAAGAATTTCCGGAAGGAAAACGAGTGCCTCGCGGTGCATGAAGTCCGTGCCGGCCCGGTCTTCCCGCAGCACATCCGAATTGCCGTAGCCGTAGCGGTCGTATACGAGCGCGCGCCGCCCGGTCGCGCGCGCGACACGCTGCGGGAAGTCCCGCCACTGGCGGATCGAGCCGAGGCCCTCGTGCAGGAACACGAGCGTGGGCTCTTCGCCCTCGATCCAGGCGAC
>JAYRND010000030.1:0-3443 GCA_041904885.1 Burkholderiales bacterium
TAGTTGGTGACCGCGGCGAAGCGGCCGTTGCGCGCGACGCCCAGCCAGGTGCCCTTCGCCTCCAGGTCCCGGCCGGCGAGGATCGCCGGCTGGTCGAGCCAGAAATCCGCCGGCGCGGCCGGGCGCGCGTGGAACTCGTCGCGGTTGGCGGCGACGATCAGCTCGTGGTCCAGGTGCGTGCGCCAGGCGACGAGGATCAGGCACATACGAAACGTTCCGTCTTGCGCTCCAGGCCCAGGCCCGCCGACTCGCGCTCGAGCACCGCTTCGAAGGACGCCTCGTCCCGCACGTCTTCGTAGACTTCCATGTACGTGGAGGGATCGTCCCGGCGATGCATCCAGCGGCCGCGGATTCCCGTCTCGCTTTCTATCTTCTTGAAAAGGGTTTGAACCGAAGAGCGAAAGGACTCGAGGCGTGTGACGTCCACACGGTAGTAAACGTAGTAATTCGTCACTTGGCGTAGGGCAGGGGCAGGACTTCCAGCGGCGCGCCCTGCGGCTGCGGCCGGATCGGCGACTTCGACTCCACCGCCGAGAGCTGCAGCACCGCGAGCGACTCGTCGCCCGCCGCGTTCACCACCATGCCGCTCGGCTGGCCGGGCGCATCGTCGCTGTAGAGCTCCTGCCCGGGCTTGAGCGCGGCGCCGCGCAGCCGGAACATGCGCCGCTTGACCTCGCCGCGGTACTGCGCGCGCGCGACCACTTCCTGGCCCGGGTAGCAGCCCTTCTGGAAGTCGACGCCGCCCGCGAGCTCGAGGTTCACCATCTGCG
Source organism: Burkholderiales bacterium (assembly GCA_041904885.1). Taxonomy (GTDB): domain Bacteria; phylum Pseudomonadota; class Gammaproteobacteria; order Burkholderiales; family SG8-39; genus RBG-16-66-20. The sequence continues at coordinate 771 of JAYRND010000030.1, forward strand.
GCACGAACTGGTCCTGCGTGGGCGCGGCGATCAGCGGCCGCCCGGCGCGGATTTCCGCGAGCGTCCAGTCGGAAGCGGGCCTGTTCGGGACCTGGCTCTCCGTATTCGCAAGGAGAAGGCAGCGGCCGGGCTCGATGACCACGGTGATCGAACCGTCCTTTTCCGTCACGGCCAGGGGCTCGCCGGCATCCGCCCGCCAGGCTCCGTACTGAAACCACTGCGCGCTCGCATCGGTGATCTTCACCTTCGAGCGCAGCACGAACATCGTGAGGCGCTTGGCGACCGCGGGCACGAGGTCGCGCGAGAGCTGCAGCAGGAAACCGCCCGAGTAGGGGACCAGCAGGAAGGTCGCGAGCAGCCGTCCCTTGGCCGTGCACCAGCCGGCGATGCGCGCCTTCCCAGGGGCGAGGTGCTCTACGTCGTTCGTCAGCTGCGCGTGCAGGAACGCGCGCGCGTCGTCCCCCGCCACGTGCAGCAGCCCGTACTCCTCCAGCTTCGCGATGCCCATCTCGGCCACAGTAGAATGGGGCGAATTCTATTCGCTTCCGTTGCTCAAAGCCCTCCTCACGCTCGTGGTGTTCTCGCTGCTCGCCGCCGGAGGCTATGCGGGCTGGTACGTGACCACCCCGCTGCAGGTGGCGAAGCTCCCGGCCGAGTTCGAGATCGACCCCGGCATGCGCCTGCGCAGCGCCGCGCAGCGCATCGAGCAATCCGGCGTCGCCATCGGCCGCCTGCAGTTCGAGCTGCTCGCGCGCGCGCTCGGCCGCGGCGCGGAGATCAAGGCGGGAAGCTACGAGCTAGCGACGGCGCCCACGCCGCTCGAGCTGCTCGACAAGCTCTCGCGCGGCGACGTCACCCAGTCCGAAGTGCGCCTCATCGAAGGCTGGACCTTCCGGCAGCTGCGCGCCGCGCTGGACGCGAGCCCGTTCCTCCGCCACGACAGCGCGGGGATGAGCGACGCGCAGCTGCTGCAGAAGATCGGCGCCGCGGAAACTCACCCCGAGGGCCTGTTCTTCCCCGACACCTACCTTTTCGCCAAGGGCGCCAGCGACCTGCGGATCCTCAAGCGCGCCTACCAGGCGATGCAGCGGCACCTCGCGCAGGAGTGGGAGGCGCGCGACGCCTCGGTCCCGTACAAGACGCCGTACGAGGCGCTGATCATGGCCTCCATCGTCGAGAAGGAAACGGGCCGCGGCGAAGAGCGCGAGATGATCGCCGGCGCGCTCGTCAACCGGCTGCGCATCGGCATGCTGCTGCAGGTGGACCCCACGGTGATCTACGGGCTGGGCGAAAGCTTCGACGGCAACCTGAAGAAGGTGCACCTCACGACCGACGGGCCGTACAACACCTACACGCGCGCGGGTTTGCCGCCCACGCCGATTGCGGCGGCGGGGCTCGCTTCGCTTCGCGCCGCGCTGCGGCCCGCAAAGACGCAGGCGCTCTACTACGTCGCGCGCGGCGACGGCAGCAGCGAATTCTCGCGCACGCTCGAGGAGCACAATCGCGCCGTGCGAAAATACCAGCTGAATGGCCGACGCTAAGCCGCGGGGAAAGTTCATCACGCTCGAGGGCGTGGATGGCGCCGGCAAATCCACCCACATCGCCTGGATCGCCGAGCGGCTGCGCAAGGCCGGCCACGAGGTCGTCGTCTCGCGCGAGCCCGGCGGCACGCCGCTCGCGGAAAAGCTGCGCGCCCGCGTGCTCGCGGAGGCGATGGACCCTGTCGACGAGACCCGCCTGATGTTCGAAGCGCGCGCCGACCACGTGCGCAAGGTGATCGCTCCGGCGCTCGCGCGCGGCGCCTGGGTGCTGTGCGACCGCTTCACCGACTCCACCGTCGCCTACCAGGGGGCGGGGACGGGCGTGGACCGGGCGTTGATCGACGACCTGGCCCGCAAGTCCCACCCGGGCCTGCAGCCCGACCTGACCCTGGTTTTCGATGCCGACTACACCGTCAGCAGCCACCGGCTGAAGTCCTCGGGAAGGGCCCTCGACCGGTTCGAGAAGGAGAACCGGGACTTTTTCGACCGGGTCCGGGGGGCGTACCTTGCGCTTTGCGAGGCGGAGCCGGGCAGGGCCCATCGGATCGACGGCACCGAGGCCCTGGATAAAGTTAAAGCCAGGATTGAGAACATCATTGCAGGCCTATGATTATTAACATACAAGAGTCGGCATGGCAGAGGCTCGTGGGGCTGCGGGACCGGCTCCCCCACGCCCTGCTCCTGCATGGCCCGGCAGGGGTAGGGAAGCTGGCCCTGGCCGAGCGCTTCGCCCAGTTCCTGGTCTGCGAAAAGCGGGGGAAGCTGACCGAGCCCTGCGGGGCCTGCGATGGCTGCCGCTGGACCCAGGCCAGCAGCCACCCCGACATCCGCTTCGTGGAGCCCGAGACCCTCGCCCGCAGCGTGCCGATGGCGGAGGAGGGCGAGGAAGAGAAGCCGAAGGAGAAGAGGACGCCCTCGAACCAGATCAAGGTCGAGCAGGCGAGGGAGCTGGGCGACTTCGTGCACGTCGTTTCCCACCGCGGCGGCTACCGCGTGGCGGTGATCCATCCCGCCGAGGATATGAACACAGCGACGGCGAACTCCCTGCTGAAAATCCTCGAGGAGCCCCCTGCCGGCGCGATTTTTCTCCTCGTGTCGCACCGGCCGGCGCGATTGCTCCCTACGGTGCGCA
>JAYRND010000201.1:0-4799 GCA_041904885.1 Burkholderiales bacterium
GCCTACGAGCGCGAGCAGTCGCCCGCCGCCCGGGACGCGATCGCGCAGATCCTCGCCAATTCGCGTATGTGCGCCGAGGGCCGCCGGCCGATCTGCCAGGACACCGGCATCGTCAACGTGTTCCTCAAGGTGGGGATGGGAGTGCGGTTTGATTTTGCGACTTCCCTGGAAGACGCCGTGAACGAAGGGGTGCGGCGGGGGTATCTCCATCCGGACAACCCGCTGCGCGCCTCGGTGCTGGACGAGGCCGACTTCGGCAGGAAAAACACGAGGGACAACACGCCCGCGGTGATCTTCACGAAGCTCGTGCCGGGCGACAAGCTCGAAATCGAAGTCGCCGCCAAGGGCGGCGGCTCGGAGGCGAAGTCGAAGTTCGTGATGCTCAATCCCTCCGACTCGATCGTCGACTGGGTGCTGAAGACCGTGCCGACGATGGGCGCGGGCTGGTGCCCGCCCGGCATGCTCGGCATCGGCGTGGGCGGCACCGCCGAGAAAGCCATGCTCATGGCCAAGGAAGCGCTGATGGAGCCGATCGACATGGCCGAGCTGAAGGCGCGCGGGCCGCGCAGCAAGGTCGAGGAGATGCGCATCGAGCTCTACGACAAGGTCAATGCGCTTGGCATCGGCGCGCAGGGCCTGGGCGGCCTGTCCACGGTGCTCGACGTGAAGATCCACACCTATCCCGCGCACGCGGCCAATCGGCCGGTGGCGATGATCCCCAACTGCGCGGCGACGCGCCACGCGCACTTCGTGCTCGACGGCTCGGGACCCGCCGAATTCGAGGCACCGTCGCTGTCCGACTGGCCGAAGGTGACCTGGTCCGCCGACGCGAGCTCCACGCGGGTCGATTTGAATTCCCTAACCAAGGAAGTCATTGCCGGCTGGAAACCCGGGCAGCGCCTGCTCCTTTCCGGGAAGCTCCTGACCGGACGGGACGCCGCGCACAAGCGGATCCAGGACCTGCTGGAGAAAAAGCAGCCCCTGCCCGTCGACTTTCGCAACCGGGTCATCTATTACGTAGGTCCGGTCGATGCCGTGCGCGACGAAGTGATCGGACCGGCGGGCCCCACGACCTCCACGCGAATGGACAAGTTCACGGAAATGATGCTCGCGCAGACCGGCCTCGTCGCCATGGTCGGCAAGGCCGAGCGCGGCCCCGCGGCGCTGGCGGCGATCAAGAAGCACAGGGCGGCCTACCTGATGGCGGTCGGCGGCGCCGCCTACCTCGTCGCCAAGGCGATCCGCAAGGCGAAGGTGCTCGCCTTCGAGGACCTCGGCATGGAGGCGATCCACGAGTTCGAGGTGAAGGACATGCCGGTCACCGTGGCGGTGGATGCGAACGGGACGTCTGTGCACGAAACCGGTCCCGCCGAGTGGTCGAAGAAGATCGTCGAGTTGAAGCTGCCCGTCACCGCGGCTTGAACGCAGTTAGAGGACACGAAGTGTCCTCTCCTTCGTCCAACTGGGGCGCCGTCTGGGCGATCTTCACCGGCGGCGTCGCCTGCGGCGCATTCGTAGGCAAGGTGCCGCCTGCCCTGCCCGGGCTGCGCGAAGAGTTCGGCCTCTCGCTGGTCGCGGCGGGCCTCGTCGCCACCATGATCAACCTGCTCGGCGCGCTCGCCGGGCTGACGATGGGACTTCTCAGCGATCGTCTGGGCCGCAAGCGCGTCGCGCTGGCCGGGCTGGCGGTGCTTGCCGCGGGCGGCATGCTCGGCGCGGCCGCCCGCGACTATCCGGTCCTGCTCGCTTCGCGCTTTCTCGAGGGCACCGGTTTCATCCTGTACTCGGTCACCGGGCCGGCCCTGATCAGCGCATCCACCGCCACGCTGCGCGACAGGAACCGTGCGATGGGACTGTGGACCGCGTATCTCCCGGCAGGGGCGGCCCTTGCCATGCTCGCCGCGCCGTTGGCGCTGGATGCGATCGGCTGGCGCGGCTACTGGACCGCCCTCGCCGCGCTCTCACTCGCCTGCGTCGCCCTCCTGTGGCGCGCGGTGCCGGGCGCGCGGCCCGGGGGCGTCGGCACGGCGCAGCTCGCGCTCGAGTCGCTCGCGCAACGCGGCGGCTGGGTCCTGGCGGCGCTGTTCATGTTCTACGTGGCGCAGTGGACCTCGGTGATGATCTGGCTGCCTACGTTCGTCGTCGAGGAGCGCGGCGGCAGCTCCGCCGTGGCCGGCCTGCTTGGCGCCCTGATGGTGCTTGCCAACGTACCGGGCAACCTCGCCGGAGGCTGGCTGCTCGGACACGGCGTGCGCCGGGGGCGGCTCGTGATCGCGGCGAGCGTGCTGGGGGCCGCGTGCACGGCCGGCATGCTCGCGGACGGGCTATCCGACGCGCTGCGCTTCGGCCTGGTCCTCGTCTTTTCCTGCGGCGTCGGCGTGATCCCCGCCTCGGTGTTCTCGGGCGTGCCGGCGCACGCGCGCTCGCCCGCGCACATCGCGACAACCAACGGCCTCGTCCTGCAAACCGCGCAGTTCGGCCAGTCCGTCGCGCCCATCCTTCTCGCCTGGCTTGCGTCCCGCTATGGCGGCTGGGAGGCAACCCAGGGGGCGATGCTCGCCTTCGCCGTTTGCGCCGCGCTGTGCGGGCTCGCGCTCCTGCGCATCGAAAGGAGGGACAGGTGATCCCGGTGCCGGAGCTGGGCCCGTCGGTGCCGCGAGCCCACTCGGCGTTCGCTGCGGCGTTCGGACGGCTGGTGCTGACGGCGCTCGGCTGGCGCCTCGAGGGCGCGTTCCCGGACGCTCCCAGGATGATGATCATCGTCGCCCCGCACACCTCGAACTGGGACTTTCTCGTCGGCCTGATGGCGAAGTTCGCGCTGCGCCTGGGCTGCGGCTACATCGCCAAGGATTCACTGTTCTGGTGGCCGCTGGGCGTGTTCCTGCGCGCCATGGGCGGCATCGCGGTCAACCGCGCTGCCGCCGGCGACGTGGTCGAGGACACCGCGCGCGCCTACCGCGCGCGCGAGCGGCTCGCGCTGGTGATCACGCCCGAGGGCACGCGCTCGCGCGTGGCGCAATGGAAGTCGGGGTTCCACCGCATCGCGCGCGCCGCGGGCGTGCCGATCGTCCTGGCGGTGTTCGACTACGACCGGAAAGTCGTGCAGCTTGGCCCGTCGTTTGCGGCCACCGAGGACTACGAGCGCGACCTCGCGGGCATCCAGGCGCACATCACGGCGAGAATGGCGAAGCACCCGGAGAGATACGGCCAGGGCTGAGGATTAAAATAGTTCCCGGAGGTCCCATGCGGCAAATTCACATTTGCGAAGTCGGCCCGCGCGACGGGCTGCAGAACGCGCATCACCAGATGCCGACCGAGGCGAAGAAGGCCTGGATCCAGGCCATCGCCGAAGCCGGCGTCGAGGAAATCGAGGTCGGCTCCTTCGTGCCGCCGAAATTGATCCCCGCCATGGCGGACACGGCGGAGATTGTTGCTTTTGCCCTTTCCCTAAAAGCTCCAAAGGTCGTGGCGCTGGCCCCAAACGTGAAAGGATTCGAGCGCGCGGTCGCCGCGGGCGCGCAGAAGATCACCTTTCCCGTGTCCGCAAGCCGAGCGCACAGCCTCGCGAACGTGCGCATGGAACCCGAAAAGATGGTCGAAGAAGTGCGCAAGTGCGTCCAGCTGCGCGGCAAGGGCGGGCCGGAGATCGAGGCCGGCGTGTCCACCGCCTTCGGCTGCACCATGCAGGGCGAGGTGCCGGAGGACGACGTGGTGCGACTCGCCGTGATGCTTGCCGACACCGGCGTCGACTGCGTCGCGCTTGCCGACACCGTGGGCTACGCGAATCCCGCCCAGATCCGGAGAGTCTTCCGAAAAGTGAAGAAGGAGATCGGCGACAAGCTGGAAGCCGCGCACCTGCACAACACGCGCGGCCTCGGACTTGCCAACGCGCTCGCCGCCTATGAAGAAGGCGTGCGGCACTTCGACAGCTCGATGGGCGGCCTGGGCGGCTGCCCGTTCGCGCCCGGCGCGAGCGGCAACGTCATCACCGAGGACCTCGTATTCATGTTCGAGAGCATGGGGGTGCCGACCGGCATCAGCATGGAGAAGCTGATGGAGGCGAGGAAGCTCATGGTCGCCGCCCTGCCGGAGGAGCCCGTGTACGGCCACATGGCGCTCGCCGGCCTGCCCAAGGGGTTCCGTGCTGCCGCCTAAGCAGGGGGAGGGGCCCCTGCTTCCCCTCCAGGGCGTTCGTGTAGTCGAGTTCGCGCACATGGTCATGGGCCCGACCTGCGGGCTCGTCCTCGCCGACCTCGGCGCCGAAGTCGTCAAGGTCGAGCCTCTGGAGGGCGACAACACGCGCCGGCTGCAGGCCGCGGGCGCGGGATTCTTCCCGGTCTTCAACCGCAACAAGACGAGCCTCGCGGTGGACCTGAAGAATCCCGAAGGCAAGGCGCTCGTCCTCCGGCTGCTCGACACCGCGGATGTCATGACCGAGAACTTCCGGCCCGGCGCGCTCGACAAGCTGGGATTCGGCTACGAGGCGCTGGGCAGGCGCAACCCGCGCCTCGTCTACTGCTCGCTGAAGGGATTCCTGGACGGCCCCTACGAGCATCGCGCCTCGCTCGACGAGGTGGTGCAGATGATGGGCGGCCTCGCCTACATGACTGGCCTGCCTGACCGGCCGCTGCGCGCCGGTTCGTCGGTGGTGGACATCATGGGCGGAACCTTCGCCGCGGTCGGGATCCTCGCCGCGCTGCGCGAGCGCGACGCCACCGGCCGCGGCAAGCACGTGAAGAGCGCGCTGTTCGAGAACACGGTCTACCTCGTCGCGCAGCACATGGCGCAGCAGGCGATCA
>JAYRND010000202.1:0-9210 GCA_041904885.1 Burkholderiales bacterium
TCACGCACGGGCACCTCGACCATTGCTCGGGCGCGGCCGAGCTGCGCCGGCGCACCGGCGTGCCGATCGAGGGGCCGCAGCGCGAGGACCGGTTCTGGATCGAGCAGCTGCCGCGCGCGGCCGCACAGTACGGCTTTCCGCCCGCGGAGGCCTTCGAGCCGGACCGCTGGCTGGAGGAGGGCGACACCGTGACGGTGGGCGGCGCCGAGCTGCAGGTGCGGCACTGCCCGGGCCACACGCCGGGGCATGTGGTGTTCTTCAGCCCGCAGGAGCGCGTGGCGATCGTCGGCGACGTGCTCTTCGCCGGGTCGATCGGCCGCACCGACTTCCCGCGCGGCGACCACGCCACGCTGCTGCGCTCGATCACGCAGAAGCTCTGGCCGCTGGGCGAGGACGTCACCTTCGTGCCGGGCCACGGGCCGGTGTCCACCTTCGGCGAAGAGCGGGAAACGAACCCGTTTGTATCGGACCGGGCCCTTGCAGAACCCTGAAAGTCGAAAGGAAACCATGAGAACCAAGCTGACCGAGATGCTCGGCATCCAGTACCCGATCGTGCAGGGAGGGATGCAGTGGGTGGGCTACGCCGAGCTCGCCTCGGCGGTGTCGAACGCGGGAGGCCTCGGCATCCTCACCGCGCTCACGCAGCCCACGCCCGAGGACCTGCGCAAGGAGATCGCGCGCTGCCGCGAGATGACCGACAAGCCCTTCGGCGTCAACATGACCATCCTGCCCACCATCAAGCCGCCGCCGTACGCCGAGTACATGCAGGTGATCTTCGACTCGGGCGTCAAAATCGTCGAGACCGCGGGTAACAACCCGCGCGACTTCGCGCCCAAGTTCAAGGAGCACGGCATCACGATCCTGCACAAGTGCACCTCGGTCCGGCACGCGCTCTCGGCCGAGCGCCACGGCGTCGACGTGATCTCGATCGACGGCTTCGAGTGCGCGGGGCACCCGGGCGAGGACGACGTGACGAACCTGATCCTGATCCCGGCGGCGGTGCGCGCCTGCAAGATTCCCGTCATCGCCTCGGGCGGCATCGCCGACGGCGCCCAGATGGCCGCCTGCCTCGCGCTGGGCGCGCAGGGCATCAACATGGGCACGCGCTTCATGTGCACGAAGGAAGCGCCGATCCACGACAACGTCAAGCAGGCGCTCGTGAAGGCGGGCGAGCGCGACACCAACCTCATCTTCCGCACCATGCACAACACCTCTCGCGTGCTGAAGAACAAGGTCTCCGACGAGGTGGTGGCGATGGAGAAGAAGGGCGCGGCCTTCGAGGAGGTCAAGCATCTGGTCGCCGGCGCGCGCGGGCGCAACGCCATGAAGACGGGCGAGGTGGACGCGGGCATCGTCAGCGCCGGCATGGTGGTGGGCCTCATCCAGGACGTGCCCAGCTGCAAGGAGCTGATCGAGCGCATGGTGCGCGAATGCCGCGAGGCGCTGTCCTCGGCGGCGCGCATGGCCGCATGACGAGACGCGCGCTCCGCATTTTCCTGGTCGCGGCGGTGGCGCTCGCTGCCGGCGGCGGGAGCTGCTCCGGCCAGTACATGATCACCAACCAGGAGAATTACTATACCTACGAGCGGCCGTTCACCGACGCGGCCGCGGCCCAGGTGCGCAAGGACGCCGACGAGCTGTGCCGCAGGCGAAATCGGGTGGCGATCCAGGTCAGCGACGTGTGCGAGCCGAACCGGTGCTTCACCAACTTCCAGTGCGTGAGCCAGGCCGAGCTCCCGCAGATTGTTCGCTGATTGATCTCTGAAGACGTCCTGCAGGCGCTGCGCTCGGTGGAGGACCCGGAGGCCGGGATGAACGTCGTCGACCTGGGCCTGGTCTACGGCGTGACGGTGGACGCGGACCGGGTGCGCGTGGCGATGACCATGACTTCGCCCTCCTGCCCGATGGCGCCTTACATCGTGGATGAAGCGACCGCCGCGGTGCGAGGCGTGCTGCCCGAAGGCTACGAGGCCGAAGTGAGCCTGGTCTGGGACCCGCCCTGGACGCCGGAGCGCATGAGCCCGGCCGCGCGCCAGCGCTTCGGCTGGAAGGATTGATGGCCCGGCTGGCTCCCGCATTGTCCCCTCGTTCGCGCGTCCCGCTGCTGTTCCTCGGTTTCCTCAGCCTGCTGGCGGGCATCGCCGGCGGTTTCGCACGCCTTGGCTTCGAGCCCATGCCCGTCAGCGACGACGGCGTGCTCCTGCACGGCGCGCTGCTCGCCTCCGGGTTCTTCGGCACCGTCATATCCCTTGAGCGCGCCGCCGCGCTCGACCGCCTCTGGGGCTATGGCGCGCCGCTCGCCTGCGGCCTGGGCGGGCTCGCGCTCGCCGCGGGCGCGCCGCAGGCGGGCACGGTGCTGCTCGTGGCGGGCGCGCTGCTGCTGGTGGCGATGAGCATCGTGTTCCTGCGCCGCCAGGCCTCGCTGGAATCCTGGACGCTCGCCGGCGCCGCGGCCTGCTGGTGCGCGGGCAACGGCGTGCTGGCGGCGGGCGCCGCGGTGCCCTCGGCCCTGCCCTGGTGGCTGGCCTTCTTCGCGCTCACCATCGGCGCCGAGCGCCTGGAGCTCTCGCGCTACATGCCGAAATCCAGGGCCGCGCACGCGGCGTTCGTGGCGATCGCCGTCGCCCTGGCGGCGAGCGCGCCGGTGTCGCTGCCCCTGCAGGGCGCGGTGCTGGTGGCGCTGGCGGCATGGCTGTTCGCGTTCGACATCGCCCGCAAGACCATCCGCGGAACCGGGTTGCCGCGCTATATCGCCGCCTGCCTGCTCGGCGGTTATGCCTGGCTTGCGATCGGCGGCGCGCTGCTCGCGTCGCTGGGCGCGCAGCGCGCGGGGCCGCTCTACGACGCGGCGCTGCACGCCTTCTTCGTGGGCTTCGTGTTCTGCATGGTGTTCGGCCACGCGCCGGTGATCCTGCCCGCGGTGCTGCGCGTGCCGCTCGGCTACTCGCCGCGCTTCTACCTCGCGCTCGGCCTGCTGCACCTCTCGCTCGCGCTGCGCGTCGCCGGCGACCTCGCGGGCGTGTACGGCGTGCGCGCCGCGGGATCGATCGGCAACGCCGCGGCGATCGCGATCTTCCTCGTGCTTGCGGTCGCTTCCGTGCTGGCGCGAAAGCGCTAGCGGCGCAGCGGCCGCAGCGGGACCTTCTCGCCGGCCGGCACCGGGACCTGCGCGACGTTGAGGGTCATCGACACCAGCGTGTAGTAGCCGCTCGCGCCGATCAGGTCCATCACGCCCTGCTCGCCCACAAGCGCGACCGCGCGCCGGTAGTTGGCGTCGCTCACTTTTCGGGCGCGGTGCAGCTCGGTGCAGAAATCGTAGACCACGGCCTCGTCCCTCTTCATGCCGCGGGGCCGCCGCCCGAGCGCGAGCTGGTCGATGATCGAGGCGCGCAGCCCAACCTTCAGCGCCAGCAGCCGATGCGCGTACCACTCGAACTGCGAGGTCCAGTGGCGCGCGGTGATGAGGATCGCCAGCTCGTTGAGCCGCTTGGGCAGGGAGGTCTTGAAGCGGATGTACTCGCCGGCCTTCTGCAGGTGCTCACCCAGCTCCGGGCTGCGCATCCAGGCGTTGAACGGCCCGCGGTTGAGCAGCCACTTGACGGCCTCGCGGTCGGCCTTGCCCGCGCCGCGCGGCCCGGCGAGGAGGGAGCGGGCCAGCCTGCGCTGCGCCGGGCGCAGGCGCGCCGGGGTGAGGACGGGGAAACGGACGGTCTTGCCGCGGGAAGTTTTCTTCATGGTGGCGCCCATTATGCCCGGCGCCGGCGATAAAATTCGCGCCCATGAAAAAAGAAACGCTCGGTTTCCAGGCCGAGGTCAAGCAGCTGCTCGACCTGATGATCCACTCCTTGTACAGCAACAAGGAGATCTTCCTGCGCGAGCTGATCTCGAACGCGGCCGACGCTGCCGACAAGCTTCGTTTCGAGGCATTGGGGAATGCTTCCCTTATTGAGTCTGATCCTGACCTGAAAATCGAAATCTCCTTCGATAAGGAGAAGAAGACCCTCACCATCTCCGACAACGGCATCGGCATGTCGCGCGACGAGGTGGTGGCGAACATCGGCACCATCGCCCGCTCGGGCACTCGCGAATTCTTCAAGTCCCTTTCGGGCGACCAGGCCAAGGACGCGCGGCTGATCGGGCAGTTCGGCGTCGGCTTCTACTCCTCGTTCATCGTCGCCGACCGGGTGACGCTGGTCACCCGCCGCGCCGGCCTCACCGCGGGCGAGGCGGTGCGCTGGGAATGCGACATGGCGGAGGAGGCGGGCGCGTACACCATCGAGCCCGCGGTCAGGCAGGAGCGCGGCACCGACGTGATCCTGCACCTGCGCGAGGGGGAGGAGGAGTTGCTCGGCGAGTTCCGGCTCAAGGGCATCGTCCGAAAGTACTCCGACCACATCGCGATACCGGTGCGGATGGGCGATGAGACGGTCAACCAGGCGAGCGCGCTCTGGTCGCGGTCGAAGGCGGAGATCACGGACGAGCAGTACGCCGAGTTCTACAAGCATGTGGCGCACGACTACCAGGCGCCGCTCGCCTGGACGCACAACCGCGTGGAGGGCCGCCAGGAGTACACGCAGCTGCTCTATGTCCCTTCCCAGGCGCCCTTCGACCTGTGGGACCGCCAGCACCGGCACGGCCTCAAGCTCTACGTGCGGCGCGTGTTCATCATGGACGACGCCGAGCAGCTGCTGCCGGCCTACCTGCGCTTCGTGCGCGGCGTGGTGGATTCGGCCGACCTGCCGCTCAACGTCTCGCGCGAGATCCTGCAGCAGAGCAAGGACGTCGACGCGATCCGCGCCGGCTGCGCAAAGCGCGTGCTCGGCCTGCTCGAGGACCTCGCCGAAAAAGACAAGGAGAAGTACGCGACATTCTGGAAGGAATTCGGCCGCGTGCTGAAGGAGGGCGTCGCCGAAGACGCCGCGAACAAGGAACAAATCGCAAAATTGTTGCGATTCAGCTCCTCCCTTGAAAACCTGGAAACGCAAACCGTTTCGCTGTCTGAATATGTGGGCCGCATGAAGGAGGGGCAGGAAGACATTTACTACGTCACCGCCGAGACCTTCCTCGCGGCGAAGAACAGCCCGCACCTGGAGATCTTCCGCAAGCGTGGGGTCGAGGTGCTGCTGCTTTCGGACCGCGTGGACGAATGGCTGGTCGCCAACCTGACAGAGTTCGACGGCCGCAAACTCGCCTCGGTCGCGCGCGGCGCGCTCGACCTGGACAAGGTGAAGGGCGCGGCCGAGGAGGAGAAGAAGGTCCAGGCGCTGCAGGAAGGAGCGCTCAAGCCGCTGGTGGAGAAGCTGAAGCAGGTGCTGGGCGACCGGGTGAAGGACGTGCGCGTCTCCACGCGCCTCACCGAATCACCCTCCTGCCTCGTCGCCGACGAGCAGGACATGGGCGGCAACCTCGCGCGCATCCTCAAGGCGGCGGGCCAGAAGGTGCCGCAGGCGGCGCCGATCCTGGAGATCAACCCGGAGCACGCGATCGTGCGCCGGCTCCAGCCCGAGGACGTCGCGATCGCGGACTGGGCGGGGCTGCTCTTCGACCAGGCGCTGCTCGCCGAGGGCGGCCAGCTCGAGGACCCGGCCGGCTTCGTCCGGCGATCGAACGCGCTGCTGCTCGCCATCGCCGGGAAGTAGGCGGCTACAATGCCGGGCATGAGCGAACCGCTGATCGTGGAGATCTTCTCCGACTACGTCTGACCCTGGTGCTACCTCAGTACCGTGCGTATTGAGAAACTGGTGCGGGAGCAGAACGTGAAGGTGAAGTGGGTGCATTTCCCCCTGCACCCGGATACGCCGCAGGAGGGCCGCAGCCTGGAGGACCTGTTCCGCGGGCGCGGCTACGACATCGAGAAGATGCAGGCGCAGATGCGCGCGCGCATGCAGGCCGAAGGGCTGCCCTACGGCAGCCGCAGCATGACCTACAACAGCCGCCTCGCGCAGGAGCTGGGCGCCTGGGCCGACACGCAGCCCGGCGGCGAGGCGATCCACGACGCGTTGTTCCGCGCCTACTTCGTCGACGCAAAGAACATCGGCGACCCGGAGGTGCTGGTCGAGATCGCCAAGGCGGTGGGGCTGCCGGAGGCGGGCGCGCGCGAGGTGCTGGAAAAGCGCACGTTCCGCGCGGTGGTGGACGCCGACTGGGAGAAGTCGCACGAGTACGGCGTCACCGGCGTGCCCACTTTCGTCGCCGGCAACCGCGGCGTGGTCGGCGCCCAACCCTACGAGGCGCTGGAAGAACTGGTCAGGCTCGCTCGAGCGGGCTAATCGCCCTCGGGCTTGCGGATCAGCTTCGGCCCGCGGTGGCCCGCGGTGCGCTCGTAGGAGCCGTCGCTCGTCTTCCGGTACTGGGTCATGCCGGCGTCATTGAGCCTGCTCTTCGACAGCGCGTACTTGGTGTGCACGCGCACGGCGCTGAGGACTCGCTCCACCGGATTGCCGCACGCGGGGCACTTCGTGAGCCTCGGTTCCGCCAGCTTCTGCACGACCTCGAAGCCCCGCCGGCATTTCCTGCAGCCACCCTTCGTGGCTGCGTACTCGTACAGCGGCATGGGCGCTAGCGAGCCGGCGGGGGCGGCGGCGCCTCGCGGTGCTGCTCCAGGCCCGGATCGATGTGGCTCCAGGGACGCGCGCTGCGCGTCCAGATATGCGCCACGATCTTCATGTCCACCGGCTCATCCAGCGTTCCCACCTTGAGCACCGTGAACTCCGGCGTGGCCGCGCGCCGGCTGAAGAGCGACGAGCCGCAATCCGGGCAGAAGAACCTCTGCAGAATCCGGCCGCTGTCGGCGGTGTCGTCGTAGTGCTTGGGGGTTCCCTTCTCCAGCTTGAAGCCGGAAGTCGGGATGATGGCGTTCACGCTCGCGCCCGCGCCCGAAATCTTCTGGCAGTGGGTGCAGTGGCAGACGCGCAGCTGCGAAACCGGCGCGCTGACGGTGTAGCGGATGGCGCCGCACAGGCAGCCGCCGCTCAGGGTGGTAGGCATGTCGAAGGTCTCCGGCTCAGAGGTTCAGGTTGACGGTGACGCTCTTCTTCTGCGTGAAGCTGTCGAGCATGCCCTCGAGCGAAAACTCGCGCCCGATGCCGCTCGCCTTGAAGCCGCCGTAGGAATGCCCGGGCGACTGGCCGAGGCCCTGGTTCACCTGCACCCAGCCCGACTCGATCGCGTGCGCGGTCCGCAGCGCGCGCCCGACGTCGTGCGTCCAGACGAACGCGGCAAGTCCGTAGTGGCTGTCGTTCGCCATGCGGATCACGTCCTCTTCCTTCTCCCAGGGAATGGCGCACAGCACGGGGCCAAAGATCTCCTCGCGCGCGATCCGCCAGTCGTTCTTCACCTCGGCGAACACGGTCGGTTCCACGAAGAAGCCCTCCGCGAGGGGGCCTTCCTTCGGCGGCAAGCCGCCCATGACGAGCTTCGCGTCCTTCTGCGCGAGTCCGTCCCGGATGTAGCCGCAGACGCGGTCGAACTGCTTCCTGTTGATGATCGCGCCCATGTCTGTCGCCTCGTCGAGCGGGTCGCCGATCTTCAGCTTTGCCAGCCTGTCCTTCAGCCGGGAAAGGAAATCGTCGAAGATCGACCGATGCAGGAAAAGGCGTGAGCCGGCGGTGCACGACTGGCCCTGGCGCGTGAAGCGCATGGCGGTCGCGACGCCGTCCACGACCGCATCGCCGGTCGCGTCGGGAAAGACGATGCAGGGGCTTTTGCCGCCGAGTTCCAGGGAGACCGGGACGATGCGCTCGGCGGCGGCGTGCATGACGAGCTTGCCGACCTCGGTCGATCCGGTGAACGAGAGCTTGCGCACCAGCGGATGGCGGATGAGCGCGGCGCCCGCCTCCTCGCCGTAGCCGGTGAGGACGTTGAGCACGCCCGCGGGCAGGTGCTGCGCGCAGAGCTCCGCCATCCTCAGCACGCCGAGCGGGGCGTCTTCCGCGGCCTTGAGGACGAGCGTGTTGCCCGCGGCGAGCGACATGGCGATCTTCATCGCGCCGAGGATCACCGGAGAGTTCCAGGGGATGACCGCGCCCACCACGCCGATCGGCTCGCGCCGGGTGTAGGAGAGCACGTGCTCGCCGAGCGGCACGGTCTCGCCCTTCACCTCGCTTGCGAGTCCGCCAAAGTAGCGGAAGAGGTCGGCCGCCCCCTTCGCCTCGGGACGCGACTGCGTGCGCAGCGCGTTGCCGGTCTCGGTGGCGATGAGCCGCCCGATCGCCTCGCTCTCGGCCTCCATCGCCTCCGCGATCTTCATGAGGAGCCTGCCGCGCTCGCGCGGCGGGACGAGCTTCCAGCTCTCGAACGCCTTCGCCGCCGCGCGCACCGCGCGGTCGACCTCCGCCGCGCCCGCGCGCGGCACTTCGCCGATGATCGTGCGCTTCGCCGGGTTCTCGACCGGGATGAGCCGGCCGTCGGCCGCTCCCTCCCATTTCCCGTCCACCAGCATGAGCGAATTCGAAATGCGTGTGTTCATGGCTGCTCCATTCCGCCGCATTTTGAGGCCGCGCGCCGCGTTTGACAAAATGCCGGCCTGAATCGGATAAACGGGGATGGCCATGATCCGGAAGGGCATCAAGCAGCTGATCGCCGAAGCCGAGGCGAGGACCCGCGGCATCTCGGTCGCCGAGGCGCGCAAGCGCCAGGACGACCCGGGCACGGTGTTCGTCGACCTGCGCGACGTGCGGGAGCTGGAGCGCGACGGCATGATCCCGGGCGCCTTCCACGCGCCCCGCGGCATGCTGGAGTTCTGGGTCGACCCGGAGAGCCCGTACTACAAGCCGGTGTTCGCCGAGGGCAAGACCTTCATCGTCTATTGCCAGGCCGACTGGCGCGGCGTGCTCGCCGCCGCGACGCTCGCCGACATGGGCATGGACAAGGTCCTGCACCTGAACGGCGGCTACGGCGAGTGGAAGAAGGCCGGCCTGCCCACCGGCCCGCGGCCGCACCGCGACGCGCCCGCCGGCGACAAGCCGAAGGGCGGCTAGGCCCGCAAACCGGTCGGACGGGCCGAACGGCTCAGGCCTTCGCACCCGCCTGCGCGAGCAGGGTCTCGGCGGCGGCGCGCGCGGAGCGCGCGTAGGCCGGGTCGCCGCGCACCAGCGCGGTGGCGATCGCGCCGTCGGTGAGGATGGCGAGCTGGGTGGCGAGCGCGTCGGGATCCTTCACCTTGAGCCGCTCGAGCAGCGCCTTGAACCACTGGCGGCGCTCTTCCTTGAA
>JAYRND010000203.1:0-1842 GCA_041904885.1 Burkholderiales bacterium
CGAATCCCGGATCCCGATGATCAAGCACCTGGAGGGCGTCTGCCACGTCTACATCGACGACGCGGCCGACCCGGACATGGCGGTGCGCATCGCCGACAACGCCAAGACGCAGCGCTACGGCACCTGCAACACCATGGAAACGCTGCTGGTGGCCGAGGGAATCGCCGACAAGGTCTTGCCTTCCATTGTTTCCATCTTCGACCGTAAAGGGGTCGAAATTCGCGGGGATGAAAGAACAAGAACTTTCGCTCCCAAAGCAAAAGCGGCTACAGAAAAGGATTACTACACGGAGTGGCTGGCGCCCATCGTTTCGGTGCGCGTGGTGAAGGGCCTCGACGAGGCGATGGCGCACATTGCCAAGTACGGCTCGCAGCACACCGACGCCATCGTCACGCGGGACCAGGCCCGCGCCGACCGCTTCCTGCGCGAGGTGGATTCGAGCTCGGTGCTGGTGAACGCCTCGACGCGCTTCGCCGACGGCTACGAGTACGGCCTGGGCGCGGAGATCGGCATTTCCACGGACAAGCTGCACGCGCGCGGCCCGGTGGGCCTCGAGGGGCTCACGACGCAGAAATTCGTCGTGCTCGGGCACGGAGAGGTGCGCAGTTAGTGGCCCTGCATTGACCTCCCGAGTCGGCATCCTCGGCGGCACCTTTGATCCGGTCCACAACGCGCATCTGGCGCTCGCGCGCGCCGCGCTCGCGCAGCTGGGCCTGGAGCGGATCCTGTGGATGCCGACCGGGGCGCCCGCCTACCGCGCGGCGCCGGTTGCGCCCGCGGCCGACCGGGTGGCAATGCTGAGGCTCGCGCTGGGCGCGGAGCCTCGCTACGAAATCAACGAGCATGAACTGCGGCCGGGAGCTTCGGGATATACATTCGACAGCGTTACTTACTTGAGACGCGAAAGTCCGCAACACCAATTCGTGCTGCTCATGGGTTCCGACCAGTATGAGAGGCGTGCGAGCTGGCACCGGTGGAGCGAGCTGGAGAAGCTCTGCGAAATCGCCGTGGTTGCGCGGCCGGGATCGCGACATCACGCATCGGCGAAATCCCTGACCATGGAACCCAGCACCATTTCCGCAAGCGACATCCGCGCCCGCATCGGCCGCGGCGAGGATGTCGCGGCGATGCTGCCGGCGCCGGTGCTCGCCTACCTCCGGGAAAAGGGTCTTTACCGCTGATGGACATCCGCGCCAAGCAGCGCGCCGTGGTCGAGGCGCTCGAGGACATCAAGGGACGGGACATCGTGGTGTTCAACGTCGCGCGCCAGACCGCATACTTCGAGCGGGTGGTGATCGCCAGCGGCGATTCCGGCCGGCAGGTGAACGCGCTCGCGGCCAGCGTGCAGGAGAAGCTGAAGTCCCTGGGCGCGAAGATCGCCGGCGTCGAGGGCCGCCGCAACGGCGAGTGGGTGCTCGTCGACCTCGGCGACATCGTCGTGCACATCATGCATCCGGCCGTGCGCAGCCATTACAACCTGGAGGAGCTGTGGGGCGCGAAAGAGGTAAAGCTCAAGAAGGCCAATGCCAAGGCTCCACGTCGTCGCCGTCGCAAGTAACCTGCCGCGCTGGGCGAAGGACGCGCGCGAAGAGTATCTGCGCCGCATGCCCAAGGGCTATGAAATAGCGCTTCTGGAAGTAAAAGCGTCCAGATTGAGAATTCCCGAAAAGACCCGCCTCGTTGCCCTCGACGAGCGCGGCAAGGACCTGACGACGCGGCAGTTCGCCGCGCTGCTGAACGAGCCCACGACGTTCGTCATCGGCGGCGCCGACGGGCTGGATCCGGCCCTCAGGAAGAAAGCTTCGCTGCTGCTCCGGTTGTCCGCCCTGACGCTGCCGCACG
>JAYRND010000204.1:0-3903 GCA_041904885.1 Burkholderiales bacterium
CGGACGCTCCAGCGGCCCTCGGCCTTGGCCGGCACCACGTACAGGTAGATGAGCGTGGTGGTGACGCCGCTGATGATGACCTTGTCCTCGAGGTCCATCTGCACGTACTTCTCCGGGATCCAGCCCGAGAGCGGGTAGTCGTGCGAGAGGATGCGCGTCCCCGGGTTGAGCTCGGCGAGCAGCTTGTCCTTGAGCATGTTCACCGTGTTGGGCAGCAGGTACATGGTGAGCACGGTGGCCTTGCGGATGTCGGTCTTGAAAAGGTCCTGGATGGTGAAGGACGCGCGGTCGGCGAGGCCCTGCGCGCGCGCCGACTCGTTCGCTTCCTTCACCAGCTTCTCGTTGATGTCCACGCCGAAGCCCCGCGCGCCGAACACCTTGGCGGCGGTGAGCACGATGCGGCCGTCGCCCGAGCCCAGGTCGATGACGAAATCCTTCGGGCCGACCTCGGCGAGCGCCAGCATGTCGGCGACGACGCTGGTCGGCGAGGGCACGTACGGGCCCGCGTTGACCGGCTTGTCCTGGGCGATTGCGGCGGATGCAAAAAGTGCCCCGGCAGCGACGAACGGCAGGCAGAAGTTCATGAACGGTGGTCGTGCCCGGCGGATGGAGAGGCGGCGACTGTAGCGCAGAACTGCCGCGGCGAGAAGGGAACCGCCGGTTACAAGCGGTTACAACCCGCGGGAACCGGCCGGCGCGCCCCCTGTCGAAACTGCGTTCTCTTCCGTACATCCAGAGGAGCATTCCATGCAACCCAGAAAGACCCTGGCCGCGCTCGCCATCGCAGTCGGTTTCGCCGCGGGCGCCTCCGCCACCTACTATGCAGGCCAACCCGCCCATGCCAATGCCGGGGCGCCCGTCGCCGCGGCGCCCAGGGCCGCGAGCGCCGCTCTGCCCGATTTCGCCGCCATCGCGCAGCAGTACGGCCCGGCGGTGGTCAACATCACCGTGTCAGGCACGCGCAAGGTTGGCGCGCGCGGCTTGCCGGACGACGACGACAATCCTCTCTCGCAGTTCTTCCGCGGCATGCCGTTCCGTTTCGGCCCGCCGCCCTCCGAGATGCCCGCGCAGGGCCAGGGCTCCGGCTTCATCGTCGGCGCCGACGGCCTGGTCCTCACCAACGCCCACGTCGTGCAGGGCGCCTCCGAGGTCACCGTCAAGCTCACCGACCGCCGCGAGTTCCGTGCCAAGGTGCTTGGCAGCGACGAGGCCACCGATGTCGCCGTTCTGCGCATCGAGGCGAAGGACCTGCCGGTGGTGAAGCTCGGCGATCCGGCGCGTGCGCGCGTCGGCGACTGGGTCGTGGCGATCGGCTCGCCGTTCGGTTTCGAGAACAGCGTCAGCGCCGGCATCGTTTCGGCGAAGGGTCGCTCGCTGCCGGGCGACGCCTACGTGCCGTTCATCCAGACCGACGTCGCGGTGAACCCGGGTAATTCGGGCGGGCCGCTGTTCAACCTCTCAGGAGAGGTGATCGGCATCAACTCGCAGATCTACAGCCGCTCGGGCGGCTACCAGGGTCTGTCGTTCGCGATCCCAATCAATGTTGCCCTCAAGGTGAAGGACCAGATCGTCGCCACGGGGCGGGTCTCGCACGCGCGCCTCGGTGTCACGGTGCAGGAGATGAACCAGGCGCTCGCCGATTCCTTCGGCCTGAAGCGCGCCGAGGGCGCGCTGGTCTCCTCGGTGCAGCCGGACAGCGCCGCCGCGCGCGCGGGGCTGCAACCCGGCGACGTGATCGTCAAGTTCGACGGCAAGCCGATCGGCGCCGCGGGCGAGCTCTCGGCGATGGTGGGGCAGGCCTCGCCCGGCGACAAGGCGAAGCTGGAGGTGCTGCGCAAGGGCGAGACGCGCGAGCTCTCGGCGACCCTGGGCGCCGCCAAAGCCGAGCCGGCCGAGAAGGTCGCCGCGAAAAGCGAAGGCAGGGGGCGCCTTGGCCTCTCGGTCCGTCCGCTCACGCCGGAAGAGCGCAAGGAGTCGAAGCTCTCCGGCGGCCTGCTGGTGGAGGACGTCGGCGGCCCCGCCGCGCGCGCGGGCGTGCAGCCGGGCGACGTCATCCTCATGGCCGGCGGCAAGCCGGTACAGAGCGTCGAGGACCTGCGCTCGGCGACCGCGGGCAGCGGCAGCGTGGCGCTCCTCGTGCAGCGCGGCGATGCGCGGGTGTTCGTGCCGCTGAAACTGGGCTAGGCCGGCTCGACGTTCTCGAACGTGATCTGCGGCCGCTGCAGGCCGTTGAATTCGTTCACGCCCAGGCGGTAGGCGGCGCGCACCCTGCGGGGCAAGGGGTCGAGGGAATTGAAGCGCATGGCTTCCATGCGCTGCCCTTCCTTCGTGATGCGCAGCTTGAGGTGGCGCTCGCCGACCACGCGCTGCTCTTCGACGAGGAAGGTGTCGCAGAAAAGCGGCGGCGGGAAGCCCTGGCCCCAGATCTGCGCTTCCAGCATCTGCGCCACGTCGAGCGAGTGGTAGGCGGCTTCCAGCGTGCCATCGGTCTCGACCACGCGCATGCGCGCTTCTTCCG
Organism: Burkholderiales bacterium; assembly: GCA_041904885.1. Lineage (GTDB taxonomy): Bacteria > Pseudomonadota > Gammaproteobacteria > Burkholderiales > SG8-39 > RBG-16-66-20. The sequence continues at coordinate 2,519 of JAYRND010000204.1, forward strand.
GGAGGAGTTCCGAAGCTGTTTTTTCAAACATTTCCTGGAACAAATCGAAATTCTTCTCTTGAATGGTGAGCCCTGCTGCCTGAGCGTGACCGCCGAAGCGCAGGATCAGCCCCGGCGCGCGCTTGGAAACGAGATCGAGCGCGTCGCGCAGGTGGAATCCCGGGATGGAACGACCCGACCCGCGCAGCTCTTTCTTCTTTTCATCGAGAGCAAAACAAATCACGGGCCTGTGCACGCGCTCCCTGACGCGCGAGGCGATGAGTCCGACCACGCCCTGGTGCCACCCCGGACGGAACAGGGTCTGCGTCGCGCCGGGCGGGTCGCGCAAGCCGTCGAGCGCGGCGCTCGCCTCGTCCAGCATCTCGCCCTCGATCCGGCGGCGCTCGCGGTTCAGCCGGTCCAGCTGCTGCGCGCAGTTGGCGGCGTGCGCCTCGTCGTCGGTGATCAGGCACTCGATGCCCAGGCTCATGTCGGCGAGCCGCCCGGCGGCGTTGATGCGCGGGCCGAGGATGAAGCCCAGGTCGAAGCAGGTTGCGGCGGCGGGGCTGCGCCCCGCGGCCCGCGCGAGCGCGACGAGCCCCGCCTTGCCCTTGCCGGCGCGCAGGCGCTTCAGGCCCTGCGCGAAGAGGATGCGGTTGTTGGCGTCCAGCGGCACCACGTCGGCGACGGTGCCGAGCGCAACGAGGTCGGTCAGGGCAGCGAGGTTGGGTTCGGGCTTATCTTCAAATGCTTTTCGAATTCTCAATTCGGCCCGAAGAGCGAGCATCACATAAAACATTACGCCCACGCCGGCCAGGGCTTTGGACGGGAAGCCGCAGGCCGGCTGGTTCGGATTCACGATGCACTCGGCGTTCGGCAGCGTTTCACCCGGCAGGTGATGGTCGGTAATCAGGGTGCCTATGCCTAGACTCTTCGCGTGCGCGACGCCCTCGACGCTGGCAATGCCGTTGTCCACCGTGATCAGCAGGTCGGGACCGAGCTTCGCGGCGATATCCACCAGCTCGGGCGTCAGTCCGTAGCCGAGTTCCATGCGGTTGGGCACAAGGTAGTCGACCTGCGCTCCGAGCGCCCGCAGCGCTCGCACGCCGACCGCGCAGGCCGTGGCGCCGTCGGCGTCGTAGTCGGCGACGATCAGCAGCTTTTTGCGCGCGGCGATGGCATCGGCAAGCAGGCGCGCGGCGCGATCCGCGTTGGCAAGCGCCGACGGCGGCAGCAGCCGCGCGAAGTCCTGGCCGAGCTGGTCCGCGGTCGAAATGCGCCGGGCGGCGTAGAGCCGCGCGAGCAGCGGGTGCAGGCCAGATGCCTCGAGGCGGCGGCGGTCTGCGTCGGCGTACGCGCGAGTGACGATCTTCATGTTGGCGCCGCCGCGTAATCGGCGAGCGGCC
>JAYRND010000205.1:0-14386 GCA_041904885.1 Burkholderiales bacterium
CCAGCCGCGGATCGCGCCGCTCGCGAGGGATAGGTTCGGGTGCGCGACCACCCGGCGCGGATCGAAGAATTCCACGGTACCTAGGCCGTCGCACTTCGGGCAGGCGCCCATCGGGTTGTTGAACGAGAACAGGCGCGGCTCGAGCTCGGCAAGGGAATAGTCGCAGACGGGGCAGGAGAATTTCGACGAGAAAAGCGTTTCTTTCCCATTATCGGAATCGAGGACGATCACCTTTCCGTCAGCATGGCGCAGGGCGGTCTCGATGGACTCGGCAAGGCGCTGCTTGGCGTCGGCTTTCGCGCGCAGCCGGTCGACCACCACCTCGACCGTGTGCTTCGCGTTCTTCGCCAGGCGCGGAGCGTTAACCATGTGGTCCAGCTCGTGTACCTTGCCGTCCACCCGCACGCGGGTGAAGCCCTGCGCGCGCAGCTCCTCGAGCAGCTCGGCCTGCTCGCCCCTGCGGCCCGCGACCACCGGCGCGAGGATCATGAGCTTCGTCTCTTCGGGCAGCGCGAGCACGTGATCGACCATCTGCGCCACTGTCTGGGCTTCGAGGGCATTGCCGTGCTCGGGGCAGTAGGGCGTGCCCGCGCGCGCGTAGAGCAGCCGCAGGTAGTCGTGGACCTCGGTGACCGTGCCGACCGTGGAACGCGGGTTGTGGCTGGCGGCCTTCTGCTCGATGGCGATGGCCGGCGACAGGCCCTCGATGAGGTCGACGTCCGGCTTGTCCATGAGCTCGAGAAACTGGCGCGCGTAGGCCGACAGCGACTCTACGTAACGGCGCTGGCCTTCCGCGTAGAGCGTGTCGAAGGCGAGCGAGGACTTGCCGGAGCCCGACAGCCCGGTGATGACGACCAGCTTCTCGCGCGGCAGCTCGAGGCTGAGATTCTTCAGGTTGTGCGTGCGCGCGCCGCGAATTCGAATCTGGTCCTTCACGCGGATTTTTTCCAAGGCCAAGGGACGGAAAGGTAAACTTGCCACTATAACTCTTTCGCCCCGCCTCGCTCCACTCTCCGATGCAGTCCGAACGCATGACCCCGGTGGAACTGCGCGCCGGCGCCAGCCTCGCCGCGCTGTTCGGGTTGCGCATGCTGGGCCTGTTCTTCATCCTGCCGGTGTTCGCGGTACACGCGCCAAGCTATACGGGTGGCGACGACCTGGTGCTGGTGGGCGTCGCGCTCGGCGCCTACGGCCTGACGCAGGCGATCCTGCAGATCCCCTTCGGCATGGCCTCGGACCGGTGGGGGCGCAAGCCCGTGATCTACGCGGGCCTGCTGATCTTCGCCGCCGGCAGCTTCCTTGCCGCCGCCGCGCACGACATCTGGACGGCGATCGCCGGGCGCGCGCTGCAGGGCGCGGGCGCCATCTCCTCGGTCGTGGTGGCGCTCGCCGCGGACCTGACCAGCGAGGCGCACCGGACCAAGGTGATGGCGATGATCGGCTCGATGATCGGCGCGAGCTTCGCGCTCTCGCTCGTCACGGCGCCGGTGCTCTATCGCTCGCTCGGCATGGGTGGCCTGTTTGCGATCGTCGGCGCGCTCTCGCTCGCGGCAATCTGGCTGGTGGCCGCGGTGGTGCCGGAGGCGCCGCCGCAGCCGCGGCCGGCGCCCGGACTCGCCGGCCTGGCCGAGGCGCTCGGCCCCGAGCTTCTAAGGCTGGACTTCGGCATCTTCGCGCTGCACATGGTGCAGATGGCGCTGTTCGTGGTCGTGCCGCCGCTGCTGGTCGCGTCCGGCCTCGCGCTCGCCGACCACTGGATGCTGTACCTGCCCGTGGTGCTCGCATCGTTCGCGGCGATGGTGCCGCCGATCCACTACGCCGACCGGCACGGCCGGCCGAAGCCGGTGCTGCTCGGCGCGATTGCGCTGCTTGCCGCGGTCGCGGCGGCGCTGGCTCTTGCCGGCGGCAGCGTGGCGGTGCTCGCGGCGCTCCTGTTCGCTTTCTTCGCCGCGTTCAACGTGCTGGAGGCCATCCTCCCCTCGCTCGTGTCGCGGCTGGCGCCCGCGCGGGCGCGCGGCACGGCGATCGGGGTGTATAACACTGCCCAGACGCTGGGGCTCTTCTTTGGCGGCCTGGCGGGCGGCTGGATCGCCAGCCGGCACGGGCCGGGTGCGGTGTTCGGCGCCTGCGCGGGAGTGACAGCGCTCTGGCTTGTGGCCGCGGCCGGCATGCGCGAGCCGAAGCGGAAGCATTAGCGGGGGCAGTCAACCCGCACGGCGGTCAGGCGTTGTATATTCATACAGTATCGGACGAAAAGGGGCAGGCATGGCATCGGTCAACAAGGTCATCATCGTGGGCAACCTGGGGCGGGACCCGGAAACGCGCTATCTGCCCTCGGGCGAGGCGGTCACCAACATCAGCGTCGCGACCACGTCGTCGTGGAAGGACAAGGCCAGCGGCGAGAAGAAGGAGGAGACCGAATGGCACCGTGTGAGCGCTTTCGGACGGCTCGCCGAGATCATGGGCGAGTACCTGAAGAAGGGATCGCAGGTGTACATCGAGGGCCAGTTGCGCACCCGCAAGTGGCAGGACAAGGAGGGCAAGGACCGGTACACGACCGAGATCCGCGCCGACACCATGCAGATGCTCGGCTCGAGAGCAGGAGCGGGCGAGGGGCGCAGTGCTCCGCCGGAGCCGCGTGGCGAACCCGCAGGGAAGTCGGAGGGCGGCTCGAAAGCGGCGGCCGCGAAGAAGCCAGCGGGCAAGTTCGACGACATGGAGGACGACATCCCGTTCTGAGGGCGACGTTGGCGGTATAATCCGCGCCAATTCAGGAACTTGAAGCAGTCCCATGCCCATCTACGAATACCGCTGCGCGGCCTGCGGGCACCAGGAAGACCATCTGCAGAAGGTCTCCGAGGCGCCGCTCACCAAGTGTCCCGCGTGCGGCAAGAAGAAATACGAGAAGCAGTTGAGCGCCGCGGGCTTCCAACTTAAGGGCTCGGGCTGGTACGCGACCGACTTCAAGGGCGGCAAGACGGCGAAGAAAGACGACGCCAAGCCGGGCGACAAGACCGAGGCCAAGCCGGACGCCAAGACCGAGAGCAAATCCGACACCAAGGCGGCCAAGAAAGAGACCGCCAGCTCGACCAACTGACCTTCAAGGGGCCGCGACCGGGCCCGGCTGTGCGCCGGGCTTTTTTGTCTCCAGCACATGAAGAAGTACATCATCACCGGACTGCTGATCTGGATCCCGCTCGTCATCACGATCTGGGTCCTCAAGCTCATCGTCGAGTCGCTCGACCAGGTCCTGTTGCTGCTGCCGAGGGAATTCCAGACCGAGAACTGGCTCGGCTTCCATGTGCCCGGCATGGGCGTGGTCATGACGCTCGTCATCGTGTTCATCACCGGCCTGTTCGCCACCAACCTGCTCGGCGCCCGCCTGGTGCAGATCTGGCACGACGTCCTGCACCGCATCCCCGTGGTCAATTCCATCTATTCCAGCGTCAAGCAGATCTCCGACACGCTGTTCTCTTCGACCGGGCAGGCGTTCCGCAAGACGCTGCTCGTACGCTGGCCCCATGAAGGCATGTGGACCATCGCCTTCCTCACTGGCACCCCGGGCGGCGACGTGGCCAGGCACCTGAGCGGGGATTTCCTCAGCGTGTATGTTCCCACCACGCCGAACCCGACCGGCGGCTATTTCGTCGTGGTGGCGCGCAAGGACGTGATCGAGCTCGACATGAGCGTCGATGCGGCGCTGAAATACATCATCTCGATGGGCGTCGCGCCGCCGGGCGGCGCTTCCGGGACGGGCGGCAAATGAGCATGCGCAGCCACTACTGCGGGGAGCTTTCGAGCGCACTCATCGGCCAGAAAGTGACGCTGGCGGGCTGGGCGCACCGCCGCCGCGACCACGGTGGTGTGATCTTCATCGATCTGCGCGACCGCGAAGGGCTGGCGCAAGTGGTCTGCGATCCGGATCGGAAGGAAGCGTTCGAGCGCGCCGACCGCATACGCTCCGAGTTCGTGCTCAAGGTCGCCGGCGTGGTGCGCGCGCGCCCCGCCGGCACGGCCAATCCCAACCTGAGCTCGGGCGAAGTCGAGGTGCTCGCGCACGAGGTGGAGATCCTCAACCCGTCCCTGACCCCGCCCTTCCAGCTCGACGACGAGAACCTGTCGGAGGCCGTGCGGCTGGAGAACCGCATCCTCGACCTCAGGCGCGATCAGATGCAGAAGAACCTGCGCCTTCGCCACGCCGCTGCGCGCGCGGCGCGGAGTTTCCTCGACGGGCACGGCTTCATCGACATCGAGACGCCGGTCCTCTACAAGTCGACGCCCGAAGGCGCACGCGAGTTCCTGGTGCCTTCGCGCATCCACGACGGCCAGTTCTACGCGCTGCCGCAGAGCCCACAGTTGTTCAAGCAGATGCTGATGATCGCCGGCTTCGACCGCTACTACCAGATCGTCAAGTGCTTCCGCGACGAGGACCTGCGCGCCGACCGGCAGCCGGAGTTCACGCAGATCGACATCGAGACTTCCTTCCTGGGCGAGGGCGCGATTCGCTCGCTGATGGAGGGACTCGCCCGCCACATGTTCAAGGAGGTGCTCGGCGTCAGCCTCCCGGAACCGTTCCCAGTGATGGCCTACGAGGACGCCATGCGCGACTACGGGGTCGACAAGCCGGACTTGCGCGTGCCGCTGAAGCTCACCGAGCTTACCGATGTCATGAAAGACGTCGACTTCAAGGTGTTCTCCGGACCCGCGAACACGCCCGGAGGCCGCGTGGCGGCCTTGTGCGTGCCGGGCGGCGGCACGATTTCGCGCAAGGAGATCGACGACTACACGGAGTACCTGCGCGGCCTGGGCGCGAAGGGCCTCGCGTGGATCAAGGTGAACGAGCGCGCCAAGGGCGCCGAGGGCCTGCAGTCGCCGATCGTCAAGAACCTGCATGCGAAGGCGCTCGCAGCGATCCTGGAACGAAGCGGTGCGCGGGACGGCGACCTCGTGTTTTTCGGCGCCGACAAGTCCGAGGCGTGCAACGCATGCCTGGGCGCGCTGCGCCAGAAAGTCGGCCACGACCGCGGTCTGGCGGAAAAGGGCTGGAGGCCGCTGTGGGTGGTGGATTTCCCGATGTTCGAGTTCGACGAGGAAAGCAAGCAGTGGAAGGCGCGCCACCATCCGTTTACGAGCCCCAAGGACGGCCACGAGGCGTTCATCGAGACGGACCAGTCGAAGGCGTACGCCAAGGCGTATGACATGGTACTGAACGGATGGGAAGTCGCGGGCGGCTCCGTGCGGATCCACCGGCAGGAGATCCAGCAGCAGGTGTTCCGCGCTCTGAAGATCTCGCCCGAGGAGCAGCAGGCGAAGTTCGGCTTCCTTCTCCAGGCGCTGCAGTACGGCGCGCCGCCGCACGGCGGCATCGCCTTCGGCTTCGACCGGCTGGTCACGCTGATGGCGGGCGCGGACGCGATCCGCGACGTCATCGCTTTCCCAAAAACGCAGCGCGGGCAGGACATGGTCACCGGCGCGCCCTCTCCGGTCACCGAGCGCCAGCTGCGCGAGCTGCACATCCGCCTGAGAAATCCCGCGCCGCAGTGAGGTGGCTCGCCGGCTTCCTGGCGCTGCTCTTTTCCGCGTGTGCCGTCGCTCTGGACGGCGGGATTGAGAAGAACCGGCTGCCGAAGGAGGCGCTGGAAACCGTCGCTCTGATCCGCAAGGGCGGCCCGTATCCCTACCAGCGCGACGGCGTCGTCTTCAACAATCGGGAAAAGCTGCTACCGGCGCGCGAGCGCGGCTGGTACCGCGAGTACACCGTGAGGACGCCGGGCGAGCGCTCGCGCGGAGCGCGGCGCATCGTGGCGGGGCGCGATGGTACGCTGTACTACAGCGACGACCATTACCGCAGCTTCAAGCGCATCCTGGAATAGGCCATGAGCACGTTGCTCGAGCGAGTGGGTAATGCCGCAAATTCCGGCGTCTACCGGACCGGGCGCGCTGCCGAATTCCTGGCGGGAATCCGCGGCGGCGCGGTTCCCGTGACGAGGATCGACTTCTCCGGGGCGGGCAGCAAGGAAGCGGCGCTCGGCCGGATCGCGAGCGCGCTCTCCTTCCCCGACTGGTTCGGCGGCAACTGGGATGCGCTGGAGGACTGCCTGTCGGATCTTTCCTGGCTTGGGGACCGCGGCTGCCTACTCCTGCTCGAGGGCACACAGGGGCTGCCTGCGGACGAGCGCGGCATCCTGGGCGACGTCCTCGCTTCCGCGGCGTCCTATTGGAAGGAGCGCGGGCGGCCGTTCGTCGCCGTATTCGCCGGCGGCGAAACGCAGCTGCCGGAAATCTGAGACGGAATCGCGCCATGGACGCGATGAAGCGGAAGCTGCCGGTGTCGATCCTGGTCGTCGTGCACACTGCGGCGGGCGATGTCCTGCTGTTGGAGCGGGCGGCGCGCCCCGGGTTCTGGCAGTCGGTCACCGGCTCGCTCGACCGCTGGGACGAGCCCGCCGCCGAGGCTGCGCGCCGCGAGGTCCTCGAGGAAACCGGCATCCGCGCCCGGCCGGAGCAGCTGAAGCGCTGGCCTCTCCTCTATACCTTCGAGATCTTCCCGGAATGGCGCCACCGCTTCGTGCCAGGAACGACGCACAACACCGAGCAGGTCTTCAGCCTGGAGTTACCCGAGCGCGTGCCGGTATCGCTCGCTCCGGGCGAGCATACCGCGAGCCAGTGGCTGTACTGGACGCAGGCTTGGGCGAAATGCTTCTCCTGGTCGAATCGCGATGCGATCGCGATTCTCGGATCCGCCATGGACAACCCGCCGCCGGCCGTATGCGAGCGCTGAGCCTCGCGCTTGCCGCCGCCGCGGCCCTTGCGCAGGGCTGTGCCACGCTGGACGCGCCGTTCAGCGACCACCTCGCATCGGCGATTCCCAATGTCCGCGAGTGCGCCGAATGGTTCCGCGCGCTGGACGAGAGCGTCGACGAAGCGGGCGCGCGCGATGCGCAAGAGACCCGGGTGGCGGGCTTTCCCTATCTGCGGACCAACCGGCTGCTGGCTTCCCTGCGCCTGTCGGCCGATGGCGACGACGCTGTTCTGCGTGCGCTCGTCGCGCGCATGCAGGCTCTCGATGCCGAGGCGCGCCGCTATGAAATCATGAACCTGCCGGCTGGCGCTGCCGGCGGGTCGAGCGAGGCGGCGAACCGTACGCAACGGTGCGGAGATTTGCTGCGGGACCTGGATCTCGCCAGCGCGGATATGAAGCAGGCCGTGCTGGCGCGCGCGATCGTCCCGGACGACTACCGCGCGCTGTACCGGATCATCGGCCTGTATCCAATCACGCGGATTGCCTTCGCGGAAGGAATTCGCCGCCACGAACAGGCGACACGGCAGGCGTTCGTGGCAGATCTCCCGGCGGGATCGGGCGCGAACCTGGTACGCCTCGCGCCCCCGGTGCTCGAGAGCCTGTCGCGGGACCGCGCCGCTCGAATCCTCGCGCGCACGGCCGGCAATCCGCTGGGCATCCCCGAGCTGGAGGACGCGGTGCTGCAGGAGTTTCTTGCCGCGTACGCGCCCAGCTTCGAGATCGAGGTGAAGGCGGACTACGACCGCATCGGCGCGCTGCGCTGGCTGCGGGGGAGCCGGTCGCCGCAGGTCGACGGCGCGCAACAGGCGGTTTACACGAACGTGGCGTGGACGCGATACCAGGGCCGCGTGCTGCTGCAACTGGTCTACACGATCTGGTTCCCGGAGCGCCCGCCGCAGTCGGAGGGAGACATTCTTGCCGGCAGGCTGGACGGCATCACCTGGCGCGTGACCCTGGCGCCCGACGGCGAGCCGCTCCTCTACGATTCGATCCACCCCTGCGGTTGCTACCACATGTTCTTTCCGACACCCCGGGCACATGCCCTGCCCGCGCCCGGCCCGCTCGAGGAGTGGGCGTTCTCGCCGCAGAGCCTGCCCCGAGTGGGCGAAGGCGAGCGCCCCGTGCTCCGGATCCAGAGCGGTACGCACTACATCCAGAGCGTCGGCCTGGTTCGCGGCAGCGACAGCCTCGCGCGCTACGAGCTGCGGCCCTACGGAGAGCTTCGCTCCCTGATCCGGCTCGACGGAGGCCGGGCCAGCGCCTTCAGCGCCGACGGACTGGTTCCCGGCACCGAGCGCACCGAGCGTTTCCTGTTCTGGCCTTCGGGGATCGTTTCCGCCGGCGCCATGCGGCAGTGGGGCCGGCACGCCACCGCGTTCGTGGGGCGGCGCCACTTCGACGATGCGGACCTGCTCGAGAAGCGCTTCCGCCTCGAGCTGGACTGAGCCAGATGCTCCGCGTCGTCACACTGAACATTCACAAGGGGCTCTCGCAGTTCAACCGGCGGGTGGTGATCCACGAGCTGCGCGAGGGTCTGCGCACGCTCAATCCCGACCTCGTGTTCCTGCAGGAGGTCTCCGGCCTCAACCAGCGGCACGCGCTGCGATTCGACGCCTGGCCCGGGGAGGGCCAGCACGAGTTCCTGGCGGGCAGCGAAATGGAGCACGTCTACGGCCGCAACCGCGTGCACCAGCACGGGCACTACGGCAACGCGGTGCTGTCGCGCTTTCCCATTGTTTCGTCGGAGAACGAGGACGTATCCGATCACCGCTTCGAGCGCCGCGGCCTGCTGCACACGGTGGTCAGGGTCCCGGGCTGGAAGCGGAACCTGCACTGCATCTGCGTGCATCTCTCCCTGCACGAGCGCGGCCGGCGGCGCCAGCTGGATGCGATCGCCGCGCGCCTGCAGCTGCTCGCCGACCAGCGCCTGCCGGTCATCATCGCCGGGGATTTCAACGATTGGCGCCAGCGCGCCAGCGCCATCCTGGAGAAGAGCCTGGGCATGACGGAAGTGTCGGTTGCAGCAGGCGGGCGGCACGGCCGGACCTTCCCGAGCCTGCTGCCCTTGCTGCGCCTGGACCGCATCTATGTGCGCGGTTTTGACGTGCTGCGGTCGAAGGTGCACCGCGGCCCGCCGTGGTCGCTGCTGTCGGACCACCTCGCGCTGAGCGCGGAACTCGAGCGTGCCTGATTTCGTCGGCGGCAACCGGCTCTCCCTGCTCAGGAACGGCGAGCAGTATTTTCCGGCGCTGGTCGCCGCGATCGACGCCGCCCGAGCCGAGGTATTCCTGGAGACCTACATCTTCGCCGACGACGAGACGGGCAGCCTCGTCGCCGACGCGCTTGCCCGCGCCGCGGCGCGCGGCGTCGCGACGCATCTGCTGATCGACGGCTACGGCGCCAGGGACTTCGCGCCGCGCTTCCGGAAGATGCTGGCCGATGCGGGCGTCGAGCTGCTGGTGTTCCGTCCACAGGTGAGCGCCTGGCCGTTCTGGAAGCAGCGCGCGCGCTTGCGGCGAATGCATCGCAAGTTGGCAAGCGTCGATGGCGCGGTTGCGTTCGTTGGCGGCATCAATATCATCGACGACTTCGATTTGACCGGGATGCTGCCGCCTCGATACGACTACGCGGTTCGGATCGAGGGTCCGCTTGCCATGCAGGTGCGCACAGAGGCGACGAAACTCTGGACGCGCGTTGCCTGGGCCACGCTAGGGCGCCGCTGGCGGGGATTCGAGATCCTCAAGGGGGCGGCGCGATGGCATCGTCACGTGCCGGGCGCGTCCGCGGCCGGCAACCAGCGTGCCGCGCTTCTGGTGCGCGACAGCCTGCGGCACCGTCGGGACATCGAGAGCGCCTACTTGCAGCAGATCGCTGCCGCACGCTCCGAAGTTCTGATCGCCAACGCGTATTTCTTTCCGACGTGGAGATTCCGCCGCGCTTTGGTGCAAGCGGCAAAGCGCGACGTGGCCGTCGTTCTCCTGCTACAGGGCAAATCCGACCATCCGCTGCAGCACTACGCGTCGCGCTCTCTTTATCGCGCTCTGCTGGCTGCCGGTATACGCATTTACGAGTGGCACCCGAGCGAGCTGCACGCCAAGGTCGCCGTGTTCGACGGCAGCGTCGCCACCGTCGGCTCGTCCAACATCGATCCGTTGAGCCTCGGTTTCGCGCGAGAGGCGAATGTGTTCGTCGATGACCTGGCGTTCGCCGCCGAACTGCGCGCCAGTCTACGAGAAGCAATTGAGGCTCGGGCCCACAAGGTGCCGCGAAGCTACTGGGCGCGCCTGAAGATCGGACTCAAGATCCGAATCTGGCTCGCCTACCGTTTCACCCGCTTGCTGATGACGATCTACCGCTTCGAGCACCTGCGCTAGCCGCCCCGCGCAGGCCTGCGGCGGAACATCGCCCAGCCTTCCATGGTCATGACCGTTTCGCCGCGCTGGTTGACCGCCTCCGTGCGCGAGTGCAGCAGTCCGATCTCCGGCTTGCTCGCCGACGCCCTGGCGGCCAGGATGACCCGCCGGTAGGTGACCGTGTCTCCGGCCCGCACCGGAACCAGCCAGCGGATGTTGTCCAGTCCGGGAGAGCCGAGGCTTGCGGAGCGGTTGACGTACTTGTCCACCATCAGCCGCATGCCGACCGAGCAGGTGTGCCACCCGCTGGCGATCAGGTCCTTGAAGAACGATTTCTTTGCCGCTTCCGGGTCGATGTGGAAGGGCTGCGGGTCGAACTGACGCGCAAAGGAGATGATTTCTTCCTCGGTGAACGTGTGGCTGCCGATCTCCACGCTGCCCGATTCTTTCAGGTCTTCCCAGTAAAGCAGGTCGTCTTTCGTCATATTTTCAGAGTGTAATATGGGCCGCGCGATGGACGAGATCGTTGTGCGCGGCATGGCGAAATGGCCGGACGTGCCGGACGTCTACGGCTGGCTGTCGCTCGATCGAAGGGGTAATTTTTTAATTCGCAATGAAAAAATAGGAAATCGCGCCCTGCGCGAATTTATCTCCCGCAATTACCAGGCGGACGTGCGCGGCTGCTGGTATTTTCAGAACGGCCCGCAGCGCGTGTTCGTGGCGCTTGCCTATACGCCGCTGGTGGTCCGCTACGATGGGGATGCGATGCTCGACCACTGCGGCCGGCCGTTCGCGCCGGGGCAGGCGTACCAGGACGAGGAAGGCTCGGTGCTCCTGGCGGGGGGCGGTGCGGTTGGCCTGCTGGACGACCGCGACCTGGCGCGGTTTGTCGATCTCTCGGGGGACCCGCCGCTGCTGGCCCGCGACACCGTTCCCCGGCGGTTCCGATTCGTGGCAAATCCGGCGCCGTAATCCTTGCGCGGGACCGGAAACCTCTTTATAATCCGGCCTCTTTTTTGCACCCCCTGGGCGGCCACCCGAGCAGCTGACGTGGTCGCCCGGTTCGTTTCTGGAAACGCAAAACAAGCGAAAAGATGCCTACTGTCAATCAGTTAATGCGCCATGGGCGCGTCGCCAAGCCGGCCAAGTCGAAGGTGCCGGCCCTGGTGGGATCCCCGCAGAAACGGGGGGTGTGCACGCGCGTGTATACGACGACGCCCAAAAAGCCGAATTCGGCCCTGCGAAAGGTTGCCAAGGTCCGCCTCACCAATGGCTTCGAGGTCATCGGCTATATCGGCGGCGAGGGGCACAACCTGCAGGAGCACTCGGTGGTGCTGATCCGCGGCGGCCGGGTGAAGGACCTGCCGGGCGTGCGCTACCACATCGTGCGCGGCTCGCTGGACACGCAAGGCGTGAAGGACCGCAAGCAGGGACGCTCCAAGTACGGCGCCAAGATGGCGAAGTCGGCCTAAGGCGCGACGAACGACAGGACAGAGAGAGACCGAATGCCGCGACGCAGAGAAGTTCCCAAGCGCGAGATCCTGCCCGATCCGAAGTTCGCCAACGTCGAGCTGGCGAAGTTCATGAACGTGCTGATGACGCGCGGCAAGAAGTCGGTCGCCGAGAGCATCGTCTACGGCGCGCTGGAGATGATCAAGGCGAAGTCCGGCAAGGACCCGATCGAGGTGTTTTCGCAGGCGGTGCAGAACGTGAAGCCGGTGGTCGAGGTGAAGAGCCGCCGCGTCGGCGGCGCTAACTACCAGGTCCCGGTCGAGGTGCGCCCGGTGCGCCGCGTCGCCCTGTCGATGCGCTGGATCCGCGAAGCCGCGCAGAAGCGCGGCGAGAAGTCGATGACGGCGCGGCTGGCGGGCGAGCTCGCGGAGGCGGCCGAAGGACGCGGCGGTGCGATGAAGAAACGCGAGGAGGTCCACCGCATGGCGGAAGCCAACAAAGCCTTCTCCCACTACAGGTTCTGAGGAATGGCCGTGGCCCGCAAAACCCCCATCGAGCGTTATCGGAACATCGGCATCTCGGCGCATATCGACGCTGGAAAGACGACGACGACCGAGCGCATCCTGTTCTACACGGGCGTCAACCACAAGATCGGTGAGGTGCACGACGGCGCTGCGACCATGGACTGGATGGAGCAGGAGCAGGAGCGCGGCATCACCATTACCTCGGCGGCCACGACCTGCTTCTGGAAGGGCATGGACATGTCCTATCCGGAGCACCGCATCAACATCATCGACACGCCCGGCCACGTCGACTTCACGATCGAAGTGGAGCGTTCCATGCGCGTGCTCGACGGCGCGTGCATGGTCTACGACGCGGTCGCGGGCGTGCAGCCCCAGTCCGAGACCGTGTGGCGCCAGGCAAACAAGTACCGCGTGCCGCGGCTCGCGTTCATCAACAAGATGGACCGGGTGGGCGCAAACTACTTCAAGTCCTACGACCACATCCGTGAGCGCCTCAAGGGCAATCCGGTCCCGATCCAGATCCCCATCGGCGCCGAGGACAAGTTCGCCGGAGTGATCGACCTGGTGACGATGCAGGCGATCTACTGGGACGAGGCGTCCCAGGGGATGAAGTTCGAGCGCAAGGAAATCCCGGCGGCGCTGCAGGCCGAGGCGAAGGAATGGCACGAGAAGATGGTCGAGGCCGCCGCCGAGGCGAACGAAGAGCTCATGAACAAGTACCTCGAATCGGGCGCGCTCTCGGTCGAGGAGATGAAGCGCGGATTGCGCCTGCGCACGATCAACAACGAGATCGTGCCGATGCTCTGCGGCACCGCCTTCAAGAACAAGGGCGTGCAGGCGATGCTGGACGCGGTCATCGATTACCTGCCCTCGCCAATCGACATCCCGCCGGTCAAGGGTGAGAACGAGAAGGGCGAGCCGGACTCGCGCAAGCCGTCCGATGACGAGCCGTTCGCGGCGCTCGCGTTCAAGATCATGACCGACCCGTTCGTCGGCCAGTTGTCGTTCATCCGCGTCTACTCGGGTGTCCTGAGCTCGGGCGACACGGTGCTTACGTCGGTGCGCGGCCGCAAGGAGCGCATTGGCCGCCTGCTGCAGATGCACGCCAACGAGCGCGAGGAGATCAAGGAAGTGCGCGCGGGCGACATCGCCGCCGTGGTGGGCCTCAAGGACGTGATCACCGGCGAGACCATCTGCGACGTGAAGAAGTCGATCACGCTGGAGAAGATGGAGTTTCCGGATCCCGTGATCTCGCAGGCGGTCGAGCCCAAGACCAAGGCCGACCAGGAAAAGATGGGCGTGGCGCTCGGGCGGCTCGCGCAGGAGGACCCGTCGTTCCGCGTGCGCACCGACGAGGAGTCGGGGCAGACGATCATCTCCGGCATGGGCGAGCTGCACCTGGAAATCATCGTCGACCGCATGAAGCGGGAGTTCGGCGTCGAGGCCTCGGTCGGCAAGCCGCAAGTGGCGTACCGCGAGACCTTCCGCAAGTCGCTGGAGTCCGAGGGCAAGTTCATCAAGCAGTCCGGCGGCCGCGGCCAGTACGGACACGTGTGGCTCAAGCTGGAGCCGAACGCCGGCAAGGGTTACGAGTTTGTCGACGCCATCAAGGGCGGACGCGTGCCGCGCGAGTTCATCCCCGCGGTCAAAAAGGGGGTGGACGAGGCGCTGCAGGACGGCGTGCTCGCCGGTTACCCCGTGGTCGACGCCAAGGTGACCTTGTTCGACGGCTCCTACCACGAGGTCGATTCGAACGAGAACGCGTTCAAGATGGCCGCGATCTTCGCGTTCAAGGACGGCATGCGCACGGCCAGCCCGGTGCTGCTCGAGCCGATCATGGCCGTGGAAGTGGAGACGCCGGCCGACTTCGTTGGCAACGTCATCGGCGACCTGTCGTCGCGCCGCGGCGTGCTGCAGGGTCAGGAGGATGTCGCCGGCAGCATGGTGATCAAGGCCGAGGTCCCGCTGGGCGAGATGTTCGGCTACTCGACCACGATGCGCTCGCTGTCCCAGGGCCGGGCCACGTACACGATGGAATTCAAGCATTACGCCGAGGCGCCGAAGAGCGTTGCCGAGGCGGTGATCTCCGCGAAGGCGAAGTAACGAACAAAACCTACAAGACGACCGGACAACATCATGGCAAAAGGCAAATTTGAGAGAACGAAGCCGCACCTGAACGTGGGGACGATCGGTCACGTGGACCATGGCAAGACCACGCTGACGGCGGCGATGACGCACATCCTGGCGAAGAAGTA
>JAYRND010000206.1:0-19682 GCA_041904885.1 Burkholderiales bacterium
AGCGAATACACCGCCTGGCCGGGACCGAACTCGAACACCTTTGTCGCCTGGATCACGCGCGCCGTGCCGGAACTGCGTGTCGATCTGCCGCCCACCGCCATCGGCAAGGACTATCTGGGCGGCGACATCTTCGATTCCGCACCCAGCGGGAGGGGCGTGCAGTTTTCCATCGCCGGCCTGCTGGGGCTCACCTTGAGCGCCATCGAAGGCCTGGAAATCAACCTGCTTGGGCTCACTTTCGGGATCAATCCCTTCGATCCCGCGATCAAGCTGCCGATGCTCGGGCGGCTGGGGCCGGCGCGGGCAACGCCTCCCTGATCGGCAGGTGCACGGCCGCGGCGAAGAGGCACAGCGCGATATCCGTCCACCACATCCAGTCGAAGCTGCCGGTGGCCTCGAAGGCCTTGCCGCCCAGCCAGGCGCCGAGGAAGCCGCCCACCTGGTGCGACATCATGACGATGCCGAACAGCGTCGCCATGTAGCGCATGCCGAAGAACTTGACGACCAGCCCGATGGTCGGCGGCACGGTCGAGAGGTAGGTGAAGCCGACTCCGCAGGCGAACAGCAGGAAGGTGAGCGCGGTCTTCGGCGAAAAAAAGAACGCGAGAATGAGCAGCGCGCGCGCGAAATAGACGCCTGAGAGCACCAGCTTCATGCGCCGGCCATTGATGAATTTGCCGACCCACAGGCTGCCGAAAATGTTGAACAGGCCGATCAGCGCGAGCGACCACGCGCTCACCGAGGGAGGCAGTTCGCAGCTCGCGACCACTCCGGGCAGGTGCGTGGCGATGAACGCGACGTGGAAGCCGCAGGTGAAGAAACCAGCGGTCAGGAGCAGGTAGCTCGGATCCCGGAACGCCCCGACGACGGCCTGCTGGAGCGATCCGGCGGCAGCTGCGGGCTGCGCGGCCGCGTGTTCCGCGTGGCCTTGCGTGATCCAGAAAATCAGCGGAACCGCGAGCAGCCCGATCAGGCCCAGGAGCACCATTGCCGGCTGCCAGCCGGCCGTGCCGATGAACAGCTGCGCGAGCGGGATCACGGTGAACTGCCCGAAGGAGCCGCCGGCGTTGACGATGCCGGTTGCGGTATTGCGGTGGGCTTCCGGGATCCAGCGGCTGCCGGCCGACATGAGCAGTCCCGGCCCGATCGCGCCCGCGCCGCAGGCGGCGAGAATGCCGACGACGATGACGAGCTCCGCGGTGGTGGTGGCCAGCGGGGTCGCAGCGGTGGCGCCCGCGACGAGGATCGCGCCGGTCAGCATCACCGGACGCGGTCCCCAGCGGTCGGCCATCGCGCCAGCGCCGGTCATCGCCACCGCCCACATCATCTGTCCGACGGCGAAGGCGAGGCTGATCGCCGCATAGCCCATGCCGGTCGACGAATTGATCGGTCCGATGAACAGGGCCTGCGACTGACGGACGCCGAGGCCTAGCGCGAACACCGCGCCGGCGGCGAGGGCGACTGCGAGATAGCTGCGGGTCTGCTGCGTCATCCGGGCGTCCTTTATCACTTGCAAACTGCAAGTGAGTGCGTAAGATAGCACAGATGCGCAAGCGCTCCTCCTGCCCCGTGGCCTGCGCGCTCGACATCGCCGGCGACAAGTGGACGCTGCTCGTCGTGCGCGACCTGCTGCGCGGGCGCCACACCTACGGGGAGCTCGCCGCCTCGGACGAAGGCATCCCGACCAACATCCTCGCCGACAGGCTGAAGAAGATGGAGGACGCCGGACTCGTCGCGGCCGAGCCCTACCAGGACAAGCCGGTGCGCTGGCGCTACGAACTGACCGGGAAGGGGCGCGACCTCGGCCATGTCCTTTCGGCCGTGGCGCGCTGGGGCACAAAGCACATCAAGGGGACGCGCATCCCGGCGGAGTTCCGGCGGGCAGACGGACGCTTGTCAAACTGAGTTTGACACTCTAGAATTGGCGGCATGGATTGCGCCGCACGCCTCGTGGAGATCTTCGGCAGCCAGGCCGAGGTGGCGCGCGCGTTCCAGCTGGACCGGGCGGTGGTGCACAACTGGGTGAAGACGGGCTACGTCCCCGCGCGCTGGGCGGGCGAGGTCGAGCGCGTCACCGAGGGGCGCATCAGCTCGGCCGAAGTCGTCAACGAAGCAAGCGCGAAGAACCCGGTGCGCGTGAAATCGCGCCCGGAGGACGCGCCGTTCGGCATCCTTTCCGAAAGCGACCCCATGACCCAGTACGCTCCTTCCAAGCGCATCCATTCCTTCCACCCGCCGCAGCGCACGCTGATGGGGCCGGGGCCCACCGAGATCCACCCGCGCGTGCTCACGACGATGAGCCAGCCGGCGATCGGCTACCTCGACCCGGTCTTCGTCGAGATGATGGAAGAGCTGAAAAGCCTGCTGCGCTACGTCTACCAGACGAAGAACCCGCTCACCTTCCCGCTCTCGGGCCCCGGCTCGGTCGGCATGGAGTACTGCTTCGTCAACATGGTCGCGCCGGGCGACAAGGTCATCGTCTGCCAGAACGGCGTGTTCGGAGGCCGGATGCTCGAGAACGCGATCCGCTGCGGCGGCAAGCCGGTGCTGGTCGAGGACAAGTGGGGCGAGCCGGTGGACCCGCAGAAGGTCGAGGACGCGCTGAAGAAGAACAAGGACGCGAAGGTCGTCGCCTTCGTGCACGCCGAGACTTCCACCGGCTGCCAGTCGGACGCGAAGCTGCTCACGCAGATCGCGCACAAGCACGGCGCCCTGGTGATCGTGGACGCGGTGACCTCGCTCGCCGGCACGCCGGTCAAGGTGGACGAGTGGGAGATCGACGCCATCTACTCGGCCAGCCAGAAGTGCCTGTCGTGCACGCCGGGCCTGTCGCCCGTGTCCTTCTCCGAACGCGTGGTCGAGCACGTCAAGGCGCGCAAGGACAAGATCCACAGCTGGTTCATGGACATGAACCTGCTGTTCAACTACTGGAACGCCGGCACGCGCACTTACCACCACACCGCGCCGACGAATTCGCTGTTCGCGCTGCACGAAGCGCTGCTGCTCATCCGCGAGGAGGGGCTGGAGAACGCCTGGGCGCGCGCAACGCGCCACCACCTGGCGCTGAAAGCCGGATTGAATGCGATGGGCATCGAGTTCCTGGTGAAGGAGCAGCACCAGCTGCCGCAGATGAATGCCGTGAAGTGCCCCGAGGGCGTCGATGAGGCGCAGGTCAGGAAGACGCTGCTGAACGAGTTCGGCATCGAGATCGGCGCGGGCCTGGGGCCCCTCGCCGGCAAGATCTGGAGGATCGGCCTGATGGGCTACAGCTGCCGGCCGGACAACGTGATGCTGTGCCTCTCGGCGCTGGGCTCGGTGCTCTCGGACATGGGCCTGCCGATCCACGTCGGCGACGCCGAGGCTGCCGCGCACGGCGCCTACGCGCAGATGCACGTGAAGGATGCCCAGCGCAAGAAGCGCGCTGCCTAGACGTCCTTGAAGCGGGAGCGCGCCTTGTCGAAGGCGCTCTCCATCGCGCTGCGCGCCGCCTCGGCGCCCCGCTGGATCTCATGCCACGCCTCCGCTGAGGCGCTCTTCATCAGCTCCATGCGGTACACCATGTCGTCGGCGCGGCTGCGCAGGATGCCCACCTGCTTCTCCAGCTCGGCCTTCGCCTCCCGGGTCGCGGCGCGCGTGGCCGACTCCCAGGCGCCGAGCTGCGCATTCCAGCTGTCGAGCTGTGCCTTGAGCTTCTCGATGTATTCGTCGCGATCATTCATGCGGTGATCCCCCTGTCCTGGAGTCCCGGATTCGCAAAGGGTACTGCAGGTTGCGGCCCGGAGCGCCGATTCGACGTCGGCAATTGCTACCATGCTCCTTGTCTGGACACGCTCACCCACGCGCTTTCGGGGGCGCTCGTTGCGCGGGCGACGGCGCCCGGGGGCGCGCCGCCGCGCTCCATCCCGCGCCGCGTCGCGGCGGGCTTCTTCGCCTGCGCCGCGCCGGATCTCGACTTCGTCGTCGGCTTCCTCGGGCCGGTCGAGTACGTGCTGCACCACCGTGGCGCGACGCATTCGCTGCTGCTGATGTGGCTCTGGGCGATCCCGCTCGCCTGGGTCCTCGCGAAGATCCTGCGCCACCCCGGCGGCTGGCGCGCGCTCTACGGCGTGTGCGTGCTCGCGATCTTCACCCATATCGCGGGCGACTGGATCACGAGCTTCGGCACCATGGTATTCGCGCCGCTCTCGGACTGGCGCGCGGGGATCGGCACCACCTTCATCATCGACTTGTGGTTCAGCGGCATCATCGTGGCCGGGCTCCTGCTTTCCGTTCTTTTTCGAAAGACAAGAGTTCCTTCCGTGGCAGCGGGCATCGCCCTCTGCGCTTACGTGGGCTTCCAGCATCTGCAGAAGGACAGGGCGCTCGAGTTCGCGCGCGGCTACGCGGCGGAGCGCGGGCTCGAAGGCGCGGTCATCGCGGCCTACCCGCGGGCGGTGTCGCCGTTCAACTGGACCGTCTACGTGAGCGATGCGCGCGAGCACCGCTTTGCGCACGTCAACCTCGTACGCGAGGCGCCTCGCGCCTACGCGCCGGGCGACGGCTTCGTCGCGCGCCTCGACAGCGCGTTCCGGCCCCTCGCCATGGCTCGCTGGGAGACGCGCAGCCGCTACGGCGACGCGCACGCGGCGCGGGCGGCCTGGGAGTCCCCCGCGCTGCGCTTCATGCGCTGGTTCGCGGAGCAGCCCGCGCTCGAAGCCGCTACCGCGGACCCGGAATGCTACTGGTTCCTCGACCTTCGCTTCCTCAATCCGGGCCGCGACTGGGTGCCGTTCCAGTTCGGCGCGTGCCGGGACGCTCCCGACGCGCCCTGGCGGACCTACGAACGCGACGAAGGCGCGGCGAGGAAAATCAGCTCGTAGGAGTGCGCGAGGGGATCGAGTACATCCAGAGCGCGAGCAGCACCCCCAGCACCGCGAGCAGCGCCTGCAGCATGGGATCCGGGACGAAGAACACGATCGATACTGCGAGCGTCCCCGACATCAAGGCGATCGCCCAGAGCTTCGTGCGGTAGGGAATCGAGCGGTGCCGGCGCCATTCGCGGATCAGCGGCCCGAAGGTTTTCGTGTTGAGCAGCCAGTTGTAGAAACGCGGCGACGCCCGGGCGAAACTGGCGGCCGCGAGCAGCATGAATGGCGTGGCCGGCAGGACCGGCAGGATCGCGCCCAGGATCCCCAACCCCACGAAGAGCAGGCCCAGCCCGAGAAAGAGCGCGCGCATCGCGCGCGAGTCGTGCGGGCGGACTTCGTGGGAATAGTCTTCCATGTCCTTGCCGTGGCGCGCAGGCCGGGGCGGACGGACGGCCCGGGCCGTCAACCGTCGCCGGACGACAAGCCGAGCCGCTGCCAGATTTCGGCGGCAAGCGGGGCCTGGTTCAGCGTATAGAAGTGCAGCCCGGGCGCGCCCGCGGAGAGCAGCTTGTCGCAGAGCGCGGTGACGACGTCCAGGCCGAAGGCGCGGATCGAGGCGTTGTCGTCGAGGAATCCCTCGAACTTCAGGCGCATCCAGCGCGGGATCTCCGCGCCGCAGCTGTCGGAGAAGCGGGCGAGCTGCGCGAAATTCAGGATCGGCATCACTCCGGGGACGATCGGAATGCCGATGCCGGCGGCCCGGCATTCGTCGACGAATCGAAAGTAGGCGTCGGCGTTGTAGAAGTACTGCGTGATCGCGCCGTTGGCGCCGGCGTCGACCTTCTTCTTGAAATTCTTCACCTCGTCGGCGGCATAGCGGGTCTGCGGGTGGTACTCGGGGTAGCAGGCGACCTCGATCTGGAACCAGTCCCCGGTCCTCTCCCGGATGTAAGCCACCAATTCGCTGGCGAAGCGCAGCTCGCCGGCCCTCGCCATGCCGGAGGGCAGGTCGCCGCGCAGCGCGACGATGTGGCGGATGCCTCCTGCCTTGTACTGGTCGAGGATCGCCGCGATGTCGGCCCGCGTGGAGGCGACGCAGGAAATGTGCGGCGCAGCCTCGTGCCCCGATCGGCCGATTTCCAGCACCGTCTCCAGCGTGCCGGCCTGCGTCGAGCCGCCCGCGCCGAAGGTCACCGAGAAGAACTTCGGCTTGAGCAGCCCGAGCTGCTGCCAGGTGGCGCGAAGCTTGTCCCTGCCCGCGGGCGTGCGCGGCGGGAAAAATTCGAAGCTGTAGGTGCGCCCGGTCATCGGCTGGGGCTGGATGGCAGCAGTACCGCCGACAGCGCCCAGGACACGACGCTATAGGCGATGGCGCCGGCGACGCCCCACCAGAACCCGGCGACCACGAAGCCTGCAATGAAGTTTCCGACGAACCAGAACAGCAGGCCGTTGATGACGAAGATGAACAGTCCGAGCGTGAGCAGCGTCGCTGGCAGCGTCAGCAGGATGAGTATGGGCCGGATGACCGTATTGACCAGACCGAGCACCAGCGCCGCTACCAGCGCCGTGACGAAGCTGTCGACCGTGATGCCAGGCAGCAGGTAAGTCACCGCCATTAGAGCGAGCGCGTTGATCAGCCAGACCAGCAACAGCCGCATGTCAGTACCGGTAGTGGTCCGACTTGTAGGGTCCGGCCTTCGGCACGCCGATGTACTTCGCCTGCTCGTCGCTCAGCTCGGTGAGCTGCGCGTTGAGCTTCTTGAGCTGCAGGCGCGCCACCTTCTCGTCCAGGTGCTTCGGAAGCGTATACACCCCTACAGGGTACTTTGACGTATTCGTGTACAGCTCGATCTGCGCGATGGTCTGGTTGGCGAAGGAAGAGCTCATTACGTAGCTCGGGTGTCCTGTCGCGCAGCCCAGGTTCACCAGCCGCCCCTTGGCGAGCAGGATGATGCGCTTGCCGTCGGGGAAAATTACGTGGTCCACCTGCGGCTTGATCTCCTCCCACTTGTATTTCGAGAGCGCCGCGACCTCAATCTCGCTGTCGAAGTGGCCGATGTTGCAGACGATGGCCTGGTCCTTCATCTTCTTCATGTGCTCGTGCGTGATCACGTGCAGGTTGCCCGTGGCGGTCACGAAGATGTCGGCCTTGTCGGCTGCCCAGTCCATGGTCACCACCCGGTAGCCCTCCATCGAGGCCTGCAGCGCGCAGATCGGGTCGATCTCGGTCACCCAGACCTGCGCGGAGAGCGCGCGCAGCGCCTGCGCCGAGCCCTTGCCCACGTCGCCGTAGCCGCAGACCAGCGCCACCTTGCCGGCGACCATCACGTCGGTCGCGCGCTTGATGCCGTCCACCAGCGACTCGCGGCAGCCGTAGAGGTTGTCGAACTTCGACTTGGTCACCGAGTCGTTGACGTTGATCGCCGGGAAGAGCAGGCGCTTTTCCTTCGCCATCTCGTAGAGCCGGTGCACGCCGGTGGTGGTTTCTTCCGTCACCCCCTTGATGTCCTTCGCCATGCGCGTGTACCAGCCCGGCTCCTTCGCAAGCTTCGCCTTGATCGCCTTGAAGAGGGCGGTTTCCTCCTCGTTGCTTGCCTTGGCTATGACCGAAGCGTCTTTCTCCGCGCGCTTGCCCAGGTGCATGAGCAGCGTCGCGTCGCCGCCGTCGTCGAGGATCATGTTCGGGCCCCGCATTTTTCCGTCCGGGCCCTCGAATTCGAAGATGCGGTGCGTGTAGTCCCAGTACTCCTCCAGCGATTCGCCCTTGACCGCGAACACGGGCGTGCCGCCGGCCGCGATCGCCGCCGCCGCGTGGTCCTGCGTCGAGAAGATGTTGCACGAGGCCCAGCGCACGTCCGCCCCGAGCGCCTTCAGCGTCTCGATCAGCACCGCGGTCTGGATCGTCATGTGCAGCGAGCCCGCGATGCGGGCGCCGCTCAGGGGCTTCGATTTCGCGTATTCCTCGCGGATCGCCATCAGCGCCGGCATCTCGGACTCGGCGATGGCGATTTCGCGCCGGCCCCAGCCGGCGAGCGCCAGGTCGGCGACCTTGTAGTCGGTGAATTTCGGCTGTTTGGCAGATACGGGTGCGTTCATCTGGAGCTCTCCATGTGTTTTGCGGGCCCCAAAACGCAAGCGCCCGCATCGTTTCCAATGCGAGCGCCGTTGATTTCGCTGAGCCTGATCCCCCTTTCCGGGGAACGCAACGCTCCTCAGCAGGGCGCATTATACCCCGGGTGGGATAATGCGGCTTTGCCCGCCCAGCTCCCGTGCGCTTGTCGATCGTCGTCCCGGTGCAGAACGAGCAGGACAGCATCCTGCCGCTGCTGGAAGAGATCGACGCGGCCCTGCCTGACCCGGACGGTCTCGAGATCATCTGCGTCGACGACGGCAGCGCCGACGGCACGCTCGGCCGCCTCGTAGAGGCGATGCGGCGCTTCCCCCGCTTGCGGGTGCTTGCCCATGAGGACCGCTGCGGCCAGAGCGCCGCGCTGCTGACGGGGTTTCGCGCAGCGCGGGGGGAGTGGATCGTGACGCTGGACGGCGACGGCCAGAACGACCCGGCGGACATTCCCAGGCTGCTGGCAGCGCGCGAACAATCGGGGTGCGACGGCCTTCAGCTGATCTGCGGAACGAGAATCGCAAGACAGGATCCGGGGCTCAAGCGCTTCGCGTCCTCCATTGCGAACGGCGTGCGCGCACGGCTGCTCGGCGACGCGACGCCGGACGCGGGCTGCGGCCTGAAGCTGATCCTGCGCTCGGCGGCCCTGCAGCTGCCTGCGTTCGACCACATGCATCGCTTCCTGCCCGCGCTCGTGCAGCGCAACGGCGGTGCGACGGTGTCGGTCGAGGTGGGGCACCGCGCGCGCTGGCACGGCCGCTCCCACTACGGCGTCCTCGACCGGTTCTGGACCGGAATCGTGGACCTGCTCGGCATGCTGTGGCTGAAGCGCCGCGCGCTGCGGCCCAAAGCAACGGAGTTGCGCCGACCATGACAACCGAGCTGCCCCGGCCTTGAGGCTGCGCGCCTACCTGCCGGGCCTCGTAGTGCTGGTGGCGATCGCCATCGCCATCGGGCAGGGGTATACGAGCGGCCTGCTATCTGCAGACTGGATTGACCGCGAGGTGCGCGGCAGGGGCATCTCGGGCGAGCTGCTCTTCGTCGCGGTCGGTGGACTCGCCACCGCGGTTGCGGTTCCGCGCGCCGTCGTGAGTTTCGCCGGCGGCTACGCCTTCGGCATCGTGCAGGGTGCCGCGCTCGCCCTGCTCGCCGAGGCGCTCGGCTGCGCGCTCACCTTCACGTGCGCGCGCACGTTTGCGCGGCGGGTGGTGCGCGAGCGCATGGGCCCGAGGGTGCGGCGACTGGACGCTTTTCTCGCCGCGAATCCCTTCTCGATGACACTGCTCGTGCGACTCCTGCCGGTGGGGAACAATTTCGCCACCAACCTCGCCGCCGGCGTATCGCGCGTGGGAGCGCTGCCGTTCCTGCTGGGCACGTTGGTCGGGTATGCGCCAAAGACGCTGGTGTGGGCGCTGGCCGGAAGCGGCATCGAGACCGGCGCCTACCTGCGCGTGGCCATCGCGGGCCTCCTGCTTGTTCTCTCGGGCGCGATCGGCGTGTGGCTGTACCGCAGGTATCGGCACGGCCGGTCGCTCGGCGAGGACGTGGAAGGGGCGCTTTGAATCGCGATCGCTGGCTCTTCGCGCTGCTTGCGGGATGGGCCGCCTTCGCCGTCGCCTCGATCTGGCTGCGGCCGCTCTGGCCGGTGGACGAGACGCGCTACGCGAGCGTCGCCTGGGAGATGTGGCTGCGCGGCGATTTCCTCGTGCCGCACGTGAACGGCGAAGCCTACAGCCACAAGCCGCCCCTTCTTTTCTGGCTGATCCATCTCGGCTGGCTCGTCTTCGGCGTCAACGACTGGTGGCCGCGGCTGGTCGCGCCTCTTTGCGCGCTCGGCTCGGTTCCCTTGCTGCTCAAGATGGAGAAACTTCTCTGGGGTGCGCGCGGACACTCGGCATGGATCCTGTTCGGCACGCTGCTGTTCGCCGTCTTCGTCACGCTGACGCTCATGGACCTGCTGCTCCTGCTCTGCGCGATGGCCGGAATGATCGGCGTCTTGAACCTGAAGAACGAAAACAGGATTCCCGGCTTGCTATGGCTGGGCGCCGGCATCGGCATGGGCGCGCTCGCGAAGGGCCCGGTAATCCTGCTGCATGTGCTGCCCGCGGCGCTCGCCGCGCCCTGGTGGGCGCGCGAATGGAGAGGCCGCCTCGGCCGCTGGTATCTCGACCTGCTGATCGGCGTGCTGCTGGGCGCGGCGATCGCGCTCGCGTGGGCGGTGCCGGCGGGGCTGGCCGGCGGCGAGGCCTACCGGGAGGCAATCTTCTGGGGGCAGACCGCGGGACGCGTCTCGGAATCGTTCGCGCACCGCGCGCCCTGGTGGCACTACCTGCCGCTCCTGCCGCTCATTTTTTTTCCCTGGTTCGTCTGGCCGCGCTTCTGGAGAGGCCTGTCCCTGAAGGCGCAGAGTGAAAGGTTCCTTCTCGCCTGGCTCGTTCTCACTTTGGTCGCCTTTTCGCTCGTGAGCGGCAAGCAGGCCAAATATCTCGTGCCCCTGCTGCCCGCGCTCGCGTTGCTCGCCGGCCATGCCCTCGGCCGGGGCGGGGCCCGCTGGTGGGACATGCTGCCGCCCGCGCTCGGCGTCATTGGCGCCGCGGCGTTCCTCGGCGCGCTGCGCGCGCAGCCCGGCATCCTGCGCCTGCCGGAGTGGGTGGCGGAGGTGCCGGGCTGGCCGGTCGTGGCGCTCGCATTGCTCGGCGCCGCGCTGCTTGCTTTCTCGCGCGCCGGCGCTCTCGCGCAGATGCGCGCTCTTTCCTTCGCGATGCTCGCTGGCGTGACGATCGCGGGCGCGGGCGTGGTGCCGGCGATCGCGCCCTACGCTGATCCCGCGCCGGTCGCGCGCCACCTCGTCGGACTGCAGGCGCGGCAGGTGCCGCTTGCGCACCTGGGCAAGTACCACGCGCAATACCAGTTCGCGGGCAGGCTCGAATTGCCGATCGAGATCCTCGACCCGCCCGGGCTCGCCGACTGGGTGGCGGCCCATCCGGAGGGCCGCGTGATCGCGGTGGAGCGGCGCCGCTCCGCCGGGGCGGGCGGGCCGGAGTTCGAGGCGCCGTTCCGCGGCGCGTGGCTGCAGGTGTGGCGCGGCGACGCGCTACTCGCTGCGCGGCGGCTGCGCTAGACTAGGGCCCATGCACGTCGCCCTCGAAGGATTCCTGGCAGGCCTCGGCCTCGCCATCGTGCTCGTCGTCTTCGAGTATTTCGCAATCCAGCGCGAAGTCGCGGAGCGCTCCAAGCGCGTCGCGAAGAAGGTGGACTGGGACTCGAACCAGAAGAGCCGCATGCGCGGCATGGTCAACTTCGGCATCATCCTGCCGATCGGCGGCGCCATCGGCGCCTGGTGGATCTGGGGCTAAGCCGCCTGTTTTAGTGCAAGCGCCTTGTCGGTCGCTTCCCAGGTGAACTCGGGCTCGTCGCGCCCGAAGTGGCCGTAGGCCGCGGTCTTCTCGTAGATCGGCCGCAGCAGGTCCAGCATCTGGATGATCCCCCGCGGCCGCAGGTCGAAGTGCTGCAGCACGAGCTGCGAGAGCTTCTCGTCGGAGAGCTTGCCCGTGCCCTGCGTGGTCACCATGACGCTGGTGGGCAGCGCGACGCCGATCGCGTAGGACACCTGCACCAGGCACTTCGAGGCGAGCCCGGCGGCGACAATGTTCTTCGCCACGTAGCGGGCCGCGTAGGCGGCCGAGCGGTCCACCTTGGACGGGTCCTTGCCGGAAAACGCGCCGCCGCCGTGCGGTGCGGAGCCGCCGTAGGTGTCAACGATGATCTTGCGGCCGGTGAGGCCGCAGTCTCCCTTGGGCCCGCCGATCTCGAAGGCGCCGGTCGGGTTGACGAGGTACTTGATCTTGCCTTTCACCAGATTCTTCGGCAGCACGGGCTTGATGATCTGTTCGATCACCGCTTCGCGGATGTCCTCCTGCTTGAGGCCCGGTCCGTGCTGCGTGGAGAGCACCACGGTCTCGATCGCGTCGGGCTTGCCGTTGGCGTACTTGACGGTGACCTGCGACTTCGCGTCGGGCCGCAGCCACGGGAGGCGGCCGTCGCGCCGCACTTCCGACTGGCGCTCGACCAGCCGGTGCGAGAGGTAGATGGGCAGCGGCATCAGGCCGGGCGTCTCGTCGCACGCGTAGCCGAACATGAGCCCCTGGTCGCCCGCGCCCTGATCCATGTCCACCTCGCGGTCCACGCCCTGCGCGATGTCCTTCGACTGCTCGCCATAGGCGACGATCACGGTGCAGGTGCTGGCGTCGAAGCCGATCGCGGGCTCGGTGTAGCCGATCCGCTTGATGGTCTCGCGCGCCACCTCGGAATAGTCGACGTGCGCCTCGCGCTTCTTGGTGATCTCGCCGGCGAGCACCACCAGGTTGTCCTTGACCAGGGTCTCGGCGGCGACGCGCGCGGTCTTGTCCTGCCTTAGAATCGCGTCGAGCACCGCATCCGATATCTGGTCCGCGACCTTGTCCGGGTGGCCCTCGGAAACCGACTCGGACGTGAAGAGAAATTCGCTCATGTTGGCGCTCGAAGTCTGATCCAAAAACGGGGCTGCAAGGATACCAGATGTCGCACGTGCTGATGCGCCTCGCGGCCCGCGTTCCGCTCGGAGTCTTGCACGTTCTCGGCGCGCTGCTGGGTTGGGCGGCGTATGGGAGCTCGCCCACCTACCGCCGCCGCCTTCGCGAGAATCTCGAGGCGGCCGGCTACCGCGACGCGGTCACGCGGCGCGCCGCGATCGCCGGCGCCGGGAGGATGCTCGCCGAGCTGCCCGCGATCTGGCTGCGCCCGCGCGCCGAAGTTCTGGCGCTGCTGCGCTCGGTCGAGGGCCGCGAGCACCTGGAGGCCGCGCGCGCGGCCGGCAGGGGCATCGTGTTCCTCACCCCGCACCTGGGCTGCTTCGAGATCGCCGCGCAGTTCGCGGCCAGCGAGCATCCGATCACCGTGCTCTACCGTCCGCCGAAGCGCGCCTGGCTGCGCTCGCTGGTCGAGCGCTCGCGCATCGGCGCGGGAAACGTGAAGCTTGCGCGGGCGAACCTCGCCGGCGTGCGCAAGCTGCTTGGCGCGCTCGCCAGGCGCGAGGCGGTGGGTGTCCTGCCCGACCAGGTGCCGGGCGAGGGCCGCGGGGAATGGGTGGAGTTCTTCGGCAGGCCCGCCTACACGATGACGCTCGCCATGGCGCTTGCCGCGCGCGCGCGTTGCACATGCCTGCTGGCGTGGGGCGAACGGCTATCCGGCGGCGCGGGCTACGTACTGCACATCCGGCCCCTGCCCGCCGCGCTCCCGGGCGAGGATCCGGCGCGCCGCCAGAACCGCGCGATCGAGGCGCTGATCCGCGAGCGGCCCGGCCAGTACCTGTGGGGCTACAACCGCTTCAAGCGGCCGAGGGGCGCGCCCGCGCGGCCGGCGGAGGCGGCGTGAACCCGTGACCCGGCTCCTCCTCGCGCTCCTCTGGCTCGCCCATTTCCTGCCTTCGCGCGCGATTGCCGCCCTGGGCAGCGCCACCGGCGCCATGCTGTACTGGCTGATCCCCGAGCGCCGCCGCGTCACGCGCGTCAACCTGGCGAAGTGTTTTCCTGCAATGGAGCCGCGGGAGCGCGAGCGCCTGGCGAGGAAGCACTTTCGCGCGTTCTGCCGCGGCGCGGTGGACCACGCGCTGCTGTGGTGGGCGCCGCGCGCGCGGATCGAGCGGCTCGTGCGCATCGAGGGCCTGGAGCACCTGCGCGCGGCGCTGGCGCCGCCCGGCGGCGCGCCCGTAATCCTCTTCGTGCCGCATTTCGTCGGTCTGGACGCGGGCGCGACGCGACTCGCCTGCGAGGTGGACTGTACCGCGATGTACGCCCGGCAGAAGGACGCGCTGCTCGATGACCTGCTGCGCCGCGGCCGGACCCGGTTTGGCGATCAGCGCATCTACTCGCGGCAGGAGGGAATCCAGCCCGTGCTCGCGCGCATGCGCGAGGGGCGGCCGCTCTACTACCTGCCGGACCAGGACTACGGCCCGCGCGACGCGATCTTCGTGCCGTTCTTCGGCGTGCCCGCGGCGACCATCCCGGGCCTTTCGCGCATCGCGCGCCTGGCGCGTGCGCGGGTATTGCCCTGCGTGACGCGCATGCTCCCGCGCGGCGCCGGCTACGTGCTGCGCATCGAGCCGGCGTGGGACAATTTCCCCACCGATGACGCTGCCGCCGACACGCTCCGGATGAACGCTTACATCGAGCAGTGCATCGCGGAGATGCCCGAGCAGTACAACTGGATGCACAAGCGCTTCAAGACCCGCCCCGCGGGCGAAGCCGGCTTCTACGAGCCGCGATGAGCGTGATCCGTGTTGCGGTGATCGGCGTCGGCTACATGGGCCGGCTCCACGCCGGGAAGTTCGCGGCGAGCGGGGCGGCAAAGCTGGTCGCGGTCGCAGATGCCGACGGGGCGAGGGCGGCCGAGGTTGCCGCCGAGCACGGCAGCGCGCACGTACAGGACTACCGCGAGCTCCTTGGGGGAATCGATGCGGCCTGCGTTGCCGTGCCGACGCAGGGGCATCACGACGTGGTGCGCGACTGCCTTGCGGCGGGCGTGGACGTTCTCGTGGAGAAGCCGCTCGCACGCACGCTGGCCGAGGCCGATGCGCTGCTCGCGCTCGCGCGCGAGCGGGGACTCGTGCTGCAGGTCGGGCACCTGCAGCGCTTCAACCCCGCCTTTCGCGCGCTCGCGCAGGCAGTGGGCAAGCCGCTCTTCATCGACATCGAGCGCCTGGCGTCATTCTGCGCGCGCGGCACCGACGTCGACGTGGTGCTCGATCTCATGATCCACGACCTCGACCTCGTGCTTGCGCTTGCGCGCTCGCCGGTCGAGCGGACCAGCGCTTGCGGTTTTCGCGTGCTCACCGATGCGGTCGACATCGCCAACGCGCGCATCGAGTTCGCCGACGGCTGCGTGGCCAATGTCTCGGCGAGCCGCGTCAGCCAGGCGGCGGTGAGAAAGCTCCGCGTCTTCCGGCAGGACGGCTACGCCTCGGCCGACCTGCAGGAGCAGCGGCTGCGCGAGGCGAGGAGGGGTGCGGCGGGCGCCGGCGGCATCGAGGAATCGGAGCGGACCTTCGAGCGCGCGGATGAGCTGGGTGCGCAGGCGGAAGACTTCCTGCGCGCGGTGCGCGAGCGCGGCGCGCCGCTCGTGGGGGGCGAAGAGGGCCGCGCGGCGCTCGCTCTCGCGCAGACGATCGTCGCGCAGATCGCCGAGAGGCAGGCGCGATGAGGCTGCCGTTCACCAAGATGGAAGGCGCCGGAAACGATTTCGTGGTCTTTGACTGCACGGCAACGGAATTTCCGCTGGAAGCGAAGCAAATCCGGCGGCTTGCCGACCGGCACTTCGGGGTCGGCTGCGACCAGGTGCTGGTGGTCGAGAAGGCGGCCCGCGCAGGCGTCGACTTCCGCTACCGCATCTTCAACGCGGACGGGGGTGAGGTCGAGCAGTGCGGCAACGGAGCGCGCTGCTTCGTCAAGTTCGTGCACGCGAGGGGGCTGACGACACGGCGCGAGATCCGCGTAGAGACGCTGGGCGGCCTGATCGTCCCGCGCCTGGAGGACGATGGTGAAGTCAGCGTCGACATGGGCCCGCCTGTAGTTGATTTGCCGGTAATTCAAAGCATTTCTTCAGGCAGTGAAAAAATTGAACTGACAATACTCTCCATGGGAAACCCGCACGCGGTACAGTTGGTTGCGGACGTGGAGCGCGCGCCGGTCACGACCCAGGGGCCGCTGATCGAGCACCATTCCCGCTTCCCGAACCGGGTGAACGTGGGCTACCTGCAGGTGCGCGACCGGCACCGGATCGCGCTGCGCGTCTGGGAGCGTGGCGCCGGCGAAACGCTTGCCTGCGGCACCGGCGCTTGCGCGGCGGCGGTCGCCGGCATCCTGCGCGGGCTGCTCGACTCGCCGGTGGCGGTCGAGGCGCGCGGCGGCACGTTGACCGTGTCTTGGGCGGGCGGCGACAATGCGGTCTGGATGAAGGGCCCCGCCCGCAGCGTATTCGAGGGCGAAGTCGAACTCTAGAAAGCCCCAATGGACGCCAACGACGTCGCGCAGTACCTCCGCAGCAACCCCCAGTTCTTCGACCAGAATCCGCAACTGCTGGAAACCATCTACGTGCCGCACCCGCACGGCGGTCGCGCGATCCCGCTCACCGAGCGGCAGATCCTGTCGCTGCGCGAGAAGCAGCGCGCGCTGGAGGCGAGGCTGGCGGAGTTGATGCGCTTTGGCGAGGACAACGACGCCATCGCAGAGAAGGTGCACCGCCTGACACTGGCGCTACTTGGCGCGAAGGACCTTGCCGGTGCCGCGCATGCGCTGTACTTCCACCTGCGCGAGGATTTCGCCGTGCCGCACGTGGCGTTGCGCGTCTGGGGCCGCGCCCTGCCGGAGAGCCAGCCGGAGGGCGCGCCGGTGGACGCGGCGCTGCGCGACAAGGTGGAGACCATGGGCGCGCCGCTGTGCGGCGCGGCCGCCGGCAGCCCCTTTCTCGCCCTCTTTGGCGACGCGCAGGAGCAGTTGCGCTCGATCGCCCTGGTGCCGCTCGGCCAGACGCGCGCCATCGGCGTGCTCGCCCTCGCCAGCGAGGACCCGCAGCGGTTCTACGCGGAGATGGGCACCCTCTACCTGCGCCGCATCGGCGAGCTCACCGCGGGCGCCATCGCCTCCCGAACGTGAGGGAGCAGCGGTGAGGCTGCTGCTTTGACTGCCGACGAGGACCTGGGCCGGAGCTGGCTCGAGTCGCTCGAGCACCAGCGCCGCCTGTCCCGCCACACGCTCGCCAATTATTCGCGCGCCCTCGCACTGCTCTTCCGGCTGAAGGAGGGCGCCGGCCTGCGCGAGCTCGAATCGCAGCACGTACGGCGATACGTCGCGCGGCTGCACGCCGGGGGATTGGGAGGCCGCACGCTGGCGCTGACCCTGTCCGCCTGGCGCGGCTTTTTCCGCTGGCTGGCGCGCCACCGGGGTTTTTCCGCGAACCCGGTGCAGGGCGTGCGCGCGCCCAAGGCCGCACGCATGCTGCCCAAGGCCCTGTCGGTGGAGCAGGTCCAGCAGCTGCTCGACGCGCCGGCCGAGGACGCGCCCGCGGCGCTGCGCGACCTGGCCATGTTCGAGCTGCTGTATTCCTCCGGGCTGCGACTGGCCGAGGTCGTCGCGCTGGATGCGGCCGACGGCCGGCTCGACCTGAAGCAGGGTGAAGTGACGGTGACCGGCAAGGGTTCGAAGACCCGCACCGTGCCGGTGGGCAGCCGCGCCGCGGAAGCGCTGAGGGCCTGGCTGAAGGCGCGGGCGCAGCTTGCCGCTCCCGGCGAGCGCGCCTTGTTCGTCGGCGCGCGCGGCAAGCGCATCGCGCCCTCGCAGGTGCAGGCGCGGCTGCGCGCCTGGGGCAGGCGCCGGGGGCTGGGCGCCTCGGTCCATCCGCACATGCTGCGCCATTCCTTCGCCAGCCACGTGCTGCAGTCCTCGCAGGACCTGCGCGCGGTGCAGGAGATGCTCGGCCACGCCAGCATCTCGACCACGCAGGTGTACACCCACCTCGACTTCCAGGCGCTGGCGAAGGTCTACGACGCGGCGCATCCCCGCGCCCGCAGGAAATGAAGTCGCTGCACCTCAAGGCGGGGCGGGACAAGTCCCTCAAGCGCCGCCACCCGTGGATCTTCTCCGGCGCGGTTGAGCGCGTGGACGGCGAGCCAGCGAGCGGCGAGACGGTGCTGGTCAAATCGGCGGGCCAGCCGGTCGCTGTGGCGGCCTGGAGCCCGAAGTCGCAGATCTGCGCCCGGGTCTGGAGTTTCGATGCCGGCGTTCGGATCGAAGGATCTTTTTTTGATTCGACCCTGAGAAAAGCCATTCAACTTCGTCAATCCCTCCCGGCTTTCCACCACAGCAACGCGCTTCGGCTGGTGCACGGCGAATCAGACGGGCTGCCGGGCCTGATCGTCGATCGCTATGCCGACGTGCTGGTCGCGCAATTTTTGTCGGCGGGCACGGAAAAGTGGCGCGAGGAGATTTTGAATTCCCTCGTGGAAATTACGGGTTGCGAGGCCATCTTCGAGCGGTCGGACGCGGAAGTGCGCGCGCTGGAAGGCCTGCCGCCCCGCACGGGATTCGCCCGAGGCAACCGCGAGGCGAAGCGCTGCCCGATCGTCGAGTACGGCCTCAATTTCCGCGTCGACGTCGAAGCGGGGCAGAAAACCGGATTTTTCCTCGACCAGCGCGAGAACCGCCAGCGCGTGCGCGCGCTCGCCGCCGGCCGCGAGGTGCTGGACGCGTTCTGCTACACCGGCGGTTTCTCGGTCGCCGCGCTCGCCGGAGGCGCAAGCCGCGTGACCGCGCTGGAAAGCTCGCCGGTCGCGCTGGAGGTCGCGCGCGAGAACGTTGCCGCGAACGCGCTCGACGCCGGACAGATCGAGTTCCTCCAGGCGGACGTGTTCCGCCACCTGCGGCTTCTGCGCGACGAAGGCCGCGCCTACGGCTTCATCGTGCTGGATCCGCCGAAGTTCGCGCCCACCGCAGCGCAGGCGAAGAACGCGGCGCGCGCCTACAAGGACATCAACCTGCTCGCACTGAAGCTGCTCAGGCCCGGCGGCCTGCTCGCGACTTTCTCGTGCTCGGGCGGCGTATCCGCCGAGCTCTTCCAGTCGATCGTCGCCGGCGCCGCGGCCGACGCGGGCGTGGATGCGCGGATCGTCGGGCGCCTCGGTGCCGGCGCCGACCACCCGGTCGCGCTACAATTTCCCGAGGGCGAATACCTGAAGGGCATGTTGTTGTTGCGCGCATGAATTCCCGAACCGACGCGAGGCACCGGTGGCTGGCCGGGCTGCTCCTGCTGGCGCTTGCTCCGCTTGCGCAGGCGTTCGTCTTCCTCAACGGCTACGAGGAGGCGCCGACGGTGGCGGCGGCGCTGCAGCGCCTGAAGGCGCGGCCGGAGAAGCATGTGCTGATCTATTTCGGCATGTCGAAGTTCTCCGAGGAAGACGCCGAGACGCGGGCGGTGCTCACCAGCGAAAGGGTGCGCGACCAGTGGCGGCCCAACTACATCGTCGTCAACATCGACCTGTACGCGCCGAGCAAGGAAGAGCGCGAGGTCATTGAACAGGTGCGCGTGTCTTGGGCACCGGTGCTGCTGTTCCTGGACCGGGACGGCAAGCGGGTGGCCTATGCGCGGCGGCTGTACACCGAGCGCGACGCGCTCACGCTCAACGATTTCGTCTCGCGCCGCGAGTACGCGATGTCGGCGTTCGCCAAGTACGCGGGGCAGAACTTCAGCTACGCCGGCGCGGGCCGGATGGTGTCGCCGGTGATCGTCGCCACGGGCGTCGAGCGGATCGACGACCGGCCGCGGCTGCGCGACGTGCTCGCGCAGAAACACGAGCGCCTGGGCGGCGATGCCCTGCGCGCGCTCCTGCCCGGCAAGCGCATGTTCAAGGAGAACCAGGACTGGTTCCTCGAGCTCGACCTCCGGGAGCGCAAGGAGATGCTCGCCACCGGCAAGCGGAAGGACGGCCGCGGCGAGATGAAGGGCGAAGGCAAGTGGTACGTGACCCGCAAGGGAAAGCTGTGCCTGGAGCTCACCTCCGGCGGGGTCGACGAGAACTGGTGCCGGCACGTATTCCGCGTGGGCGAGGGCTACTACGTCACCAAGGACCTGCGCCCGGACCGGCTCGCCTACCGGTTCTCGCTCGAGAAGAGCTGAGCGGGCGGCGG
>JAYRND010000207.1:0-6719 GCA_041904885.1 Burkholderiales bacterium
CCCCAGCGTCGGCATGTTCAGGCCGGGCGCGGGCGTGTCCTGGTGGGGCCAGCGCGTCGTGACCACCTTCGTGCGCGTATAGAACTTCACGCCCTCCACGCCGTGCACGTGCAGGTCGCCGAAGAGGGAGTTCTTCCAGCCGCCGAAGGAATAGAACGCGACCGGCACCGGGATCGGCACGTTGACGCCCACCATGCCGACCTGCACCTCGTTCTCGAACCGCCGCGCCGCGCCGCCCGACTCGGTGAAGATCGCCGTGCCGTTCGCGTAAGGATTGGCATTGACCATCGCAATCGCCTCGTCCAGCGTCTTCACTCGCAATACCACGAGCACGGGACCGAAGATCTCGTTCTTGTAGACCTCCATGTCGCGCGTGACGTTGTCGAAGAGGGTGGTGCCGAGGAAGAAGCCCTCCTTCATTCCTGAATTGCGGCCATCAAGGACGACTTTCGCTTTCTCGGCAATTCCTTTTTCCACAAACCCCAGAACCTTGTCCCTGTGCTCCGCGGTGACAAGCGGGCCCATCTCGACACCATCCTGATCTCCCGGACCAACCTTGATCGCCGTCGCTTTCTTTTTCAAAAGAGAAATCAAGGGATCCGCCGAATTTCCCACCGCGACAACGGCAGATATCGCCATGCAGCGCTCGCCGGCAGAGCCGTAGGCGGCGCCGATCAGCGCGTCGGCGGCGAACTCGAGGTCGGCGTCCGGCAGCACCACGGCGTGGTTCTTCGCACCGCCCAGCGCCTGCACGCGCTTGCCGCCCTTCGCGCAGGTCTCGTAGATGTATTTGGCGATGGGCGTGGAGCCCACGAAGGAAACCGCGTGGATGCCGGGATGCGCGAGGATCGCGTCCACCGCCGCCTTGTCGCCGTGCACGACGTTGAACACGCCGTCGGGCAGCCCCGCCTCCTTCAGGAGCTCGGCCATGCGGATCGAGGCCGACGGCACCTTCTCCGAAGGCTTGAGGATGAAGGTGTTGCCGCAGGCGATCGCGACCGGGAACATCCACAGCGGCACCATCGCCGGGAAATTGAACGGCGTGATGCCGGCGCATACGCCCACCGGCTGGCGGACCGTGTGCGTGTCCACCGCGGTGCCAACATTCTCCGAATACTCGCCCTTCAGCAGCTGCGGGATGCCGCAGACGAATTCCACCACCTCGATGCCGCGCTGCACCGAGCCCATGGCATCCGGCAGCGTCTTGCCGTGCTCGGCGGTGATCAGCGCCGCGATCTCCTTCTGATGGGCCTGCAGCAGGGCCATGAACTTCTGCATCACGCGCGCGCGGCGCAGGATCGACGCGTCGCGCCACTCCGGCAGCGCGGCCGTGGCCGCCCTGACCGCGGCATCGATGCCGGCGGCGTCGAAGTAGGGCACGTGCTTCGTCACCTTGCCGGTCGCCGGGTTGTAGACGTCCCCCATGCGTCCCTGGGGGACGACGGGCTTGCCGTTGATCCAGGCGGGGACGGTCTGCAGCTTGAGGTCGGCGGGTTTGTTCATGCGCGCTCCGTGGCAGGACTGAGATTCTACGCCGGCAGCTAGAATCCCCTGTCATTCTCAAGGGGAAAATTCTATGAACGAGCAGCTGAAAGCGCTGGACCAGGTCCAGTCCACGGCCATCGATCTGGCAATGAAGTTCGGGCCGAAGCTGGTGGTGGCGGTGCTGATCCTGTTCGCGGGCCACCTGGTCGGCGGCTGGGCGGCGCGCACCACCGGGCGCATGCTCGCGCGCTTCCAGTTCGAGCCGCCGGTGCGCAACCTCATCGAGCGGGGAGTGCGCGTCCTGGTGCTCGTGCTGTTCGTGATCATGGCGCTGCAGAACCTGGGGGTCGACCTGCTGCCGCTGATCGCCGGCGTCGGCGTCGCGGGCGCGGGGGTCGCGCTGGCGATGCAGGGCGTGCTCGGCAACATCGTCGCCGGGCTGACCATCATCTTCACGCGCCCGTTCAAGGTCGGCGACTGGGTGTCGATCGCCAAGGAGGAAGGCGAGGTGCTCGACATCAGCCTCTCCAGCACGGTGCTCGGCCACGCCGACCTGTCGCGCGTGGTGATTCCCAACCGCAAGATCGTCGGCGAAATCCTGCACAACTACGGCAAGATCCGGCAGCTCGCGGTGGAGGTGAGCATCGCGCTGGACGCGGACCTCGCCGCCGCGCAGGCGGCGATCCAGGAAGTGCTGCGGGCCAACCCAAGGGTGCTGAAGGATCCCGCGCCGGCGGTGCTGGTGAACCGGCTCGGCACCGGGGTTACCATCTTCGTCGGCGCTTGGGTCAGGGTGCCCGACTACGGCGACGCCACCAGCGAGGTCAACCAGGCGATCCTGGGCGCCTTCCGGCAGCGCAGGATCGCCGCTCCGGTCCCGCAGCACGAAGTGCGGATGATCGAGCCTCGCGCCTGAGCATTCCGAGGTGCCCGAGCCCCTCGTCCCCGCGCGCCTCTCCTTCACCGCCGCCGGGACGCCTTGGTCCGAGGCGTACGGCGACGTCTACCACAGCGCCGAGGGCGGCCTCGCGCAGGCGCGGCACGTGTTCCTGCGCGGCAACGGGCTGCCCGAGCGCTGGCGCGGCCGGCGCGCGTTCACCGTCCTCGAGACCGGCTTCGGCTTCGGCCTCAATTTCCTCGCCACCTGGCAGGCCTGGCAGGAGGACGGCGATCGCAGCGAGCGGTTGAACTTCGTTTCGATCGAGAAACATCCGTTCCATGCCGCGGACCTCGAAAGACTTTCAGAAAAAGTTCCCGGTGTCGAGAAACTTGCCGCCCGCTGGCCGATGCTCGTGCCGGGCATGCACCGTCTCCGGTTCGAGGACGGAAAAGTCGTTCTGACGCTCTTTTTCGGCGACATCGCCGAAGGGTTGCCGCAGCTGCAGCTTGCCGCCGACGCGATCTACCTCGATGGCTTCGCGCCGGCAAAGAATCCGCAGATGTGGGACGCGCGGCTCCTGCGTCACCTCGGGCGCCTCGCCGCGCCCGGAGCCACTGCCGCGACCTGGAGCGTCGCCGCCCCGGTGCGCGACGCGCTCGAAGGCGCCGGATTTTCCGTCGAGAAGGCCAAGGGGTTCGGGACCAAGCGGGAAATGCTCAGGGGAGCCCTGATCGAAAGGAAGAAGACCCCGCCGAAGGAAAACACTGTCCGCTCCGCCATCGTCATCGGCGCAGGCGTGGCGGGGGCCGCGGTCGCCGAGCGCCTTGCCGCCCGCCGCTGGCGGGTCACTGTGATCGAGCGGCACGCAGGCCCCGCGGAGGAGGCCTCCGGCAACCCGGCGGGCGCCTTCCACCCCGTCGTCTCGCCCGACGACAGCCTGCTCGCCCGTTACAGCCGCGCCAGCTTTCTTTTCCTCCTGAACCACTGGAGAGACCTGGAAGGACTGCAGTGGAGCCGCTGCGGCGTGCTGCAGCGCGCGCGCGACGCCCGAGAGCTCGACGCGCAGCGACGCGCCCTCGCCGCGCTCGGCTATCCGATGGATTACGCGAGCTTCGACGAAGTGAACGGCGGCATCTGGTTTCCCGAAGGCGGCTGGGTCCGTCCCAGGACTCTCGTAGAGGGCTTGCTGTCGCGTTTTCACATTGAAAAGCATTTCAACCGGGAAGTCGGTGCGTTGAAGTTGGACAACCACTGGCATGCGTGCGACGCCAGGGGCAAGACCATTGCTTCCGCGCCCGTCGTCATCCTCGCCAACGCGGCGGATGCGCTGCGCCTCTCGCCGCAGCCGGCCATTCGCCTGCGCAAGGTGCGCGGCCAGCTGACCCTCGTCCCGGCGATCGAGGGGCTGGAACACGTCCTGCTGCGCGGCGGGATGGCGCTGCCCGGCATCGACGGCAGCTCCGTGGTCGGCGCAAGCTTCGACGTCGACGACACCGACCCGGCGATGCGCGCCGACAGCCACGCCGGCAACCTGCAGCGGCTCGAGCAGATGCTCCCCGGCGCGTCCCGCGGCCTGGATCCCGCGAAGCTGGACGGCCGCGTCGCCTTCCGCGCGGTGGTACGTGACCGCCTGCCATTGGTAGGTCCGATGGGAAGCGGATTGTTTGGCGCTTTCGCCTATGGTTCCCGCGGGTTGCTCTGGGCAAGTCTGGCGGGAGAAATCGTCGCGAGCATGCTCGAGGGCGAGCCGCTGCCGGTGGAGCGCAAGCTCGCCGCGGCGGTCGACCCGGGGCGCTTCGCGTTCCGCAGCGCGAGGAAAAAGGCTACCAGCGCTCCAGCTTGACGTCGTCGTAGGAAGCGGGCTGCGAGATCGGCTCGATGTGCGAGAGCAGGATCGCGTTCGACACGAGGGAACGGATGCGTTCCTCGACCTCCTCCGAAAGCTGGTGCGCGCGGTGCACCGGCCAATCGTCCGGCACCAGCAGGTGGAAGGAGATGAAGCGCCGCGCCCCCGCCTGGCGCGTGAGCAGCGCGTGGAACTCCACCTGGTAGCGCCGGCGGTACTCCGCGAAGATCTTCTCGATCTCGGCCTGCTCTGCCGCAGGGATCGCGGCGTCCAGCAGCCCGGCGAACGAGCGGCGCATGAGCAGGAATCCCGTCACCACGATGTGCACCGCCACCGCGAGCGCGATCAGCGGGTCGAGGATATGCCAGCCGGTGGCAGCGACCAGCGCCACGCCGGCGATGATGCCGGCCGAGGTCCATACGTCCGACATCAGGTGGTGCCCGTCGGCCTCCAGCGCGATGCTGTGCATTTTCCTGCCCGCCGAGATCAGCAGCAGGCCGCAGGCGAGGTTGATGCCGGAGGCGATCGCCGAGACCGCGATCCCGGCGAGCGGCGCCTCGATCGGCTGTGGGTCGGCAAGGCGCGGTACCGCCGCATAGGCGATGCTCGCCGCGGCGAACACGATCAGCGCGCCCTCGATGCCGCTGGCGAAGTACTCGGCCTTGAAGCGGCCGTAGGGATGCGCCGCATCCGGCGGCGCCGCCGCGAGGCGCAGCATGGAAAGCGCGAGCAGCGCCGCGGCGAGGTTGATCAGCGACTCGAGCGCATCCGAGAGCATGCCCACCGAGCCGGTGAGCTGCCAGGCCCAGGTTTTCAGCGCGATGGTGGCGACCGCAGCCGCGACCGACAGCCAGGCGTAGCGCTGCAGCATCAGCCGCGCCGCAGTATCGCGGGGCTCGCGTCCTTTACGTCTTTCAGGCCGCAGAGCGCCATCGAGACGTCCAGCTCCTTGCGGATGATCTCCAGCGCGAGCGCCACGCCCCGCTCGCCCATCGCGCCCAGCGCCCAGGCGAAGGCCTTGCCGATGAACACCCCGCGCGCGCCCAGCGCCAGCGCCTTGAGCACGTCCTGGCCCGAACGCACGCCGCCGTCGAAGTAGACCTCGGCGCGGCCGGCGACCGCGTCGACGACCTCGGGCAGGGCGCGGATCGAGGACATGGCGCCGTCCAGCTGACGGCCGCCGTGGTTGGACACCACTACGGCATCCGCTCCGGTCGACGCCGCGATCTTCGCGTCCTCGGCGTCGAGGATGCCCTTCAGGATCAGCTTGCCGCCCCAGCGCTCCTTCACCCAGGCGATGTCGCGCCACGACAGCGTCGGGTCGAACTGCCCGGCGATCCACTGCGAGAGCGTGAGCAGGTTGTCCGCGCCCTTGATCTGCCCTTCGAGGTTGCCGAAGGAACGCCGGCGGCTCGTCATCACGTTGAGCGCCCAGGCGGGCTTGGTGATCACGTCCAGCAGGGTGCCGGCGGTGAGGCGCGGCGGCACGGTGAGGCCGTTCTTCAGGTCCATGTGGCGCTGGCCCTGGATCTGCAGGTCGAGCGTGAGCATCAGCGCCGAGCACTTCGCCGCCTTGGCACGGTCGATCAGCGAGGCGGCAAAGCCGCGGTCGCGGAATACGTAGAGCTGGAACCAGAACGGCTTCGTGACCGCGCTCGCGACGTCCTCGATGGAGCAGATCGACATCGTGGACAGCGTGAACGGGATGCCGAACTTCTCGGCGGCGCGCGCGCCCAGCATCTCGCCGTTCGCCCAGTTGAGGCCGGTGAGGCCGACCGGCGCGATGCCGACCGGCATCGTCACCTCCTGCCCGGCGAGCGTGGTCCGCGTCGAGCGCTTGTCGACATCGATCGCCACGCGCTGGCGCAGGTGCAGCGCCTCCAGCTCGTCGCGGTTCGCGCGCAGCGTAATCTCGTCGTAGGAGCCGCGCGAAACGTAGTCGAAGATGGCCTTGGCGACCCGCCGCTCGGCGATCTGGCGCAGGTCTTCGATGCTGGTGATGACGGGCATGGGAATTCCGGAACCAAGCCGGAGTGTTTCACATCGTGGGATACAATGCCACCCCCAATGCCGTCTGCCAGGGACACGCAGAAGAACCCCATCCAGGTCGTCGCGCGGATGATGAAGCTGCTCGATGTCCTCGCGGCGCATCCGGAGCCGTTGGGCCTGAAACAGGTCGCGCAATACACCGGATTGCACCCGTCCACCGCGCACCGCATTCTTTCCGCGCTCGCGGCCGACCGGCTGGTGGATCGCATCGAGCCGGGCAGCTACCGGCTGGGGATGCGGCTGCTCGAGCTCGGCAACCTCGTCAAATCGCGCATCAACGTGCGCGAGATGGCGCTTCCGGTGATGCGCGAGCTGCACGCGCAGATCGGCGAGACAGTGAACCTCTCGGTGCGCCACGACGACGAGATCGTCTACGTGGAACGGACCTCCTCGGGCCGCTCGGCGATGCGCGTGGTGCACGTGATCGGCGCGCGCGCCGCGCTGCACATCACCGCGGCG
>JAYRND010000208.1:0-5548 GCA_041904885.1 Burkholderiales bacterium
GATCACGACCGAGAGCATCCACCGCATCCTGCTCGCCATGGGCGTGCGCCCCGAGACCGCCGCCCTGTACGCGCCGCATCTCGACGCGGCGGCAAGGGGCTGGGGCGTGGCCGACTACGCGCTGCCGATGTGGCTCGCGCAACTCGCGCATGAGTCGGCGATGTTCGAGCGGATGGTTGAGAGTCTGAATTACACCAAGGCTGCCCAAATCCGCAGGACGTGGCCGAAGCGGTTCGCGAACATTTCCGCGGCAGCGGCGTTTGTCCGTAAGCCGGAGCGGCTCGCGAATTTCGTCTACGCGAACCGGCTCGGCAATGGCGATGCCGCGAGCGGCGACGGATGGAAATACCGCGGGCGCGGGCTGATTCAAGTGACCGGCAAGGACAATTACAGCGATGCCGGTGAAGCGCTCGGGCTGCCGCTGCTCGAAGAGCCGGAATTGCTGGAAGAGCCGGTGCGCGCGGCGGATGCGGCGGGGTGGTTCTGGAAAAGACACGACCTGAACCGGTTTGCCTCCAACATCAACGCATGTACGCGCGCCATCAACGGCAGGATCACCGGGCTGCCGGAAAGGATAAGGCTGTATGGACTGGCGTCGGCTGCGGCATTGCCGGCGGTCGGGGCTGAGGTGCTGGGGTTTGGGGCGGAGCAGTGAGCGATAAAGCCGTTGACGATGCCGCCCTGCAAACCCTGCGCTCCCGCCTCGCCAACTGGGGTGACGTGATGCGCGGCCGTCCTAGGCTCGGGCCGGTCCGCTGCGGATCGGCGGAGGGCGGATATGTCAGCACCGACGTGTGGTCCGGCAGCGCTGGACGCCCGGTGCTCGATCACCAAGACGCCGAGACCGTCGAGCGTGCCGTCTGCCAGTGCGACGACGAGGTGCGAACGCACCTGATCCGCCGGTACATCGAGCGGCGCGACGTGGCCGGCTGCATGGCCGGGCGCGACGCGTTCGTCCGGCGCTACCGGACGCGCAACGCGCGATACGCAGACACCAGAGCCGCGGCCTTCGAGCTTGCGGACCGCGCCGCGCACATCGCCGTCGGCCGGAAGCTGCGCGCTATTGACGCTGACGGAAAATCGGTATACTGCGC
Source organism: Burkholderiales bacterium (assembly GCA_041904885.1). GTDB lineage: Bacteria > Pseudomonadota > Gammaproteobacteria > Burkholderiales > SG8-39 > RBG-16-66-20. The sequence goes on from JAYRND010000208.1 coordinate 1,095, forward strand.
CCCAGACACGCCAGCCTGCGCCACGCAGTGAGACCACGAGCCGACCACGGAGGGTAGGGCTCGGGTCGAAAATGGCGAGACCAGATCATCAGAACCCGGACCGGAGCAATCCTGTCCGGGCTTTCTCGTTTCCGGAGCCTGAATGTGCAGCTCGATCGCAATCTGCGGGTGACGAGAATGGATGAGACCGAGGCAACCCGGCAGGCCGCGGAGCATGGCAGCACCGTCGGACAGGCCGGCTATCTGCTGGCGCTGGCCGCATGGGGCGCGATCACGCACGCGATTCAGCAGATGCGCCGCGCGAAGTCGATCAGTATTTGGTCACTGGTCGGCGAGACTTTCGTCTGCGTGTTCGCCGGGTTTCTCGCTGGGCTCATTTCGTCCGGACTCGGCGCGAGCGAACCGCTGACATGGGCTGCTGCTGCTGCGGGCGGACATTTCGGGCCGCGCACTCTTTACCTGCTGCGCGATCGGCTGTTCGAGCACATCGGGGGCGAGCAGTGATTTCGGTGCGTAATTGGCCTGGGTCCCTGTGGATAAGCTAATAGCACGGGTGCGCGGAGCCGCGGGATTTCACTAGCTACAGGCCCCGGCCGGTTTCTTTCTCATGATCGGAATCCCGAAGCAGTCTGCCGCGGCCATCGCCGGCATTGGCGTCCGTCGGTTCGACCAGCTTGCGCACGAAGGCGACCCGCCCCCGCGCAATTCCGATGGCTCGGTTCCGCCGCGCGAGTTCGGCGAATGGTTCCGTCGCCGGATTCTGGCTGAAATCGGCATCGCGCAGGACGGCACCGCTTACGACTACGAGGCCGAGCGCGCGCGCCTCACGCACCACCAGGCCAACAACGCTGCGCTGGACGAAGCCAAGAAGCGCGGCGAGCTGCTGCCGGCGGAGGACGTTGCCCGCGAATGGGCCGACCTGATCGGTCGGGCCAGAGCAAAGCTGCTCGGCCTGCCGCCGCGGCTGGCTGCCCATGCCATGACGTGCGCCACCGTGCGCGAGGCCGAAGAGTTCGCCCGCGCCGAGGTGTACGCAGCCCTTTCCGAGCTTGGCGAAACGCCCGATGACGATCCTGCAGCAGATTCGCCGGGCGACGCTGACGCGCTGGCGCCCGCCGCCGCGTAGGACGGTCGCCGAGTGGGCGGAGGCCAGTCGCTACCTGAGTGCGGAAGCGTCGGCGGAGCCGGGCAGGTGGCGCAACAGTCGCGCGCCGCATCTTGTCAAAATCATGGAGTGCTTGTCTCCGCTCGATCCGTGTGAAGCGGTCGTCGGCATGCTCTCCTCGCAGATCGGCAAAACCGAGTGCGTGCTGAATTTCGTCGGGTACATCATCGACGAAGACCCAGGCCCGATCCTCGCCATTCAGCCGAACGTAACGCCGATGGGCGAGGCGTTCAGCAAAGACCGCATCGTACCGATGCTGCGCGACAGTCCAAGCCTGCGCGAGAAGTGCGGCGACCCGAAGGCGCGCGATTCCGGGCAGACGATCACGCACAAACAGTTTCCCGGCGGCCACCTGACCATCGCCGGGGCAAACAGCCCGGCCGGCCTTGCATCGCGACCGATTCGCTACTTTCTCGGCGACGAAATCGACCGGTGGGAAGTGACGAAGGAAGGAAGCGCGCTGTCGCTGGCTCGCAAGCGCCTGCTGACGTATCGCGCCGTCGGCCGCTCGAAAGAATTGCTGGTGTCATCGCCTACGCTCGCCGGCTTCGGCATCCATGCCGAATACGCAGCCTGCAACGAGCAGTGGGAATTGCACCTGCGCTGCCCGGACTGCGGCGCAACGCAGCGCCCGCAGCTTCGCCACTTCCTGTGGCCATCCGGCGAGCCGGGCGCCGTCAGCTATGTCTGTGCCGCCTGCGGCGTCGCGCATCCGGCTTCGCAGGAAGCGAGGATCAAGGCGCGTGCCGAGTGGGTGCGTGTGAAGGAATGCGCTGCGCATGACCGGCGCCGGGTCGGATTCTGGGCAAACCAGTGGGCAAGCCCGTTCGCCTCATGGGCGGATACCGTGCGCGAATTCCTCGATGCCGGGAAGGACGCGGGCAAGCTGCAAGCGGTCGTGAACACCGCTTTCGCGGAGCCGTGGGAAGACGAAGCCGAGAAAGCCGACGGCGGCGCGCTCCTTGCCCGCCGCGAGTCCTACATCGCCAGCGCGCTGCCCGACGACATCCTGCTGCTGACCGCCGGCGTAGACGTGCAGGACGATCGGCTGGAGTGCGAGATCGTCGGATGGCGTGCCGCGTCCGCGGACGAGCCGCCGGAGTCGTGGGGCGTCGAGTACCACGTTCTGCCCGGCGATCCTGCGCAGCCGCAGGTGTGGGCGGAACTCGATCTGCTGCTGTCGGAAACGTGGCGCACCGAGTCGCGGCGCGAACTGCGCGTGCAGATGGCGTGCGTGGATTCCGGCGGGCACCACACGCAGCAGGTCTATGCATGGTGCGCCAAGCGCACCGGCCGACACATCTACGCGATCAAGGGTGGCGCCGGAAAGCGCCCGATCTGGCCCGGCGCCGGCAAGAAACGGAACCTGCGCGGCGTGTCCGGCACGGTCTACACGCTCGGCGTCGATGCCGCGAAGGACGCGATCTACTCGCGCCTGAAGATCGACCGACCCGGTCCGGGCTTTTCGCACTGGCCGGCCGCGGACTGCTACGGGCCGGCCTATTTCTCCGGCCTGACCTGCGAGCAGGTGCGCACGCGCAAGGTTCGCGGCTTCGACGTGCGCGAGTACTTCAAGCCGGGCGGCGCGCGCAACGAACCGCTCGACTGCCGCGTCTACGCGCTCGCCGCGCTCTGCTCGCGGAAGATCAACTGGCAGAGTCTCGCGCGCGCCGCCGAGCGCTGGCTGAACGCCGTCGCAGAAGAGCGACCGCCGGATGCGCCGGCGCCGGAACGACCGCCAGACCCAGCCCCACAGCCCCAGCCCACAGAAGCCCGCCCCGCGCGGGCCTCTTCGTTCTTCGCCCCCCGAAAATCCTTCTGGCGACGCTGACCATGTCCACGCAAGCCGATTACGACGAGATTTGCGCGCAGATCAATTCCGGCATCAAGAGCGTGACCTACTCCGACGGCCGGCAGGTCCAGTACGCGACCATTGCCGAGATGGAGCGCGTCCGCGACCGAATCGCGGCTGAGCTTGGGATTGCCGGCCCGTCGCGTCGCGGCGCGTTCGTGCCGCTGCGCACCAGCAAGGGCCTGTGATGCTCGATCAGCTCATAGCGTGGATCGCGCCGGAGGCAGCGCTACGCAGGGCGCGCGCCCGCGCCGCGCTGTCCGCGCTCGGGGCGCGAGCCTACGAGGGCGCCAGCCGTGCCGACCGAATGTCCGATTGGCGCACGACCAGCAATTCCGCCGCCGCCGAAGTGGCGCCGGCGCTCGAACTGCTGCGCGCCCGCGCCCGCGACCTGCGCCGAAACAACCCGTGGGCCGCGCGCGGTGTCGCGCTGATCGCGTCGAATCTGGTCGTCTACGGCATCGCCGCCAGCATCGAGGCGAGCGGCAAGGGCGCGCAGAAGCGCGCCGAGCGCCTGATGCCGGCACTGAAAGCGTGGGCCGAGTCCACGGCCTGCGACGCGGACGGCATGAGCAACCTCGCCGGGCTGCAGTCACTGGTGGCCGCGAGCGTGGCCGGCGACGGGGAAATCCTGATCCGCCGCCGGATGCGCCGCCTGTCCGATGGCCTGCCGGTGCCGATGCAGTTGCAGTTGCTCGAAGGCGACTATCTGCAGAACACGACCCAGACGCTCGCGTCCGGCCGCATCGTGCAGGGCGTCGAGTTCGACGGCATCGGCCGGCGCGCCGCCTATCACCTGTACCGCGACCACCCCGGCGACTGGCTCGGCCTGCGGCAGGCCAGCGAGACCGTGCGCGTGCCGGCGGACGACATCGCGCACGTGTTCCGCGTCGATCGGCAGGGGCAGGTGCGTGGCGTCACGTGGCTCGCCCCGTTGATCATCACCCTGCGCACCCTCGACGAGTACGAGGACGCACAGCTGATGCGCCAGAAGGTCGCCGCCTGCTTCGCTGGCAGCCTGCGCACGCCGGATGCCGAGGTGGAGGAGGCGGAAAGGCAAAAATGGGAGGGCCGCACCGTCGAGCCCGGCACCATCAGCGTCCTGCCGCTCGGCACAGAGCTTGATTTCACCACCCCGCCGGCCGCCGAGGGCTACGCACCGTACACCGCCACGCAGTTGCGGCGTGTCGCCGCCGGGCTTGGCGTGCCCTACGAGGCGCTGACCGGCGACCTGTCGCAGGTCAACTTCAGCAGTGCGCGCATGGGCTGGCAGGAGTTCGGCCGCAACATCGAGTCGTGGCGCTGGCAGATGCTGATGCCGCAGGGGCTCGATCGTATCGGCGCGTGGTTCCTCGAAGCCGCTGCTGCTGCCGGCCACGACACCGCCGGGCTGTCCGTCCAGTGGACGCCGCCGAGCCGCACGCTCGTGGACCCGGC
>JAYRND010000209.1:0-3649 GCA_041904885.1 Burkholderiales bacterium
GCCGAAAACCTTGACCACCTTGTGGCAGTCGATGGTTTCCTCGAGCACGTGCACCAGGTCGCCCATCGAGGACTGCGCCTCGCGCGCCATGTCACGCAGGCGCCGCGACAGCCGGCGCACGATCCAGGCGATCGGCGGGCCCACGGCAAGGGCGAGCAGCGTGAGCTTCCAGTTCAGGTACAGCATGAAGCCCAGCAGGCCGAGCACCTTGATCGAGTCCTGCACCACCACCGTCAGAACCGTGGTCGCCGCCGAAGCGACGCCGCCCACATCAAACGCGACCTTGGATAGGACCGCGCCGGAGCTGTGGTTGTCGAAGAAGCTCGCCGGCAGGCGTACCAGGCGCGCGAACATGGCCGCCCGCAGATCGTGGATCACGCGGTTGCCCACCCAAGCGAGGAAATAGGACGAACTGAAGGAGAGCACGCCGCGCAGCACGAATATTCCGACGATGGCGGCGGCAAGCAGCAGCGGCGGCACCGGGCGCGCACCCGCGCCGAACCCCTGGTCCAGCAACGGCTTCATCAGGGCCGGAAAGAGCGGCTCGGTGGCGGCGGTCGCGACCATGCCAAGCACGGCAATCGCGAAGGCCCTGGCATAGGGCCGGACGTAGGTCAGCAGTCGCAGGTAGAGGGCCGTGCTCGCTGTCATGGCGCCGATGGCTCGCGCGTTCCCGTCCGGCCGTCGGCCAGCGTTCGATAGAGTTCGAGGAGCCTGCGACTCATGTCGTCCATCCCGTAGCGCTCCGCGGTGCTGCGCGCGGCGCTGGCAGCGCGCCCGCTGGCCGCGGTTTCCGCCGCCTCCTGCATCAGTCGCGCGAGCCCAGCCGCGTCCCCGGGATCGCAGACCCAGCCGGATTCGCCGTGCTGCACAATCTCGGCGGCGCCACTGCGCCTGCCCACGATTGCCGGCAACCCCATCGCCAGCGCCTCCAGCGCCGCACCTGGCAGCGGGTCATAGCGTGTCGGCAGGATAAAGCAATCGGCCGCGGCGTAGAGGGGGCGGACGTCGGCGCGCCCGCCCAGGAGCCGCAGCCTGCTTCCAAGCGCCGCTTTCGCCGTCTGCCGCGCGAAGACCGCCGCCCGCCGATCCTCGCCGGCCACGGCGAGGAGGAAGCGCTGGTTCGCGCATCGGGCGAGCGCTTCGATCGCCGCGTCCAGCCCCTTGCGCCAGAACCCCGAGCCGACGAATAGAAACACGACCTCCGCGTCCCCGGCGCCGAGCTCGGCTCGCGCAGCCGCGCGCAACTCCGCGCGGTGGCGCGGGTGAAAGTAATCCAGGTCCACGCCGCCCGGCACAAGGTGCAGCTTCTGCCGCGGGACCGCGAAGCGCCGCTCGATCTCGTCGCGAACCATTGCCGAGTTGCAAATCACCGCCCGCAGCGCCGGATGCGCGAACATTTCTCGCTCGGCGGCGCAGACGTAGCGGTGGTACGGGCCGAGCACGGTCGGGGCGCCGCGGATCTCCAGCCACTCTGCGTGCACGCCATCCCCCGCACGGTAGATGCCGCAGCCCGGGATCCGCTCGTGCGACTGGACCAGATCGAAGCTGCCCGCCTCCCAGGCCCTGCGTGCGGCGCGCGCGAACGACGCATCGCGCCACGTGCTGCCGAGGCAAGGCGGATCGGCGGCGATGAACCGCCGCGCGCCCCAGCCATCAGCGCTGCGCGCGATCAGCGTCGGCTCCATTCCGGCGCGCTCCAGCGCCGGCAGGAGCCGCTCGATGAAGCGCTCCGCGCCGCCGAAAGGGTTGTAGCGCTGCCGGACGATGGCGACCCGCAAATGCCTGGCGGCCATCCTTCTAGCGGTCCCTGGCGAGCAGTTCCCGGGCCGCAGCCCAGACTTCCTCGACGCCAAGGGTCGTCAGGCACTCGCTCACCTTGCTGCCGCCGCAGCCGTCGTTGCCGCAGGGACGGCACGCGTGGTTGCTGGTCACTACCCGGTGCGCGACCCGCCACGGCCGCCACTCCTGCTCGCCGCTCGGGCCGAACAACGCCACCGTCGGCGTGCCCATCGCGGCGGCAAGATGCATCGGCATCGAATCCACGCCCAGGAACAGGCGCGCGCGCGCGGTGAGCGCGCCCAACTCCTTGATCGAAAGCTTTCCCGCGAAGCTGACGGGCGCCGAGCGAACCTTTGCCAGGATCTCCTCCACCAGCGACAACTCGCGCGGCTCCGGCGCCGCCGTGAGCACCACGCGCGCGCCCGCAGCCAGGCGGTCGATCAGTTCCGCGTTGCGCTCCGCGGTCCAGCACTTGAACCGCCAGCGCGAGCCTGGGTGGATGTGGATGAAATCGCGCGCCTTGAGCCCCGCCGACGAGAGCAGCCCGTCCACGCTCGATTCGGCTTGCGCGCCCGGGACGAATTGGAGGCGGCGCTCCTCCATGCCGGGCTGCAGGCCGATGCGGCGAAGCGCATCGAGATTCGCTTCGACCTTGTGGCGCCGGCCGTTGCCCGCGAGGGCGTACAGGTGCGTGAAGCTGCGCTTCCAGAGCACGCCGCGCCCGGCCGCGGCGGGCGCCACGCTATGGCGCGCGCCCAGCGCGCGCGCCAGCCACGCGCCGCGCGGCTGATCGGTGAGGTGGACGAGCAGGTCGTAGCCGCGCGCGCGCAGGGCGCCGTACAGCCGCGCCTCGCATCCGATCCTGGAGAGCAATCCCGCCTTTCTCCATTTCCTGCCGACCACGTGCAGCCTGGCGAGCGCGGGATGGCCTTCCAGCATGGGCGCGGTGTCGTCGTAGACGAGCGCGTCGATCTCCGCCGCGCGCGAGTGCGCCTTCAGGACCTGCAACACCGGCGATGCGAGCAGGACGTCGCCGTGGTGGCGCAGGATCACGACCAGCGCGCGCGCAACCTCGCCGAGCGGAACCGCGTCCCCGATTGCATGCTGCGGCATCGGGGGAAGATAGCAGAATTGCCCTCGCTCCCAGCCGCGGCTACGGGATCCGGATCTCCGCGATGACGCCCACCGTTCTTTGCGGCAGCGGATACACCGCGTAGCGGTCGGCGGTGAATTGGCTGCGGATCGCGTAGGTGTAGTAGCGCTCGTTGAACAGGTTGTTGACCGTGAGCGCGACATTCCCCCAGCCGAAGGACTGCGCGAGCTTCAGGTCCGCGACCACCGTCTTCGGAATCTGCACGCCGAGCGAGTTCGCCTCGTCGTTGTCCATGTACTGCCTGCTGGTCGCCCATAGCGATCCCGAGACGCGCATGCCACCGCCGATGTCCCACGCAAACGCCGTGTTGAGCTTGTGCCTGGGCACCAGCGGTACATAGTTGCCGGCGATGTCGATGTCGGTGCCGATGACGAACGGGCCTCCCGGGAACGTCCCCTTTTGATAGCGTGCGTCGGTGTACGCGTAGGCCGCGCTCAGGCGCAGGGAGGAAGTCGCCTGCCAGGTGCCGTTCAGTTCCACGCCCTGGCGTCGCGACGGCGGGAGATTGGTATTGCCGATCCCCGCGGTGAACGGGTCGAGGTGGATCTCGTCCTTCACGTCGATGCGGAACAGGCTCGCGCGCAGGAAGGCTCCGCCTGCCCGCCATTCGAGACCGCCCTCGTAGGTGAGCGAATGCTGCGGCTTCAGGATCTGAAACTGCGGATTGAAGGACGTGTCGAAGTCGTAGACCTCGTCGATGTTGGCAAAGCGGAA